>CALXDR010000032.1 GCA_944387115.1 uncultured Oscillospiraceae bacterium
TTGATTGTTTCGAAGGTTCAGCGCCCGGGGGGGTCTCCCCCCTCCCCGTTCACGCCGCTCTGCAGCGCTGGCGAGGGACAGCGGCGGGTTGTGAGGCGTGACAACAAAGAAGCGCCGAGCTGTAGCGAACAGCTCGGATGGACCGCAGCGAGCAAGCACCCCGGCGGGGTCTCTCCGATGGGAGGGGGCATACCGGGGCAGAGAGAGGAGCATAGACCATGCTGACCATTTTATACGCCCGAGCGGGACAGGAGACCCGGCGGGAACTATTGGAGCGGATGGGGCGCAGCCCGGCCCCCCGCAGGCTGCTTTTGGTGCCGGAGCAGTACTCCCACGAGAGTGAACGGGCGCTGTGTCAGGTGCTGGGATGCCAGGACAGCCAGGGGTGCGAGGTGCTCTCCTTCACCCGGCTGGCCGCCCGGCTCACCGACGTGGCAGGGGGCGCAGCCGCCCCCATGCTGGACGGGGGCGGGAGGATGCTCCTGCTCTATGCCGCCTTGCGCCAGGTGGGCGACCTGCTCAAGGTATACCGCACCCCCTCCCGCAAGCCCGCCTTTCTCACCGGGCTTTTGGCCACGCTGGATGAATGCCGCAGCTACCGGGTGACACCCAACCGCCTGATGGAGGCAGGGGAACGGGTGGGCGGTCAGCAGGGGGACAAGTGGCGGGATATTGGGTTGATTTACCAGGCCTATGAGGGGCTGGCTGCCCACGCCGCCGCAGACCCCCGCAGCCGCCTGGACCGCCTGGCCCACCAGCTGGAGGAGACGGAGTGGGGGACGGATGCGGCGGTGTTCGTCCACGGCTTCACCGACTTTACCCCCCAGGAAGAGGAGGTGCTGGCGATTTTGGCCCGGCAGGGAGCGCTCACCGTGGCGCTGGTGGGCCAGCGGGAGGAGGACGGCTCCGGGGTATTTGTCCCCGCCCAGCGGTGCGCCAGGCGGCTGATGCGCCGGGCCAGAGGGGAGGGGGTGGCTGTGGTGGAGCAGACGCTGTGCCGTCCCCGCAGGGACACCCATCCCGGCCTGGCGCATCTGGAGCGGCATCTCTTCGGCCCCCTGCCCCAGCCCTGGACGGAGGAGTGCCCCGTGGTGCGCATACAGGCCGCTGACCGTCGGCAGGAGCTGGAGTGGGCGGCGGCGGAAATCCTCCGTCTGACACGGGAGGAGGGGGTTCGCTTCCGTGACGTCGCCCTGTGCGCCCGTCAGCTGGACGGGTACGGGGAGCTGGCCGATAGCGTGCTGGAGCAGTACGGCATTCCCGTGTTCCGCAGCGTGATGGAGGACATTCTGGAAAAGCCCGTGCTGGCGCTGGTCACCGCTGCGCTGTCGGCGGTGGCGCAGAATTACCCCTATGAGGAGCTGTTCCGCTACCTCAAAACCGACCTGACCGGAATCACCCGGGCCCAGCGGGATGCACTGGAGAATTACGCCCTCACCTGGAATCTGCGAGGGAGCATATGGAGCAGAGAAAAGCCCTGGGATATGCACCCGGAGGGATACGGCAGGCACATGGACGAGGACACCGCCGCCCAGGTGGCCCAGCTGGATGCACTGCGCCGCCAGGTCATCGCCCCGCTGGAGCGCCTGCGCAAGGCGGAGGACCACACCGGGCGGGGGCGGGCGCTGGCGCTCTACGACTTTCTGGAGGAAATCGGCCTGCCCCAGCGGCTGGAACAGCGGGCGGAGGCCCTGGAGCGCCGGGGGGACTTGAACACCGCCGCCCAGTACCGTCAGCTGTGGGACATCCTGGTGGGCGGACTGGAGCAGTGCGCCCTGCTGCTGGAGCAGGTTGAGCTGGACGGGCAGGAGTTTGCCCGGCTGTTTGCCCTGGTGCTGGGGGCGTATGATGTGGGCGCCATTCCGGTGTCCTTAGACCGGGTGACGGTGAGTGAGTCGCCCCGCATTGCCCACCGGGAGGTGAAGGTGCTCTTCCTGCTGGGGGCGGACAGCGTGACCATCCCAAACTGCGCCCCTGCCCCCGGCCTGTTTTCCGACCAGGACCGGCAGGCGCTGGCGGAGGAGGCGGTGGAGCTGGCGCCGCGGCAGGAGGATAAGCTGCGCCGTGAGCTGACCATTGCCTATGAGACGTGCGCCATCCCCACCCGGCGGCTGTACATCAGCTATGCCCGCACTGGGGCGGGAGGGCAGGAGCGGATGCCGTGTATGCTCTGGAACCGGGTGGGGGAGCTGTTCCCCCAAAGCACCCCCCGGCGTGCGGTGGGGGAGATGTGCCGCCTGGCCCACCCTGTCCCCGCCCTGGAGCGGGTTGGGGGGTGGCCTGCCCTGGCGGCGGTACTGGAACAGCACCCCCTGGTGGGCCAGCGGGTGGAGCGGCTGCGCCAGGCGGGGCAGTGGAAGCGGGGGAGGCTGTCTGCGGCCTCTGTCCGCGCCCTGTTTGGACAGACGGTGCCCATGTCTGCCACCCGGTTGGATTTGTACAACTCCTGTCACTTCAGCCACTTCCTTCGCTACGGCCTGTCTGCACGGCCCCGGCAGCGGGCGATGTTCCGCCCCTCGGACTACGGCAGCTTTGTCCACAGCGTGCTGGAGGCGGTGCTGCGCAGCGCTGAGGAGGAGGGGGGCGTGGCGATGCTGGCCCGGGAGCCGGAGCTGCGCCGCAGCCTGGTACACGCCGCCGCCGACGCCTACGAGCGGGAGGTGCTGTCTGGCTTGGAGGAGGAGGCACGGTTTCGCTGTCTGTTCCGGCGGATGAAGGGGGCGGTGCTGGATGTGGTGGACAACGTGCTCACCGAATTGTCCCGCTCGGACTTTGCCCCCGTGCGCTTTGAGCTGCGCTTCGGGCGGGGCGGGGAGCTGCCTGCCTTGGAGGCCACGGGACAGGGCACCCGTCTGGAGCTGTCCGGCTTTGTGGACCGGGTGGACCTGTGGGAGCACGAGGGAAAACGCTACCTGCGGGTCATCGACTACAAGACGGGGAAAAAGGACTTTGACTTCACCGATTTGGAGAGCGGGCGGGGGCTGCAAATGCTCCTCTACCTCTTTGCTCTCAGCCGGGTAAAGGGGCTGTTTGGGGGGGATCAGCCCCCGCTGCCCGCCGGGGTGCTCTATGTGCCTGCCCGCCGGGCCGTCATCGACGGCCCCAGGGGGATGTCGCCCCAGGCGGTGGAAAAGGAGCGGTGCAAGCAGCTGCGCCGCCAGGGGCTGGTGCTGGACGACAGCCAGGTGCTGGCCGCCATGGAGCACGGGGAGGGAGGCACCATCTTCCTGCCGGACAAGGCGGATTTTCGTGTGACGCCTGAGCAGCTGGAGCAGCTGGAGCGCTATGTGGAGCGGGTGCTGTGCCAGGTGGCGGGGCAGATCTCCCTGGGCAACATCGATGCAGACCCCTTCTGGCGCAGCGGGGAGGACAACGCTTGCCGCTACTGCGACTACAAGGCCGCCTGTCACTTTGAGGACTGTTGGGGGGACAAGCGGCGGTGGAGACGGGGCATCAAGAGCGCAGAATTTTGGAGTAAACTGAGTCGGGAGGAGGAAGAACATCATGGCCTTTCGTTTGACTGAGGCGCAGCAGGCCGCCGTGGACGAGCGGGGGGGCGCCATTCTGGTGTCCGCCGCCGCCGGGTCGGGGAAGACCCGGGTGCTGGTGGAGCGGCTGATGGGCTATGTGGAGCAGGGGGAGGACATCCACCGCTTCCTGGTCATCACCTTTACCAATGCCGCCGCCGCCGAGCTGAGAGAGCGCATTGCCGCCGCCATTCAGGAGCGGCTGGCCAGCCGGCCGGAGGACCGCCATCTGCGCCGCTGCGCCACCCTCATCTATCAGGCGCCCATCTGCACCATTGATGCCTTCTGCCTGGACTTTCTCCGCCAGTGGGGCCACCTGGCCCAGCTGGACCCGGATGTGCGCCTGTGCGACCAGGCGGAGGGGGAGCAGCTGCGGCTGGAGGCGCTGGGCGAGGTGCTGGAGGGGCGGTATGCCGGGATGGAGGAGGACGCCGGGTTTGCCAGCCTGGTGGACACCCTGGCGGGGGACCGGGACGACCACCGGCTGGAGGAAGTGATCCTGGCGCTCCACAGCCACATCCAGGCCCAGCCCAATCCCGCCCGCTGGCTGGAGCAGCGCCAGGGGGATTATGACCTGCCCGAGGGGTGGAAGCCGGAGGATACCCCCTGGGGACGGCTGCTGCTGGAGGACGCCCGCCAGAGTGTGGACTACTGGGAGGAGCGTCTGGGCCAGCTGCGGGAACAGGTGGAGGAGGACGAGGTGCTGGAGAAGAGCTACGGCCCCAGCCTGAGTGAGACGCTGGAGCACCTGTCCGCCCTCTCCCAGGCCCTGGGGCAGGGGTGGAATCAGGCGGCGGCCTGCTTCCCCGTGCCCTTTTCACGGCTGGGCAGCGCCCGGGGCGAGCGGGATGTGGTGCTCCAGGAGCAGGTGAAGGGGGCACGCACCGCCTGCAAAAAGCAGATGGAGAAGCTGGCCCAGCAGTTCTCCGCCTCTGCCCAGGAGGTGATGGACGAGCTGCGGGCGGTGGCCCCTGGGATGCGTGCCCTGCTGTCGGTGACGGGGGAGCTGGATCGGGCCTTTCTGGCCAAGAAGGCCCAGCGGCGGGTGATGGACTTTGCCGACGCCGAGCATCTGGCGGTGCGCCTGCTGGCGGATGAGGCGGGCAATCCCACCCCGCTGGCCCGGCAGTGGGGGGAGCAGTATGTGGAAATCATGGTGGACGAGTACCAGGACACCAATGCGGTGCAGAACACCCTCTTCCGTGCCCTCTCCCGGGAGGGGCGCAACCTGTTTTTCGTGGGGGATGTGAAGCAGTCCATCTACCGCTTCCGCCTGGCCGATCCCACCCTCTTTCTGGACAAGTATCACCGCTGGCCCCACCGGGAACAGGCGGTGGAGGGGGAGGGGCGCAAGCTGCTGCTCTCCCAGAACTTCCGCTCCCGCCCCGAGGTGCTGGAGGCGGCCAATTTCGTCTTTCGCAGCATTATGACACGCATGGCGGGGGAGCTGGACTACACCCCGGAGGAGGCCCTTCAGGTGGGGCGGGGGGATTTGCTCCCCGATCCCCGGTTCCAGACCGAGCTGTGCTGTGTAGACCTGTCAGAGCTGAGCGACGAGGGGGAGCAGGGCAAGACGGACAAGGACCTGGTGGAGGCCAGGGCGGTGGCCGCCCGGATGCGCGCCCTCCGGGAGGAGGGGCTGGAGATTGACGGGCGCAATGTGGACTGGGGGGACATGGTCATTCTGCTGCGCTCCCCCGGCCCCCTGCTCCGCCACTATGCCGCCGCCCTGGATGAGCAGGGCATTCCCTGGAGCGCAGAGGGGGGACGGGAGTTCTTTGGCACCACCGAGGTGTCGGTGGCCATTGCGCTGCTGCAAATTCTGGACAATCCGGTGCAGGATGTGCCCCTGCTGGCGGTGCTGCGCTCCCCTGTCTTTCGCTTTACCCCAGACCGGCTGGCCCAACTGCGTGCGGCCTGCCCTGAGGGGACGGTGTACGCCGCTGTGGAGGCGGGGGGAGCACGGGGGGAGGCGGATTGCGCCGGCTTCCTGGGCCTGCTGGAGGAGCTGCGGGATTTGGCGGCGGAGGAGCCCAGCCACCGCCTGCTCTGGCAGGTATACCAGCGCACCGATCTGCCCGCCCTCTTTGCCGCCCTCCCCGATGGAGAACACCGCCGGGCCAATCTGCTGGCCCTGTACGACGAGGCCTGCCGCTTTGAGGGGGATGGCCACCGGGGGCTGATGGCCTTCCTCCTCCACCTCAGCCGCATGGCGGAGGGGAAGGTGGCCGTGCCGGTGTCCGCCGGGGAGGGGGGCGGCGTGCGCATTGTGTCCATCCACAAGTCCAAGGGGCTGGAGTACCCGGTGGTATTCCTGTGCGGGATGGAGCACGCCTTCAACGAGGAGGACGCCAAGGCTCCGGTGCTCTTCCACCCCCAGCTGGGGCTGGGCGCCAAGCGGGTGGACCGGGCCAGGGGGGTGCGCTACTCCACCCTTGCACGGGACGCCATTGCCCTGCGCCTGCGCCAGCAGACCCGGGCAGAGGAAATGCGCCTACTCTATGTGGCCATGACCCGTGCCGAGCACAAGCTGTTTCTCTTTGCCGCTGTGAATGGGGCCAAGGTGAAGCTGGCCAGTTTGCAGGAAGAGGCACAGTGCCCGCCCCCGCCCCGGCGGGTGGCAGAGGGGCGCAGCATGGCAGAGTGGGTGCTGCTGCCCGCCCTGTGCCGCCCGGACAGCGCCCCGCTGTGGGAGACTGCGCCCCCCGTGTGGCAGCAGGGGGACATCCCCCTGGGGCCTCTTTGGAAGATGGAGCTGCTCCCCGGCACCCGCTACGAGGTGCCCCCGGCCCACCAGAGTGCCGCCGTCCAGGGGGATGATGGGGCGCGTCCCCTCCCCCAGGGGCTGGAGGAGGCCCTCGCCTGGACGTATCCCCATCTGGCTGCCGCCGATGTGCCCTCCAAGCTCACCGCCACTCAGCTGAAGGGGCGGGAGCGGGATGAAGAGGCGGCGGAGGACGGGGTGTCCCTGTGGGAGGCCCCGCCGGGGCTGCACACGCCGGAGGAGGCCCCTGACCACCCCGCCGGGACGGAGGGGGGGACGGTGGAGGTGCAGGCGCCCAGGGTCACCCTCCGCCGGCCGGTGTTCGAGGGGGAACGCCCCCTCACCGCCGCCCAGCGGGGCACCGCCCTGCACATGGCCATGCAGTATCTGGACTATCGCCGTGCCCAGAGTGTGGAGCAGGTGCAGGCTCAGGTGGAGCAGCTGGTACAGCGGCAGTTTCTCACCCCCCAGCAGGGGGCGGCGGTGCGCCCCTGGCCCATTGTACACTTCTTCCGCTCCCCCCTGGGACGGCGGTTGCTGGCCGCCCCCCGGCTGGAGCGGGAGTATAAGTTCTCCATCCTTGTGCCCGCCGGGGACTACTACCCCGGTCTGGGGGCGGAGGAGGAGGTGCTCCTCCAGGGCGTGGTGGACTGCTGGTTCCAGGAGGCGGACGGCACGGTGACGGTGATAGACTTCAAAACCGACTGGGTGAACAGGGACAGCCTCCATACCCGGGCGGAGCAGTACCGCCCCCAGCTGGAGGCGTATACCCGCGCCCTCTCTGCCGCCATCGGGCAGCCCGTGACCCGCCGGGTGGTGTGGTTTTTCTCTGCCGGAGAGGGAGTAACCCTGTGACAAAAACTTTTTTTCAGAAACCTGTTGCAATTTGTGCTGATTTGTGATAGTATACCATTTGCGTTTACAAGGAGTCTTAGGACTTCTTCGACTACTGTGACGACAGAAAGAGGTGAATCTCCATGAAGGAAGGCATCCATCCCAACTATGAGCAGACCACGATCACCTGCGCCTGCGGCAATGTGATTGAGACTGGCTCTACCAAGAAGGACATCAAGGTGGAAGTCTGCTCCAAGTGTCACCCCTTCTACACCGGTAAGCAGAAGATGGTGGATACCGGCGGACGTGTCAGCCGCTTCAACAAGAAGTTTGGCCTGGAGTAATCTGTTCTCCCAAAAGCCCATGTCTCCGGACATGGGCTTTTTTGCCATATCTGCCGCATACACTGAGGATGACTTTGCAGCGAGGAGGAATGACGATGTTTCAAACCGTAGACCCCAAGGCGTTGCCCGGCAATGTGTTTGCCGCCATTGGACAGCAGTGGATGCTGATCACCGCTGGAACTGCCGGGCACTACAACACGATGACCGCTTCCTGGGGGGGACTGGGGGTGCTGTGGGGGGAGCCGATGGCCACGGTGTTTATCCGACCGCAGCGGTATACCAAGGAGTTTGTGGACGGCAGTGACTACTTCACCCTCTCCTTTTTTGATGAGGCGTACCGCCCCCAGCTGGCCCTGTGCGGCAGCAAGAGCGGGCGGGATGTGAATAAGGCGGAGGAGTGCGGCTTTACGGTGTGCACCGGGGCGGGGGGCGCGCCTTACTTTGCCCAGGCCCGTGTGGTGCTGGTGTGCCGCAAGGTGTACCGTCAGAAGCTGGACCCTGCCGCCATGCCCCCGCAGGTGCGGGAGAAGTGGTATGACGGGGATTACCATGAGATGTACTTTGGGCAGATTGTGGAGGCCCTGGTGAGAGAGGAGGAGACGCCGTGCAGCCCTTGACCTATCAGCTGCTCCCCATGACGGCGGAGCTGATTCCCCAGATTGCAGCGCTGGAGTGCAGCTGTTTTTCCCATCCTGCCACTCAGGAGATGCTGGAGGGGGTGCTGTGGAATGAGTCGGCGGTGATCATTGCCGCTGTGGACGGCCAGGGCCAGGTGCTGGGGTATGCAGGATTGCAGACGGTGCTGGACGAGGGGTACATTGACAACATCGCTGTGCGCCCCGACTGCCGCCGCCAGGGGGTGGCGGATGCCCTTGTGGCCGCCTTTGTGCGGTTCGGGCAGGCGAAGCTGGCCTTTCTCACCCTGGAGGTGCGGGCCTCCAACGCCCCTGCCATTGCCCTGTATGAAAAGCACGGCTTTCGTCCGGTGGGGCGCAGGCCGGGGTATTACGACCATCCCAAAGAGGATGCAATTTTGATGACACTGGAGTTTACCCATGAAACTGGTTGTGCTTGACGCCGCCCAGCTGGAGCGGCTGTATCAAGAAGAGATGGTATACGACTTTCCCAAGGCGGAGCTCAAGCCCCTGGGTGCCATGCTCCGCCTGCTGGAGATGGGCCAGTACGAGCCGCTGCTGGTGGTGGAGGAGGACGGGGAGGCAGTGGGCTACGCCATGATGTGGCTGCCCAAGGCCCGGTCCGGGGCACTGCTGGAGTATCTGGGGGTACTGCGGGGCAAGCGCTGCGGAGGGGTGGGCACCCGGATTCTCCCCCTGCTGATGCAGCGGTACGGGCAGCTGTTCGGGGAGGCGGAGTACCCCGACAGCGACGATGAGGGGGAGAACGACCTGCGCCGCCGGCGCATTGCCTTCTATGAGCGCAACGGGTTTCGGGTACTGGACTACCAGTGCGCCCTGTTTGGCGTGCATTTCCACTGCCTGTATGCCGGGCCGGAGGAGGATGACCGGGTGGTGATGGAGCTGCACCGCAGTGTGTATGCCGACTACTTCAGTCCGGGGCATATGCAGCGGTATATTCAGCTCCCGCTGCTGCCCGGTCAGGCGGTGAAGCCCGCCCCTGCCTGGCTGGAGGAGGACGCTGCGCCGCTGTAATGGGGCGGGCAGCCCCCGCTGTGTACACGCTCCCCGCTGGGGCAGGCTGCCCGGAAGGGCGGCGCACCTGTGTCCGCCGGAGGTGCGCCGGTGTTGCCTGCGGGACCCTTGTGCGACTATTTTGACAGGAAGTGAACCTATGAATATTTTAGCAATCGAGTCCTCCTGCGATGAGACCGCAGTGGCGGTGGTGCGGGATGGGCGCACCATTCTCTCCTCGGTGATTGCCTCGTCTGCGGATATGCACGCAATTTATGGCGGCGTGGTGCCGGAAATTGCCTCCCGCCAGCACGTGGAGGCCATCTCCCCGCTGGCCGATGAGGCGCTGCGTCAGGCGGGCATTTCCAAGGGGGAGATTGACGCGGTGGCGGTGACCTATGCCCCGGGGCTGATTGGGGCGCTGCTGGTGGGGGTGTCCTTTGCCAAGTCCCTGGCCTTCGGGCTGGGGGTGCCCCTGATTCCGGTACACCATGTGCGGGGGCACATTGCCGCAAACTATCTGGCCCACGCAGACCTGGAGCCGCCCTTCCTCTGCCTGTGTGTGTCTGGCGGCACCACCGCTCTGGTCCATGTGAAGGATTACACCCAATTTGAGGTGATGGGCGGCACCAGGGATGATGCGGCGGGGGAGTGCTTTGACAAAATCGCCCGGGTTCTGGGGCTGGGCTATCCCGGCGGCGGCCCCATGGACCGCCTGGCCCAGGGGGGCAACGACCAGGCCTTTGCCTTCCCCAAGGCCCACATGGAGGGCAATCCCCTGGATATGTCCTTCTCGGGGCTGAAAACCGCCGTGCTCAATACGGTACACAACGCCCAGCAGAAGGGGGAGGCGCTGCATTTGCCCGACCTGGCCGCCTCCTTTGCCGCAGCGGTGTCCGATGCGCTGGTGCCCCGCACCATGGAGGCGGACAGACGCCTGGGGTATCACAAAATTGCGGTGGCGGGGGGCGTGGCTGCCAACAGCCGCATTCGGGCGGATTTGGAGCGTGCCTGCCAGGCGGCGGGGGCCAGGCTGTGGCTGCCGCCCCTGTCCCTGTGCGGGGACAACGCCGCCATGATTGGCTGTCAGGCCTATTACGAGTACCAGGCGGGACACACCGCCGGGTGGGCGCTGAATGCCAAGGCCAGTTTGGATATTGCAAAGCAGTGGAGCGAGTAAGACAGCGCCCCCTGCACCGGTGAGCCGGTGCAGGGGGCGTTTTGTCAATGGCAGGGCTTGCGCTGGAAACGGCTCAGCGCTGCACAGTGAGGGGCGGCACATCTCCGCAGCGCTCCGGGAAGTACACCTGATACCAGATGAGGAAGGACAGCACGGTGTACAGCTTGCGGTGGGTGCGCTCCTTGCCGGTGTAGTGGCGCTCCAGCAGGTCGAGCAGGTAGGACTGGTCAAAGAACTCTGCCACATAGTCCTGGTTGATGAGGTCTTTGGCCCAGGTGTAGTATTTCTCCTCCCGCATCCAGTTGATAAAGGGGACGGGGAAGCCCACCTTGGGGCGGTTGACCCAGTCGTCGGGGAGGAGGGGCACTGCCGCCACACGCAGGGGGTATTTCGTGGTGGACTTGCCCCGCATCTTCTGGTCGCTGGGAATGGCACGGGCAACCTCCCACACCTCACGGTCCAGATAGGGCACCCGCAGCTCCAGAGAATGGGCCATGGTCATGCGGTCGGCCTTGCGGAGGATGTCCAGGGGCTGCCACATATGCAGGTCCAGGTACTGCATTTTGGTCAAGTCGTCCGCATCTGCCACGGCGTCGAAGTAGGGGGCGGTGACATCGTGCCAGGTCAAGTCGCTGCGGTAGGCGGGGGTGAGCACCCGCTGGGCCTCGTCATTGTCAAAGATGAAGGCCTGGCCCACAAAATACTCGTCCACGCTCTGGGCGGCCTTGATGAGGAAGCCCTGCCCCTTGAAGGCACGGCGCTTGGCGGCCCATTTGGCCACGGCCTTGCGGGCGGAGAGGGGCAGCTTCCGATAGGCCCGGAAGGGCTTGGTGGTGTGGTAGGTGATATAGCCGCCAAACAGCTCGTCCGACCCCTCGCCGGAGAGGACCACCTTCACATCCTGGGCCGCCAGCTGGGACAGGAAATAGAGGGGCACGGTGGACAGGTTGGCGTTTGGCTCGTCGGCAAAGTACTGGATGGTGGGCAGCGCCTGGAAAAATTCCTCGGCGGTGATGGTTTTCGACTTGTTCTTCAGTCCCAGCTCCTGACACAGAGCCTTGGCCTCCCCCGTTTCGTCAAAGCCCTTGTGCTCAAAGCCCACGGAATAGGTCTTGTCCGGCTTGGACAGGGCGGTGATGACGCTGGAGTCAATGCCGCCGGACAGGAAGGCGCCCACCTCCACATCGCTGATCTGGTGGGCCTGCACCGACTGGCTTATCACCTGGCGAATCTGCTCTGCCCGCTGCTCCAGGGGCATGGGCTTGGGCTGGAATTGGAAGGTGTGGTAAGAGCCGAGGGTGACCCGCCCGTTGCTCCAGCGCAGGTGATGACCGGGGAGCAGACGGTATACCCCCTTGAAAAAGGACTCGTTGAGGGCGGAATACTGGAAGGTGAGGTAGAACTTCAAAGCCTCGGCATTCAGCTCCTTGCGGAAGCCGGGGTGGGGGAGAAAGCTCTTTACCTCCGAGCCGAAGAAAAACAGATCCCCCATCACGGCGTAGTAGAAGGGCTTGATGCCGAAGGGGTCACGGGCGCCAAACAGCTCCTTTTTCTCACGGTCCCAGATGACGAAGGCGAACATACCCCGCAGACGGGCGGTGACCCCCTCCCCCCACTCCATGTAACCGTGGAGGAGTACCTCGGTGTCCGAATGGGTGGTGAACTGGTGACCGGCGGCCTCTAGTTCCTCGCGCAGGGGGAGAAAGTTGTAAATTTCCCCGTTGTAGGCGAGCACATACCGCCCGTCGGGGCTGGTCATGGGCTGGTGTCCGTTGGCAAGGTCGATGATGGAGAGCCGGCGGTGGGCGATGGCGCAGCAGGTGTCCACATAGTGCCCCTGTTCATCTGGACCGCGGTGACGGATGGCGTCCCCCATGGCGGCCAATGCGCCCTCGCTGGGAGGGCTGGAATAGGACAGGAAACCGGTAAAACCGCACATTGGTGCAACCTCCTAAATCGTAATCAAATGCGTTGTGGTTTGCGGAGATTTTATGGTACTCCAAAACCGCCGGAATGTCAATGTACAATGGGGAAAAGGGGGGAGTGTGCTGGGAAAAGGGGGAGAGGGGGACAGAGCACCCCGGGGAAAAGGCAAACTGCACCCCGCCTGCCGCCCGGGTAAGATACCGGCTGACAAAGGGGGGTGCAGCGTATGGGCCTGTTGCTTTGGCAAGGGGGTCAGGACTGGCCGAATACCTCGATGAGAGCGCCCTGGCTGAGGATGGTGGAGACGGTGGCGTCCTTATTGCCCCACTGGGTGCCGTCGGAGAAGTAGACGCTGTACACGTACAGCTTTACGGTTTTGACGCTGGAGTCGATGAGCTGGTAGGAGATGTTGGTGGACTGACCGGCGGGGATGGCGGTGTCCGTATAGAGGCGGTTCTGCGTCATCCAGTTGTTCAGCTCCTCCCCGTACACATTGTAGGGGACGGCGTAGAATTCGATGGCGGCAATGTCCCGGCCGGAGGTGTTGGTGAGGGAGATGGTCAGCTCGGGCGAGCCGATGATGGAAGAACCCATTTCGGCAGAGGCGGCGATGCCGCAGTCCCCGTCAAACACCGAGGGCTGGGGGGTGGTGACGGCCTGGCTGGGCGCAGCGCTTTCACCGGCCGATTGGTCAGGGGCGGCGCTCTGAGCGGCCAGCTGGTCGGGGGCGGCGCTCTGGGTGGTCAGGTGGTTTGGGGTGACTGTATTGGTTGTGGGGGCGTGGGTGATGGACGTGGAAACGATGGCGCTCACCACGGGAAGGACGACAAATATCATGACCACCCAGAACCAGACCCGCTTGTAGACGGGCGGGGTGTGCTTGGCCCCGCAAAAGGGGCAGGCTTTGGCGGACTCGGCAATCTCCTTGCCGCAGGCGCTGCAAGATACCATTTTACGCATTGCATTTTCTCCTCTTAACTTCCTTTAGGATATTTATTTAACTGTATGGGCATAAAATAGCCTACACAGTTTATTTGAATATAGCACAACTGCCTATACAATTCAAGTAAAATTTAACTAAGAGGGTGAAAAATTTTGGATTACTATCAGATTGGACAGCGGATACGCAAATACCGGAAGGCGCACGGGATGTCCCAGGAGCAGCTGGCGGAGCGGATTGGCATCTCGGTGACCCACATGAGCCATATTGAAACGGGGAATACCAAGCTGAGCCTGCCGGTGTTTGTGGAAATCTCCCAGGCGCTGGGGATTCACACCGATGACCTGCTCACAGAACGCACGGGGCTGACGGAGCACGCCAACCTGCGCCGTACCGCTCTGGAGGAGCTGGTGGAGATGCTGGAGTGCTGCTCGGCCATGCACCTGCGCATCATTGCGGATGTGGCCAAATCCACCAAGATTGCATTGGAGAAGCATATGGCGGGGTGAACGGGGCGTATGCCCCCTTGTTCTTTTCACTTGTCCATGATAAAATGGAACAAATCAGCAAATTTGCGAAGAAGTCGAGGTGTTGCGCATGAAGCGTTTGCCCTGGTGTGGGGCGAGCCTGGGAGCCGGTGTTGTGGGCGGGGCGGGAATCGCCTGGTTTTGCGCCCGGATGACCCAGGGAGGCGCCGGTACTGCGTGGACGGTAGGGGTGTGTCTGGCACTGCTGGCGGCGCTGTGCATGGCAGTGCTGCGGCGGGAAGGGGCAAGGCGGGAATGGCTCCTGCTCCTTCTGGGGCCGGTGGTGCTCTCCTTTGCCCTGCGGGCGGCGTGCATGGAGTATGCCAGTGAGGATTACCTGTACTTTCTCACCCATTGGGTGGAGCATTTCCGCACCAACGGCGGGTTTGCCGCCATCAAGGACAATGTGGGCAACTACAATGCGCCCTACCTGTATGTGCTGGCCCTCATCTCCTATCTGCCGGTGCCCGATTTGTACGCCATCAAGCTGGCCTCCATCCTCTTTGATGTGGTGCTGGCCTGGGGGGTGCTCCGTCTGACCCGGGTGCTGCGGGGGAAGAAGGAGGATGGCATACCGTACCTGGCCTTTTTGCTGGCGCTGTGGCTGCCCACGGTCATCCTCAACGGCGCTTACTGGGCCCAGTGCGACGCCACCTATGGCGCAGTGTGCGTCCATGCGCTGGCCCTGGCGCTGGAGGGGCGGCAGCGGCCCGCCCTGGTGCTGATGGGCGTGGCCTTCTCCATTAAATTGCAGACGGTGTTTCTCCTCCCGCTGTGGGGGGTGCTATGGCTGGCCCGGAGGGTGAAGTTCTGGGAGCTGTGGCTGTTCGTAGCGGGGTACGGCGTGAGCATTCTCCCGGCGCTGCTGCTGGGCAAGCCCCTGGGGGACATTTTGTCGGTCTATGTGGGGCAGATGGGGGAGTACGATCGGCTCACCCTCAACGCACCGAGCATCTACCAGTTCATCCCCTATGGATTGGAGGTGCCAGAGGGGCTGTTGGCCAACCTGGGCATTGGGGCTGCGGCTGTGCTGGTGCTCCTTCTGCTGGGCCTGGGGCTGTGGCTGGGTGTGCGGCTTGACAGGGAGATTGCCATGGCCATGGCGGTGGTGCTGGTGCTGGGCGTTCCCTTCTTTCTGCCCTATATGCACGAGCGGTACTTTTTCCTGGCAGATGTCATCACCCTCTGCTGGGCCTGCGCAAGCTGGAGGAGGTGGCCGGCGGCGGTGCTCGCCTGCGCATCCTCTCTGGCAAGCTATCTGGTCTATCTGCGGCTGGAATTTAACTGCGTGCTCCACCTGGGCGGATGCACATTTGTGATGGCGGTGGAGGCGCTGATGATGCTGGCGGCCCTGCTCTATGCCCTGGTGCAGCTGGGCAGGCTGACGGCTCAGGTACAAAGGGAGAGGAGCGAGGAAGGAACATGAAATTTATTTCGTGGAATGTCAATGGCCTGCGTGCCTGTCTGAAAAAAGGCTTTGTGGACGGCGTCACCGGGCTGGACGGGGACTTTATCTGTCTACAGGAGACGAAAATGGAGCAGGGACAGGCGGAGGTGGCGCTGCCGGGGTACCTGCAATTCTGGAACTCTGCGGAGAAGAAAGGGTATTCAGGTACGGCGATTTTCACCCGGAAAGAGCCGGTTTCGGTACAGTATGGGATGGGGGTAGAGCGCCACGACCACGAGGGGCGGCTGATTACCCTGGAGTATCCCGGGTTCTGGCTGGTCAACTGCTACACCCCCAATGCCCAGAATGGACTGGCCCGCATTGACTACCGAATGGACTGGGAGCGGGAAATGCTGGAGTATCTGCGCAGCCTGGACGCAGTCAAGCCGGTGGTGTACTGCGGGGACCTGAACGTGGCCCACCAGGAGATTGATTTGAAAAATCCCAAGACCAACCGGGGGAATGCCGGATTTTCCGACCAGGAGCGGGAGCGGATGAGCATCCTGTTGGCTTCGGGATTTACCGATTCCTTCCGCTACCTCTATCCTGAGGCCACCGGGGCCTACTCCTGGTGGAGCTATCGGTTCAATGCCAGGGCCAACAATGCCGGGTGGCGCATTGACTACTTTATTGTATCTGACTGTTTGGCGGGAAGGATACGCCAGGCGGACATCCACCCCCAGGTGCTGGGCAGCGACCACTGCCCGGTGTCTTTGGACTTGGAGCTTTGAAAATTTTCAGATATTGACAGGAAAAATTCCGCCTTCCCCGGACAAGCTAGTGAGGAAGGAGGGAGATTTCATGAAGATGACGAGCAAAATGACCCTGCCCGCTGTGGGGCTGGGGGTGGCGGCGGGCGCCGCTGTGATGATGGCGATGAAGCCCCGGAAGAAGCACTCGGTGCAGAAGGTGGCCGGGAAGGCCATTCAGGCCGTGGGGGAAGCGGTGGAGAGCTTCTCCAACAGCATGAAGATGTGACCTGCATGGGCATCAGCTCCCAGAC
Source organism: uncultured Oscillospiraceae bacterium (assembly GCA_944387115.1). Lineage (GTDB taxonomy): Bacteria > Bacillota > Clostridia > Oscillospirales > Oscillospiraceae > Enterenecus. Next base: position 16,142 of record CALXDR010000032.1, read on the forward strand.
GGCTCGGTCGGAAGGCGCAAGCGGGCGGCGCTCAGCGCCGCCCCTGCCAAGCCCGGATCGAGCGGGGGCTGGTGCCCTGCCCGGTTTTGAGGGGGGCAGGGCAGAGGGCGCACCATGGTGTACCATTCGGCACCTGAGTAAAAAATTCAAAAAAGGGGTTGACTTTCGGAGGACGGTGTGGTAGAATCAATTTCGTCGCTGAGAGGCGGCGCGAATATGGGGGTATAGCTCAGCTGGGAGAGCGCTTGAATGGCATTCAAGAGGTCAGCGGTTCGATCCCGCTTATCTCCACCAAATCAGAGCCAGACGAACCGAGCCGTCATCTGTTTTGACGGCTCGGTTTTGTCCTGGTCGTGCCGTTGCCAAAGCGGCGAAAGTAGAAGGAATGGCACCTTGTGGAAACAAGGTGCCATTCCTTTTTGTGCGTCTAAGACAAGCTTCGTCCGCTGCCATGAAAAGACAGGACGGACATTCTGTCTTTTGTTTTGCCCGATTGTGAAAAAGGCAGTGCGCTTTTACGGATGCACAGGATGAAGCAGGGCCCACCTGTGTGACCCATGGGAGACAGGGGAGGGCGGCGGGGCGTTGGGCGGGGATTGTTAGATTCCAAAAAATGTTTCACGGGAAACCCTGGGCGGTTGCAGCCGGGGAGAAACTGTGGTATGATAGAAAAGAAAGGCCAGGCGGAGCAGAAGCCGTCTGTACATACATTTACAATAGGAAGTGGTAGATATGCGTGCGTATGAGCGCTTTTTGAACTATGTCAAGGTACACACCCAGTCCAGCGAGGAGAGCGGGGTCACCCCGTCCACCCCCTGCCAGTGGGATTTGGCCCGGATGCTGGCGGAGGAGCTGCGTGAGATGGGGGTGCCCCAGGTGGAGCTGGATGGGCAGTGGTGCATTGTCACCGCCCATCTGCCCGCCACGCCGGGCTACGAGGACCGTCCCACCCTGGGGTTCCTGGCGCACATGGACACGGCGCCTGCCTTCTCCGGGCTGGGGGTTCAGCCCCAGCTGCACCCCCACTACGACGGCGGGGATGTGGTGCTGCCCCGGGAGGGGCGGGTGATTCGGGTGGAGGAATTCCCCTTCCTGGCGGAGAAAAAGGGGCAGACCCTGATCACCGCAGACGGCTCCACGCTGCTGGGGGCGGACGACAAGGCGGGGGTTGCGGAGATTATGACCTTGTGCCAGCGGCTTTGCACCCAGGACATCCCCCACGGCCCCATTGCCATTGCCTTTACGCCGGATGAGGAAATCGGCGAGGGCCCCAACCACTTCGACGTGCCTGCATTTGGCGCCCGCTGGGCATACACGGTGGATGGGGGCGCAGCTGGCTCCATTGAATATGAGAACTTCAACGCCGCCTCTGCCAGAGTGGAGATTACCGGCGTGTCGGTCCATCCCGGTTCTGCCAAGGGGATTATGGAAAATGCGCTGCTGCTGGCCCAGGAGGTGAACGGGCACTTGCCCGCCCAGGCCATCCCCGGCTGCACAGAGGGGTACGAGGGGTTCTTCCACCTGGAGCAGCTGGAGGGAACGGCGGCCCATGCGGTGATGGAGTACATCATCCGGGACCATGATGCCGCTGCCTTCCAGGGGAAGAAGGCGCTGATGGAAGAGGCGGTGGCCCGGGTGCAGCAGGCCCATCCCACGGCGGCGGTGCGCCTGACCCTTACAGACAGCTACTACAACATGAAGGAGCAGCTGGCGGGGTGTATGCACCTGATTGACAATGCCAAGCAGGCCGCCCGCATGGCGGGGGTGGAGCCCACGGTGGAGCCCATCCGCGGCGGCACGGACGGCGCACGCCTGTCCTACATGGGGCTGCCCTGTCCCAATCTGGGCACCGGCGGGTACAATTTCCACGGCCCCATGGAGTGCATCACCGCAGAGGATATGGACCGGGTGGTGGACATCCTCACCCATTTGGTGGCGCTGTATGCCCGGTAAAAGCTTCACAATTTGTTGATGATTCCCCCGGTGCATTTGGGGTAGAATACAAAAGAGACTGCCGCTCCAGAGCGGCGGCGGGGTGCGTGGGCCTGACCTGCCGCCCAGAAGGAGGCTTACAACTTGTACCATTCAAGAAACAGCTTGGGTCCCATAGACCGATTTTGCGCCAAGCACCCCCGGTTGGGTATCCCCAACCTGATGCTCTATCTGGTCATTGGTCAGGTGGTGGTATTTTTCCTCGATTTGGTGTTGTTCCGGGGGGAGCTGTCCGCATACTGGCTGCCATTTAACCGGGGGCTTATCCTCCAGGGGCAGCTTTGGCGGCTGGTGAGCTTTGTCATCATCCCATCCTCCAGCAACCCCTTCTATCTGCTGCTGGGGTGCTACTTCTACTTCTGGATTGGCCAGATGCTGGAGCGGGAGTGGGGAGAGACGAAGTTTACCCTGTTCTATCTGTCCGGGGTGGTGCTGTCCATTGTGTCGGGTATGCTGCTGGGGTATGCCCAGATTTACTATATCAATCTGTCCATTTTTCTGGTGATTGCCACCATCTACAGCGAAATGCAGGTGTTGCTCTTCTTCGTTTTGCCCATCAAGATGAAGTGGATGGCCATCATTGATGTGGTGCTCATTCTAGTGGAGGTGGTGCAGGGGATTCAGATGGGCAGCTGGGTGATTGCGCTGCTCCCCTTGGCCAGCTTTATCAATTACTTCCTGTTCACCTGGGGCTTCTGGGCCTACAAGCTGGATATGGCCCGCCGCCGTACCAATCCCAAGGTGGTGCAGTTCCGTTCTACCCAGAAAAAGGCGGAAAAAGAGGGCAAGAAGGTGGCTTACCGCCACAAATGCGCCGTGTGCGGCATCACCGATGTGGATGATCCCAACATGGAGTTTCGCTACTGCTCCCGCTGCGACGGGTACTATTGCTACTGCGCTGAGCACATTCATAATCATGTGCATATTCACAGTGAGAAGCGCTGAGCCCCCGGAGTAGCTCGGATGGACTGGAGCGAAGGGCAAAACCCAGGGCGGGCATGGCCCGACCGGATTTGCTCTGAGTCGGAGAGAAGCCGAGCGTACACGGAGGGGAGCGAAGCGTGACAACTGAGAAGCGCTGAGCGCTTCAAAAAAGTCCAAGGACTTTTTTGAGGGGATGCATGAGAAATGGGGCTCGATTCCTTC
>CALXDR010000033.1 GCA_944387115.1 uncultured Oscillospiraceae bacterium
AGAAGAAGCAGACCCTGTTCTTCTCCGCCACCATGCCCCCCGAGGTGATGGAGCTGGTCAACAGCCTGCTCCACGACTATGCCCGGGTGGAGGTGGACCCGGTGTCCTCCCCCGTGGAGGTCATCCGCCAGAGCCTGTACTATGTGGACAAGGGGAACAAGACCAAGCTGCTGGCCCACCTGATTGGGGAGATGGACATCCCCGCTGCGCTGGTGTTCTCCCGCACCAAGCACGGGGCCAACCGCATTGCCCAGGACTTGAACAAGCAGGGCATTGCCGCTGCCGCCATCCACGGCAATAAGAGCCAGAGTGCCCGGGTGCAGGCCCTCAACGATTTCAAGCAGGGGAAGCTTCGGGTGCTGGTGGCCACCGACATTGCCGCCCGGGGCATCGACATTGACGAGCTGGCCTTTGTCTTCAACTACAACCTGCCCGATGTGCCCGAGACTTACGTGCACCGCATTGGGCGCACCGGACGGGCAGGACATACGGGGGCGGCCATCTCCTTCTGCCAGTTTGACGAGAAGGATGAGCTCAAGGGCATTGAGCGCCTGCTGGGCAAGCCCATCCCCGTGGTGGAGGAGCATCCCTTCCCCATGGAGAATTTCCAGCCCGTCCAGCGGGATAAGCACGGCCGCCCCATCAATGCAGAGGACGCCGAGGCCCGTGCCGCCGCCAGGGAGCGCCGCCGCCAGCGGGAGGAGGAGAAGCGGGCCCGTGCCGCCCAGGCCAAGGCGGAGGCGCAGCCCGCCCCCGCCCACGACGCCGCCATCCCCCAGAGCACGCAGGAGGAGGGGCGCTCCGGCCGCTCCCGCCGCAAGAAGAAGGGGCAGACGCTCTCCCAACAGGAGGGGGCAAAGCCCGTGCAGGAGGCCGTCCGGCACAATGAGGACGGCGGCCAGGGCAAACGCCGCAGCCGTGGGGTGCGCCAGGGCAAGCTCCAGGACACCCTGCCCCAGGAGCCTGCCATGCCCGCCACCGACTTTTCCAAGCCCAATCCCCTGGATTCGGATGTGATTCTGGACGCCACCGCCCGCCTGCTCTCCCCCCGCCGGGACAGCCGCACCCAGGGCGGCAAGGGCGGCAGCAGCCGCCAGCCCAAGCCCCAGCCCGCCCAGGAGGAGCGCCGGGAGCAGAGCAAGGAGCAGGGCAAGGGCAAGCGGGAGCGCCGGGGCGGCAAGGAGGGAGCGCAGTCCGTGCTCCCCCCCTCCCTCACCGCCAAGCGCAAGCGCCGCCGGGACGACCGTCCCCGGCCCATCGAGGCGCCGCTGCGCTCCAACCGGCAGAAGGACTCCACCCAGCACAAGAGCCTGATGCGCCCCTACTACCTCAACCATGACGAGGGGTAACACTGCCCGCTCCTCCCGCCGCCGTCGCCGCCACCCCCTGAGGTGGCTGGTGGGTCTGCTGATGCTGGCGGCGGTGGGCTACGGGTGGTTTCAATGGCAGTGCTGGGGGGTGCAGGTGACCTGCACCCAGGTGCCTGTGGCCAACCTGCCCGCCGCCTTTGCGGGGCTGCGCATCGTCCACCTGTCCGACCTGCACGGGCATATCTACGGGGAGAACAGCCAGAGGCTGCTCAACCTGGTGGCTCAGCAGCAGCCGGAGGTGATTGTCATCACTGGCGACCTGATCGACCAGGAGAGCCAGCTGGAGATGGTGCCCGCCCTGGCCCGGGGGCTGGCGGGCATCGCACCCACCTACTATGTCACCGGCAACCACGAGTGGGCGGTGGGCAAGGTGCGCACCCTCAAGGACCTGCTCACCCAGTGCGGGGTGCAGGTGCTCAGCAATGAATACGTCACCCTGGAGCGGGATGGGGCCACCCTGGCCCTGGCCGGAGTAGACGACCCCAACGGATATGCCGGTCAAAAGACTGCCCAGGAGCTCCACCAGGAGATTGAGCGGGAGGTGGGGCCGGTGTGCACCCTCCTACTGGCCCACCGCAACGACCGCTTCGACCAATACGCTGCGGCGGGGTACGACCTGGTGTTGTCCGGGCATGGCCATGGGGGGATTGTGCGCCTGCCCTTCACCGACGGACTTCTGGGCACCAACCGCAAATTTTTCCCCACCTGGACCTCCGGGGTATACACCCTGGGGGAGAGCACCTTGTTTGTCTCCCGGGGACTGGGCAACAACACCGTGCCCATCAGCGGCTTCCGCCTGTTCAACCGCCCGGAGCTGGCTGTGCTGGAGCTGACAGAACATAACCCTTAAACGTGTGGTGATACCGTGAGATACGACGCTGGAACATTTGACATTGCCGTAGTGGGCGCAGGCCACGCAGGTATTGAGGCCGCTCTGGCCGCCGCCCGGATGGGGCTGCGCACCGTGTGCTTTACCATCAACCTGGACGCCGTGGGCAATATGCCCTGCAACCCCGCCATTGGGGGCACGGGCAAGGGGCACCTGGTGCGGGAGATTGACGCTTTGGGCGGCGAGATGGCCCGGGCGGCAGACCGGGCCTGCATTCAGTACCGGATGCTCAACCGGGGCAAAGGCCCGGCGGTGTGGTCCCTTCGTGCCCAGGCCGACCGCCGCCGCTACCAGGAGGTGATGAAGCACACCCTGGAGCGGCAGGAAAACCTGTGGGTCAAGCAGGGGGAGGTCACCCAGGTGTGTACCGATGAGGAGGGCGCAGTGTGCGCCGTCGTCACCGACACAGGGGGGGTCTACCAGGTGCGGGCGGCGATTCTGGCCAGCGGCACCTATCTGGGCGGAAGGGTGATTGTGGGCGAGGTGTCCCGGGAATCCGGGCCAGACGGCATGGCCAGCGCCCGCTCCCTCACCGCCTGTCTGGAGGGGCTGGGGCTGTCCCTGCGCCGCTTTAAGACGGGCACGCCCCCCCGGGTGAACCGCCGCAGCGTGGATGTGAGTAAGATGGAGGTGCAGACCGGGGACGAGGTCCCTGTGCCCTTTTCCTTCACCACCCATCATCCCCCGCAAAACCGGGCGGTGTGCTACCTCACCTATACCAATGAGCGCACCCACCAGGTGATTCGGGACAACCTCCACCGCTCCCCCCTTTACTCCGGCGTCATTGAGGGGGTGGGGCCGCGGTACTGCCCCTCCATTGAGGACAAGGTGGTGCGCTTTGCAGAGAAGCCCCGCCACCAGCTGTTTGTGGAGCCCATGGGGGAGAACACCGAGGAGATGTATATCCAGGGGCTGTCCTCCTCCCTGCCCGAGCAGGTGCAGGTGGAGATGCTCCGCACCATCCCCGGGCTGGAGCAGGCGGAGATGACCCGGTGCGCCTACGCCATTGAATATGACTGCCTGGACCCCACCCAGCTGCGCCCCACCCTGGAGTGCAAGGGGGTGCCCGGCCTGTATGGGGCGGGGCAGTTCAACGGCTCTTCCGGCTATGAGGAGGCCGCCGCCCAGGGGCTGGTGGCAGGCATCAACGCCGCCCTCAAGCTCAAGGGCGAGCCCCCGCTGGTGCTCACCCGGGGGGATGGCTACATCGGGGTGCTCATTGACGACCTGGTGACCAAGGGCACCAATGAGCCGTACCGGATGATGACCTCCCGCACGGAATACCGCCTGATTCACCGCCAGGATAACGCCGACCAGCGCCTTTCCGCCTACGGACACCGGGTGGGACTGGTCAGTGCCGATCGCATGGCCCAGGTGGCGGCGAAGTATGCCGCTGTGGAGCGGGAAATCGCCCGCCTGGAGCACACTGGCGCCGCTCCCTCCCCTGCGCTGGACGCCATGCTGGAGCAGCGGGGGGAACCGCCCTGCCCCCATGGGGCCAGGCTGTCCGATTTGCTTCGCCGTCCCCGGGTGTCCTATGCCGACTTGGCCCCCTTTGACCCCCAGCGCCCTGCCCTCACCCCTGAGATTGAGGAGCAGGTGAGCATTTCGGTGAAATACCAGGGGTATATCCAGCGGCAGAACCGCCAGGTGGAGCAGCTGCACAAGCTGGAGGATTGGGCCATCCCTGCGGGGGTGGACTACCACAAGATACAGGGCCTGCGCCTGGAGGCCCGTCAGAAGCTCACCCAAATTCAGCCCCTCAGCCTGGGGCAGGCCTCCCGCATTTCCGGGGTGTCCCCGGCGGATATGGCGGCGCTGATGATTTGGATGGAGCACAACGGAAGGAAAGAGAGGTCGCCCCAATGAGATTGATGCTGGCAATTCTCCTGTGCAAGGCCCTGCGTGTGGTGGGCAAGCTGCTGGGCAAGGGCAGTTCTCTGCCCGGACAGATGGCCCTGAAACTGTGTCCCGATGCCCTGGGACGGGTGAGCCTGCCCCGCCACATCGTGGCAGTGACCGGCTCCAACGGCAAGACATCCACGGTGGAGATGATTGCCGCCATTCTGGAGGCAGACGGGCGCAAGGTGCTCTACAACAAGGAGGGCTCCAACCAAATCGAGGGGGTGGCAACCCTCATTCTCTCCCAGTGTACCCTGGGGGGGAAGGTGCGGGGGGATGTGCTGCTGCTGGAGAGTGATGAGCGGTATGCCAGGTACACCTTCCACTGGTTCCACCCCACCCACTTCGTCATCACCAATCTGTACCGGGACCAGCTCAGCCGCAACGGACACCCCCAGTGGGTGTACGATGCCATTTGCCCCGCCATTCACCCCGATACCCACCTGATTCTCAATGCAGACGACCCCCTGGTCTCCTGCTTTGCCCAGGGGCATCCCCAAACGCAGGTGACCTGGTTCGGCCTGGAGCAGTGCTCGGTGAGCACCTTGCAGCACCGGGGGATGTACCATGACGGCCTGCGCTGTCCCCAGTGCGGCGGCGCAATGGAGTACACCTGCTACCACTACGCCCACATCGGACACTACCGGTGTACCAGCTGCGGCCACCACCGCCGCACCCCCGATGTGGCGGGCACGGCTCTGGACCTCAGCGCCGGGGTGCTCACCATCGACGGAAGCACGGACATTCCGCTGGCCTTCCGCAGCATCTACAACGTATACAACATTCTGGCGGCCTGGACGGTGTGCCAGCTGTGCGGCGTGGACAAGGCTGTGATGGGCGGGGTCATCGGCAACTATATCTTGAAGAACGGGCGGATGGTCACCTTTACCCTGGGCGGGCACCGGGGCACCCTGCTCACCTCCAAGCACGAAAATTCCGTGGCCTACGACACCAATCTGGCCTATATCCAGGCGCAGCAGGAGCCATGCGAGGTGATGGTGCTGGTGGACTCCATCAGCCGCAAGTACTTCACCGGGGAGACCAGCTGGCTGTGGGACATCGACTTTGACCGGCTGGCCAGCCCCCACATCCGCCGGGTGTGGCTGTGCGGCAAGTACTGCAACGACCTGGCCCTCCGCCTGGCCTTTACCGGCGTGGACCGGGAGAAGGTGGTGGTGGAGCAGGATATCCGTCGCAGCGCCCAGCGGCTGAAGGAGGAGGGCAGCCTGCCCCTGTATGTGGTGACCTGCTTCTCTGACCGGGACAAGCTGTTGGAGCTGACGTGAGCGGCAGTGAGGAGGAATTTGTGATGGAATTGACCCTGTTGCACCTATATCCCGACGCCATGTCCCTGTATGGGGAGTACGCCAACCTCTCTGTGCTCCGCCGTGTGCTGGAGCTGATGGGGGTGGAGGTCACTGTGCGCAGTGTGGGACTGGACGACACCCCCGACTTTTCCGACGCCGGCCTGATTTACATGGGGGCGGGCACGGAGCGCAGTCAGAAGTGGGCCCTGGAGGCGCTGCGCCCCCATGTGCAGCCCCTGAAAGAGGCTGTGGAGCGGGGCGTGCCCCTGCTCTTCACCGGCAATGCCATGGAATTGCTGGGCAGCGCAATCACCGACCAGAGCGGCAGGGTGTGGCCCGGCCTGGCGCTGGCCGCCTTTGAAACCCGGGAGGGGGAGCGCCGGACGGTGGAGGATGTGGTGGCTCACACCCCGCTGTGGCAGGACCCTGTGGTGGGCTTTATGAACAAGTGCTCGGCCACCCAGGGGGTGACCACTCCCCTCTTTGCGCAGCTGTCCCTGGGGACGGGAAACTGCCCGGGCGAGCAGGGTGAGGGATATGTGGAGGGCAATGTGATTGCCACCCACCTTGCCGGGCCGGTACTGGTGAAAAACCCTGCATTTCTCAATTGGCTGGTGGGGCGGATGGCTGCTTTTCAGGGCTGGACGCTGCCCGAGCCGCTGCCCCAGCTGCCCTACCAGCACCAGGCCTATGATGTGACCGTGAAGGAGCTGACCGCCCGGGCGGGAGGCCACCACGGAGAGAGGAGCAGTGTATGAGCCAAGTATGGTTAGAGGTGACCCTTCCCGTGCCCGCCCAGCGCCTGGACCAGGTGTGCGACCGGCTCACCGCCAACGGCATGACCGGTCTGGTGGTGGAGGAAGAGGGGGATTTCCTCAAGTTTTTGGAGCAAAACCGCCAATATTGGGACTATGTCGATGAGGATTTGTCCCGGCGGATGAAGGGGGCCAGCCGGGTGAAGTTCTATGTCCCCGACAGCCCGGAGGGACAGCGGCAGCTGCGTGCGGCCCTGGCAGGGCTGGAGGAGTTCGAGCCCCAGACCGTCTCCCTGCGGGAGGAGGACTGGGCTACATCCTGGCAGAAATACTACCAGCCCATCCCCGTGGGAGAGCGGGTGTACATTGTCCCCCAGTGGATGCGGGGACAGCAGGTGCCCCCGGGGCGTGTTGCCCTCTATCTCAACCCCGGCCTCACCTTTGGCACCGGCTCTCACCCCACCACCCAGCTGTGTCTGGAACTGTTGGAAGAGGTGATTCAGCCTGGGGACAAGGTGCTGGATTTGGGGTGCGGCTCTGGTATTTTGGCCATTGCCGCCCTGGGTCTGGGGGCCAGCCGGGCCATTGGGGTGGACATTGACCCCAAGGCGGTGGATGTGGCCTATGAAAATGCCGCCATGAATGGGGTGGGGCGGGACCGCCTCACCGTCTACGCCGGAAATGTGCTGGGAGACACCAAGCTGGCTGCAAAGCTGGAGCCGGGGTGCAACCAGGTGGTGCTGGCCAACATTGTGGCGGATGTGATTATGCCCCTGTCCAAGGTGGCGGGGGATTTTATGGCCCCCGGCGGGGTGTTTCTCACCTCTGGGATTATTGACACCCGGGCCGACGAGGTGGAGCAGGCCATTCAGGCCAATGGGTTTACCATCACCCGGCGGCTGGAACGCAACGGCTGGTGTGCCTTCCGGGCCCAGCGGAGCTAAAACGAAACAGCCCCCCAGCTGCCTGTCTATGGCAGCTGGGGGGCTGTGTTGCTCGGTTAGGGGTCTTCGGTAAAGGTCACGTCGATGACGTTATCTGCCTGGTCGGCAGCCTTCTCCACCATATTCAGAAAGCGGCACAGGGAGAGCACCGCTCCGATGTCCCAGATGCCGTTGACCAGGAAGCTCACCCCCAAAAAGAGGGTGAGGGCGGAGGCGGTCTGGAAGGGGTTGACCAGGGCCACAATGCCCAGAACCACCGTCACACCGGCGGCCACCAGCTGCATCCACCAGTTGGAGGTCTGGAGACGGAGGAAGTCCATGGCATATTGCAGCTTGGTAGCGCCGCCCACCAGCAGCACAATGCCCAGTGCCACGGTGAAAATGGAGGCCAGAAACTCAGGGTGCATCAGGAAGTAAGCCCCAAAGCCCAGCAGGGCCGCCCCCACCACCAGGCCAAAGGAGCCGAATACCTCCATGCTGCTGTGCAGGAAGTAGTTTACCACATGAAACAGACCCCATGCGCACAGGGCCACGCCCACCGCCTTACACATGAACAGGGTGGAGTTTTCCGGGAAAATCACCATCAAAAGTCCCAGGATAATCACCGCCAGGTTGACAAACAGCAGCTCCCGCTTGGTGCTCTGCGCCGCCTGGCGCAGGGGGTTGTTCTCAGATTTACGCATGACATTCCGTCCTTTCACAAATAGTATGGGGAGAGTTGGTGCTTCTAATACCATTTGCAAGGATTATACCACAGGGGCGGGAGATAAGCTATCCTTTTCTGCTGCTGTTTTTTTGCCGGGGGCGTCCGTCCCCCTATGGCGCAGGCAAGGGGGCAAGTATGGCTGCGGGCATACCGCCCTGGGGAGGCTGGCGCAAGGCACTTTCCCAAATTCCCGTTGACAAACGCCCCTGGGGAGGATAAACTAAGGGGCAGTGAAAGGCTTGGAACAGGAGGAGTACCCGGAACTCCCACCCCTCAGAGAGCCGCTCGTATGGTGCGAGAGCGGCGGGGAGGCCCCGGAGAAAATCACCTGGGAGCTGCGGGGGTGAAGGAGGAGTAAGCCCCGCCGGGTCGTCTCCGTTAACAGACTGTGAGGGGCCGGCGGCGTGCTGCCGGCAACGAGAGTGGTACCGCAGAGGTTTCGCGCGCCTTTGTCTCTCATGGAGGCAAAGGCGCGCTTTTCATTTACCAAACAGGAGGAACGACCATGGATTACAACAAGACCGTCCATCTCCCCCAGACCGACTTTCCCATGCGGGCGGGACTGCCCAAGCGGGAGCCGGAGCTGCTCAACGGAGCGTGGGAAGTGGAGACCTACCACAAGCTGATGGCAAAAAACCAGGGCAAGCCCAAGTTTATTTTGCACGACGGCCCCCCCTATGCCAATGGGCACATCCACATCGGCACCGCACTGAACAAGATTCTCAAGGACATCATTGTAAAATACAAGAACATGACCGGCTTCCAGGCCCCCTATGTCCCCGGCTGGGACACTCACGGCCTGCCCATCGAGTCGGCCATTCTCAAGGACAAGAAAATCAAGCGGGACGAGCTGTCCGACGTGGAATTCCGGGACAAGTGCCGGGACTTTGCCATGAACTTTGTGAACATCCAGCGGGAGGAGTTCCAGCGCCTGGGCGTGGTAGGCGACTGGGAGCATCCCTACCTCACCCTCAGCCCCGAGTTTGAGGCCAAGCAGATTGAGATTTTCGGCAAGATGGCGGAGAAGGGGTATATCTACAAGGGCATGAAGCCGGTGTACTGGTGCCCCAACGATCAGACCGCCCTGGCTGAGGCGGAAATTGAGTATGCTGACGACCCCTGCACCACCCTGTTTGTCAAGTTCCCGGTGAAGGAGGACCATGGCAAGCTGAGCCGGTACGCCCCCCTGTCCCAGATGTACTTTGTCATCTGGACCACCACGCCGTGGACCCTGCCGGGCAACATGGCCATTTGTGTCAATCCCGGCTTTGACTATGTGCTGCTCCAGGCTCCCAACGGCGAGGTGTATATCCTGGCCGAGGGGCTGGCTGAGTCGGTGTGCAAGGCCGCAGGGCTGGACTATGCCGCCTGCACCGTGCTGGCAACGCTCAAGGGCGAGGAGTTTGAGCTGATGCGTGCCCAGCACCCCCTCTTCCCCCGGGAGAGCGTGCTGCTGTGCGGCGAGCACGTGACCCTGGAGGCGGGCACCGGATGCGTCCACACCGCCCCCGGCTTTGGCGCCGACGACTTCAATATCTGCCGTGCCTACGATGCCGCAGGCAAGACGGACATCGGGGTGCCCGTGCCCGTCAACGCCAAGGGTGTGATGACCGACGAGCGCTACAACGGCAACTTCTACGCCAAGGGCAACGCCCTGGTGGTGGCGGACCTGGAGCAGGAGGGGATGCTGCTGGCCAAGGAGGAGATTGTCCACGCCTATCCCCACTGCTGGCGGTGCAAGAACCCCATTATCTACCGTGCTACCGAGCAGTGGTTCTGCTCTGTGGACGCCATCAAGGAGGTCGCTGTGGAAAGCTGCGAGCAGATTTCCTGGCATCCCGCCTGGGGCAAGGAGCGCATGACCGCCATGATTTCCGAGCGCAACGACTGGTGTATCTCCCGTCAGCGCAAGTGGGGCGTGCCCATCCCCATCTTCTACTGCGACCAGTGCGGCAGCGACATTGTCACCCCCGAAACCATTGCCAATCTGTCCGCCATCTTCCGCAAGGAGGGCTCCAACGCCTGGTTTGCCCGCCCTGCCGAGCAGTTGCTGCCCCAGGGCTTTGTGTGCCCCAAGTGCGGCCACACCCACTTCTCCAAAGAGAGCGACATCATGGACGTGTGGTTCGACTCCGGCTCCACCCACGCCGCCGTGCTGGATGAGCGGGAGGCCCTTCAGTTCCCCGCCGATGTGTATCTGGAGGGCGGCGACCAGTATCGGGGCTGGTTCCAGTCCTCCATGCTCACGGCCATTGCCGCCAAGGGGAAGGCCCCCTATCGCCAGATTATCACCCACGGCTGGACAGTGGACGGCGAGGGTAAGGCCATGCACAAGTCCCTGGGCAATGCGGTGTCCCCCGACGAGGTCATCAAGGACTACGGCGCAGATATGCTCCGCCTGTGGGTGTCCTCCGCCGACTACACCCAGGATATGCGCATTTCCCCTGAAATCCTCAAGCAGCTCAGCCAGGCATACCTGAAAATCCGCAACACCGCCCGCTATATGCTGGGCAACCTGGCGGGCTTCCAGCCCGACGGCAAGCTGCCCCTGGAGGAGATGCTCCCCCTGGACCGCTATGCCCTGCACACCTTCAATCAGCTGGTGGGCGCCTGCCGGGATGCCTATGAGCGCTATGAGTTCCACGCGGTGTACCGTGCTATCTATAACTTCTGCGTGGTGGATATGTCCAACTTCTATCTGGACATCATCAAGGACCGGCTGTACTGTGGAGATCAGGCCGGCCGTGCCTCCGCCCAGAGCGCGCTCTACACCATTCTGGACGGTATGACACGCCTGCTGGCCCCCATTCTGGCCTTTACCAGCCAGGAGATTTGGGCCGCCATGCCCCACGCCAGCGGGGACGACCGGGAGTGCGTGCTCTTCAACGACATTCCCCAGGTGGATGCCGCCTTGACCCTGCCCCAGGACAAGGCCGAGCAGTGGGCCGGTGTCATCGCCCTGCGGGACGATGTGAATAAGGCGCTGGAGCTGGCACGCAGTGAGCAGGGCGTGAAGAAGAACCAGGACGCCCAGGTGAAGCTCACCTTCTCCCCCGCCGCATGGGAGCGCTTCCAGGCCATGGGGCTGAGCCGGGAGGAGCTGGCGACCCTGCTCATCGTCTCCGATGTCACGCTGGACCAGGGCGAGGGTGAGGGCCATCCGGGCGAGGCCTTTGAAGGGCTGTGGGTGGCCGTGTCCCCCGCAGAAGGGCCCAAGTGCCCCCGCTGCTGGAACCATGATGCGCACATCGGCACCGCCGGTCACCATGCCGAGCTGTGTGCCCGCTGCGCCAAGGTGCTGGGCGAGTAAGCGCCCCATATGTATGAAAAACTGGCGCACCCATTTTGGGTGCGCCAGTTTTTGTTGTACAGGTGCGCAGTCTTTGAAACGGCTCTGTCACGCCGGAGATGGCGGCTCATTTCGTAAATGCGTCAATGTACCGGGGCTCCAGCTTGGAGTAGACCAGCTTTTGGGCGCTGTAAAGGGAGAACTTTCCGCTGAGCAAAAAGCTGAGGGAGCAGGACAGGGCGAAGTAGAGCAGTCCCCCGCCGAACAGCTCCACACTGAGAAAGATGCTGGACAGGGGGCAGTTGACCACGCCGCAAAAGAGGGACACCAGACCAATGGCAGCGCCAAAGGCGGGGTCCAGCCCCAGCAGAGGGGCTGCGGCGCAGCCGAAGGTGGCCCCCACAAAAAAGGTGGGGACAATCTCCCCGCCCCGGAAGCCCGCCCCCAGGGTGAGGGCGGTAAAGACCATTTTGAGCAGGAAGGCCCAGGGCACGGACACATAGCCCTGGAGGGCGTGCTCCAGCACCCCAGACCCCGCCCCGTTGTAGTCTCCGCTCCCCTCCAGGGCGGTGAGGGCCAGCACCAGGGCCGCACCTACTGTCACCCGCAGGTAAGGGTTGGGGAACCACTTGCGGTACCAGCGCCCGCTGTGATGCATCAGGGCGCAAAAGGCCATGGAGAGCAGGGCACACAGCGTGGCCAGAATCCCCACCCGCACCAGGCTGTCCACCCCCAGGGCAGGCACGCCCAGCAGGGCAAAGCCCTCCGGCTGTACCCCCAGAAGGTGGGTAACGCCCTGGGCCACCAGGCTGGCAAAAAGACTGGGAAAGAGGGCGGAGTAATGGAAAATGCCCACGCTCACCACTTCCATGCCAAAGACTGTGGCGGTGAGCGGGGTGCCAAAGAGGGCGGTAAAGACGGCGCTCATGCCGCACATGACAATGAGGTTCATGCTCCGCCCGTCCAAATGGAGCATCCGCCCCACCGACGCCGCCAGAGAGCCGCCAATCTGGAGGGCGGCCCCTTCCCGTCCGGCGCTCCCTCCGGTGAGGTGGGTGAGGGCTGTGCTGACGAAGATGAGCGGGGTCAGGCGCAGCGGCGGCTTCTCTCCGCTGCGCACGCTGGAAATAATCTGATTGGTGCCGCTGTCATTTTCCATCCCTAGGGTTTTGTAGCTCCACACGATGAAAACACCTGCCAGGGGCATGGCCAGCAGCACAGCGGGGTGGTGGGTGCGCCCGGCGGTGACCCAGGCAATCACATGGTAGAAGGCCGCCCCCACCAGGCCGCACAGTCCCCCTGTCAGCCCCGCCACCAACAGCCACCGCACCAGGACTTCTGCGGAGCGCACCCCCTCCTGCTGCGTGCGTATGCGTCCCAGCTGGGACTTGAGCTGTTTCCATCGTGCTTGCATTGCTGGCCCCCCTTGGTCAATCTGTCTCACTCCAAATGATACCACAGCTGTCAAGTGCGCATTGCGCCAGTGGAAAAATCGTGGTATACTAACCGGAGAGTGCCGGCGGCCCCTTTGCACACCCGCCTCCGTGTCCCCCCTGGGGAGCGGGCGGAAAGGCGGAAGGGGAACGGCAGAACAAACCGTACAAAAGGAGATGCACCCATGAATATATCCCGTATGTCCCTGATTGGAGGCGTGTGCCTGCTGTGCACTGCCCTCACCGGCTGCACCCAGCAGGCCGCCCAGCCCACTCCCACCCCCACGCCCCGTGTGGTGGATGTCCGGGTGGGCATTCCCGAGGAATTTACAAAGGAGGAGGTAGAGGGCTTCACCTTCTACTACGCCGCCTCCGACGGCTCTAGCATCAGTCTAAACACCCAGGCCAAAAGTCCCCTGGAGGATACCACCTTCCAGGAGGTGACCCAGGAAATGCTCCACAACACCCTGGTGGAGGGCTTTGAGAGCAACTATGGTATGCAGGTGGAGATCACCGACCATGCCTTTACCCGGGAGACCATCGACAGCTATCCCGCCTATCAGTATACCTTCGGCTACACCCTCAACGACATCCCTGTGGAACAAATTATTGTGAGCATCAACGCCGACCAGATTTACACCCTCACCTACACCGACACCACCGGGGAGTGGATGGACACGTTCCAGTCCACCATTGCGCAGATTGAGCTGGTTTTGGAGGAGGCGCCCGCCCCCGGCAGCTCTGCCTCCCCTGCGCCCAGCGCCAGCAGCGCCCCGGATGGATCGGCTGCCCCCGAGGAGTCGGCCGAGCCCTCCCAGCAGCCCAGTGAGCAGCCCAGTGAAGAACCCTCTGAGCAGCCCTCTGAGCAGCCCTCCGAACAGCCGTCCCAGCAGCCCGATGGGGAGGGTGAGGCCCAGTCCAGCCCTGAGGCGTAAATATCCAGAAATTTTTTTGAGAAATTTTTCACAACCCCCTTCCCTTCCGGTAAGGTTTGCGGTATAATGGCACAGTGCGAAGCAAAGGATTTCAACTCTATTACGAAAAAGGAGTGTTCCCAATGAGCATCAAAGTTGGTATCAATGGTTTTGGCCGTATCGGCCGCATGGTGTTCCGCGCCAGCGTGAATCACCCCGAGATCGAGATCGTGGGCATCAACGACCTGTGCCCCGCCGACTACCTGGCCTATATGCTGAAGTATGACACCATGCACGGCAAGTTCGAGGGCGAGGTTTCTCACACCGAGAACGCCATCGTGGTCAACGGCAAGGAGATCCCCGTGTACGCCGAGCGCAACCCGGCCGACATCCCCTGGGGCAAGCTGGGCGCTGAGTACGTTGTGGAGTCCACCGGTCTGTTCCTGACCAAGGAGAAGGCCCAGGCTCACATCGACGCCGGCGCTAAGAAGGTCATTATGTCCGCTCCCTCCAAGGACGACACCCCCATGTTCGTGTGCGGCGTCAACCTGGACAGCTACACCTCCGACATGACCTTCGTGTCCAACGCCTCCTGCACCACCAACTGCCTGGCCCCCATCGCCAAGGTGCTGAACGACAACTTCGGCATTAAGGACGGCCTGATGACCACCGTGCACTCTGTCACCGCTACCCAGAAGACTGTTGACGGTCCCTCTCTGAAGGACTGGCGTGGTGGCCGTGCCGCTACCGGCAACATCATCCCCTCCTCCACCGGCGCTGCCAAGGCTGTGGGCAAGGTCATTCCCGCTCTGAACGGCAAGCTGACCGGTATGTCCATGCGTGTTCCCACCCTGGACGTGTCCGTGGTTGACCTGACCGTGAACCTGGAGAAGCCCGCCACCTACGCTGAGATCTGCGAGGCTATGAAGAAGGCTTCCGAGGGCGAGCTGAAGGGCATTCTGGGCTACACCGACGAGGATGTTGTGTCCTCCGACTTCCTGGGCGATTCCCGCACCTCCATCTTCGATGCCAAGGCCGGCATTGCCCTGACCGACACCTTCGTGAAGGTCGTGTCCTGGTACGACAACGAGATGGGCTACTCCAACAAGGTGCTGGAGCTCATCGAGCACATGTACTCTGTGGACCACAAGTAAGCGAATCTTGCTGACTGATTGTACACAAAGCAGCCCCCGCCAGTTAGGCGGGGGCTGCTTCATTTTCCTAAGCATACGGTGGGGTTTGACAGGGTGTGCAGATGTGTTTGGGGGATATTCCTGGGGGTGGGACGTAGGGCGGGAGCGCACAGACGGGGTGGGCCCCCGGGGACAATGCTTGCAGGGCAAGCGAGGCGGCAGCCCACTGCCGGGACTTCAACACAGGGAGGGAAACAGCAAAATACCTTCCACAAAGCCCTTCGGCTTTGTGGAAGGTATTTGTCTTTGCTGCAAAACCTGTGGAAGGTGGGGGCGATGCTTTTGCGGGCTTACCGCTGGTACTCGAACTCCAGGTTATACAGGCACACCAGGTCGCCGTCCTTCACACCCATATCCTCCATCTGCTGGAACACACCCGCCTCACGCAGGCGCTTGTCGAACCAGTTTCGGCTCTCGTAGTCGCTGAAGTTGACGTTGGCCATCAGCTGGCGCAGCCAGGGGCCGTCCACCAGCCAGGTGCCGTCCTCGTCCTGGACGATTTCGAGGGGGGCAGAGGTATCCACCTCGGGGGGACGCTCCACATAGGTGGGCTCAAAGACGATGACCGGGGGCAGATGGGCCAGCTCGCCGGCGGCGGCGTACATCAGCTCCCGGGTGCCCTGGTGGGTGGCGGCGGACATCTCGTAGAGGGGGCAGCCCTTGGCCTCCACATGGGCACGCAGCTTGTCCAGCAGGGTTGGGTCTTGCATGATGTCCACCTTGTTGGCGGCCACCAGCATCCGGCGGCTGGCCAACTCGGGGGACCATCGCTCCAGTTCGGCGCAGATGGTGTCGAAGTCCTCCACCGGGTCACGCCCCTCAGAGCCGGACACATCCACCACATGGATGAGCAGGCGGCAGCGGTCCACATGGCGCAGGAAGTCGTGCCCCAGACCCACGCCTTCCGCGGCGCCCTCAATCAGGCCGGGGATGTCCGCAAGGACAAAGGACTGCCCCTCCTCCATGGGTACAACGCCCAGATTGGGGGAAAGGGTGGTGAAGTGGTAGTTGGCGATTTTGGGCTGGGCACGGGTGACCACACTGAGCAGCGTGGACTTGCCCACATTGGGGAAGCCCACCAGTCCCACATCTGCCAACAGCTTCAGCTCCAGAAGAACCTCCCGGGCCTGACCGGGCAGTCCCGCCTTGGCAAAGCGGGGCACCTGGCGGGTGGGGGTGGCAAAATGCTGGTTGCCCCAGCCGCCTTTGCCGCCTCGGGCCAGGATGAAGTCCTGCTCCTCGGACATATCCTGAATAATCTCTTTGGTCTCCAGGTCACGCACCACGGTGCCCCGGGGCACCTTGATAATCAAATCGGCGCCGTCCTTGCCGGAGCAGCGCTTGCCCGAGCCGTCTTTGCCGTTTTCGGCGGTGTACTTACGCTTATAGCGGAAGTCCATCAGGGTGGACATATGGGGATCCACCCGCAGTACGATGTTGCCGCCCCGTCCGCCGTCGCCGCCGTCCGGGCCGCCGGCAGCCACATACTTCTCCCGGTGGAAGGAGACGGCTCCGCCGCCGCCGTTGCCGGCCCGCACGGTGATGCGGGCGGTGTCAATAAATTGGTTGGCCATAGGGCACCTCCAGTTCCGTGGGCCTGGGAGAGGCGTCCCCCAGGCCGGTCAAAGTGTGTCAAAAAAAGGGGCGTGCCGCACAGCGCAGCACGCCCACAAAGAATCTTACTGAGCCAGCTCGTACACGGAGACCTTCTTGCGGTCCTTGCCCATGCGCTCGAACTTCACAGTGCCGTCCACCTTGGCGAACAGGGTGTCGTCGCTGCCCTTGCCCACGTTGACACCGGGGTGAATGTGGGTGCCGCGCTGACGCACCAGGATGTTGCCGGCCAGAACGAACTGACCGTCGGCACGCTTCACGCCCAGGCGCTTGGCCTCGGAATCACGGCCGTTCTTAGTGGAGCCGCCGCCCTTCTTGTGAGCGAAGAGCTGGATGTTAATCTTCAGCATTGGGATTCCTTCCTTTCTGTTAAAGGTTTGGGGAGGAGGGTCACTCCTCGTCATCGTCGTCCAGGCGGACGGCGAGATTTTCGGGATATGCCTCGGACAGAGCTTGGAGATAGACCAGCAGACCAGCCATGAGATTCTGGCAGGTGTGCTCGTTGCTCTGGCCCAGCCCACCGGGGAGGCGCAGGGAGAGGAAGCCTTCCTCCTCACGCACCTTCACCGGGGCGGCCAGACCGAGCACCTCGTTGATGGTGCATTCAGTCAGGCCGACGGCGGCAGAGATGGCGGCGCAGACAATGTCGCTGCCCGCCTCTGCATAGCCGCTGTGTCCTTCCACCACGAAGCTGTCCAAACGGTTGTCCGTGCTGTGGAATGTGACGCAGGTCATAAAGCCGTTCCTCAGGCGTTGACCTTGGTGATCTCCACCTTGGTGTAGGGCTGACGGTGGCCCTGACGGCGGCGGTAGTTCTTCTTGGGCTTGTACTTGAACACCAGAACCTTCTTGCCCTTGCCGTTCTTCACCACGTTGGCGGTGACGGAAGCGCCCTCCACCACGGGAGCGCCGAAGGTGGCGCCGTCCTCCTTCAGGACAGCCAGAACCTTGTCGAAGGTAATGGAGCTGCCGGCCTCGGCATCCAGCTTCTCGATGTAGAGGACGTCGCCCTCGGTCACCTTGTACTGCTTGCCGCCGGTCTCGATGATTGCGTGCATTGCTTGCACCTGCCTTTCCTTTATTACGGGCTCGCT
>CALXDR010000034.1 GCA_944387115.1 uncultured Oscillospiraceae bacterium
GTCTTGGCGGAGATGGGGCAGATGATGGTCTCGCCGCCCCACTCCTCAGGCACCAGCTCGTACTCGGTGAGCTGCTGCTTGATGCGCTCGGGGTTGGCGGTGGGCTTATCCATCTTGTTGATGGCCACAATGATGGGAATCCCGGCGGCCTTGGCGTGGTTGATGGACTCCACCGTCTGGGGCATGATGCCGTCGTCGGCAGCCACCACCAGAATGGCCACATCGGTGATCATAGCGCCACGGGCACGCATGGCGGTAAAGGCCTCGTGTCCCGGGGTGTCCAGGAAGGTAATGGGCTTGCCGCCCACCTCCACCTGATAGGCGCCGATGTGCTGGGTGATGCCGCCAGCCTCGCCGGAGACCACATTGGCGCTGCGGATATAGTCCAGCAGGGAGGTCTTGCCGTGGTCCACGTGGCCCATGACCACCACCACGGGGGCACGGGGCACCAGGTCCTCCTCCTTGTCCTCAGACACATCGATGAGCTTTTCCTCGATGGTCACAATCACTTCCTTCTCCACCTTGCACCCCAGCTCCATGGCGATGAGGGCGGCGGTGTCGTAGTCGATGATGTCGGACAGGGAGGCCATAATGCCGTTCTTAATCAGGCACTTGACCACCTCGGCCCCCGTCTTTTTCATGCGGCTGGCCAGCTCGCCCACGCCGATTTCATCGGGGATTTTCACGGTGAGCGGGGTCTTTTTGGCAATCTCCAGCTGCAGGCGGCGCATCTTCTCCTGCTCCTCCTGGCGGCGCTTGTTGCCAAAGTTGTTCCCCCGGTTCTTGCCGCCCCGGTTCTGGAACTTCTGCTTGCCGGTCTGCATCCGGTCGGCCTTCTCGGGGGCCAGATCCTCCAGGCGCTGGTCATACTTCTCCAAATTCACCTGGCCGCCCTTGCGGGTGTCCACCACCTTCTTGGCACGGGGGGTGCCTGCGGCAGGGGCTGCGGTCTGGGGCTGCTGCTGGGGCTTGGCCCCGGCCTTCTGCTCGGCCTTGGGGGCGCTGCCCTGGGGCTTCTTCCCCTCCTGGGCGCTGCCCTGGCGGCCCTCACCCCCCTTGTTGGGGGCAGGGGTCTCCTTCTTGGGCTCGTGGTACACATCGGCGTAGATGGACTCCACCGACTCCACCTGATTGTGCTGGGTCAGGTGTTCAAACACAATGGCCAGCTCCCCCTCGGTGAGCACCTTGGTGGGAGACACATTCTCCTTGGTGTACTGGGCCAGAATGCCGGTCACGACCTTGGCAGACACGCCAAAGTCCTTTGCCACTTCACGGGCGTTGTATTTCGCAAGGCTCATACGGGCCACCTCCTATGGTTACAATTCCACGGCGGGCCGTTTCCCCGCCTGCTTGTTCTTCTTTTTGCCTCGGCGGGCCAGCCGCCGCTGCGCTTTCTCTGCCAGCTGCTGTGCCAGGGGGCGCAGCGCTTCATCCTGCCGGGCCAGCTGCTGCACCAGGGCGGATGTCAGACCCAAATCCGTGGGGGCCAGCAGCGCACAGGTGGCCCGGCCCAGCTGAAACCCCACTTCCTCCTTGGTCCACGGCAGCGCAATCAGCGGCACGCCCGCCTGCTCTGCCATCCGCCTTCCCCGGCGGCAGGTGCTCTCCCCGGCGTTGGACGCCAGCAGGACGGCCCCGGCCTTTTTGGCCTGGCAGGCCTCCGCCACAGGTGCCTCCCCCATGGCCAGGTTGCCCCCCCGGCGGGCCAGTCCCAGCAGGGTGAGGGCGGGATTACCCATGCCCCTCACCTGCCTTCATCTGCTCCTCCAGCGCCTGGTACACACTGGGGTCAATCACGCCGGTCAGAGCCCGCTCGATGGCACGGCTCTTTCTGGCGCGGGCCAAACACGCCTCGTTGGGACACAGATAGGCCCCCCGCCCCGGCTTTTTCCCCCGGAAATCCAGGGAAATCTCCCCCTCCGGGGCACGCACCACCCGAATCAGCTCCCCCTTGGGGCGCATCTCCCGGCAGCCCAGGCACTGGCGCATTGGTATCTTCTTCGGCATACATTCCACCCCCATCCACCCTCCCCACTTGCGGGGCAGGGTCAGACTGTCAAGCCGCTCCCCGGCAGGGAAGCGGGCGGCTTACGCCTCGGCCTCTTCCGGCGCAGCGCTGTGCTCCACGGCGCTGTTCTCCACAGTGCTGTCCACTGCGGCGCTATGCTCCACAGCGCTGTCCTGAACAGGCTCCTCCACGGCGCTGTCCTCTGCGGCGCTGTCCTGGACAAGCTCCTCCGCAGCGCACGCCTCCTCCACAGGGGCGGGGGCGCTGGCGGGACGAATATCAATCTTATACCCGGTCAGACGGGCGGCCAGACGGGCATTCTGTCCCTCCTTGCCGATGGCCAGGGAGAGCTGCTCGTCGGGCACCACCACCCGGCAGCTCTTGCCCTCCTCCAGCTCGGTGACGCTGAGCACCTCGGCGGGGGCCAGGGCAGCGGCCACATACTCAGCGGGGTTCTCAGACCACTTGACGATGTCCATTTTCTCGCCCCGCAGCTCCTCCACCACAGCGTTGACACGCTGGCCGCGGGGGCCGACGCAGGCGCCGATGGGGTCCACATTGGGGTCCTCGGACCACACCGCCAGCTTGGTGCGGCTGCCCGCCTCACGGGCAATGGACATTACCTCTACGGTGCCGTCGTAAATCTCAGGCACTTCCAGCTCGAACAGGCGCTTGACCAGGCCGGGATGGGTGCGGGAGATGAGCACCTGGGGGCCCCGGGTGGCGCTGCGCACCTCCACCACATAGACGCGCACCCGGTCGCCCTCCCGGATGACCTCCCCCTTCACCTGCTCGCCGGCGGAGAGGAAGGTGTCGGTAAACTCAGAGCCGGAGGTGAGGCGGATGCCCACCGAGCCGGTGCGCTCGTCCACACGGGTGACAAGGCCGGTGAGAATCTCATGCTCCTTGGCGGAGAAGGCGTCAAAGACCATGCCCCGCTCGGCCTCACGCATCCCCTGAATGATGACCTGGCGGGCAGTCTGTGCGGCAATGCGCCCGAAATTCTTGGGCTTAATCTCCACCCGCACGGTGTCGCCCAGCTGGGTGCGGGGGAGGGCGCGGCGGGCGTCCTCCAGGCTGATTTCGGTGTTGTGGTTGTCCACCACCTCCACCACTTCCTTCTTGATGAACATCTTGACGGTGCCCTCTACCTCGTTGGCCACCAGCTTGACGTTCTCCTCGGTCACACCCTCGTGGTCCCGCTTGTAGGCGGCAACCAGAGCCTGCCCGATTTTCTCCACCATATACTCCTTGGAGATGCCCTTCTCCTTTTCAATATCCGAGATGGCGGCGAAAAACTCCTTCACATCCATCTCGGTGCTCTTGGCGGCAGTCTTTTTCTTAGCCATGATGATTTCTCCTTCAAAATGTGACGTGCAGACGCACCTGCGCCACGTCCTTCTTCTCAAACCGTGCGCCGTCCACGAAAACATCCCCGTCCTCGTAGCCGGTGAGCACCCCGGTGACGTCCTTGCGGCCGTCCACCGGACGGTACAGCTTGACATCCACCTGCTCCCCCTGGCACTTGGCAAAGTGCTCGGGCTTACGCAGGGTGCGGTCCAGTCCGGCAGAAGACACCTCAAAGGTGTAGCCGGTCTGGATGGGGTCCTTCTCATCCAGCAGGTCGGACACCGGGCGGGACACCGCCTCGCAGTCCTCGATGGAGATGCCCCCCTCCTTGTCAATGTACAGCCGGAGGAACCACTCCCCCGCCTCCTTGACGTATTCCACATCCCAAAGGGTGCAGCCCATCTGCTCCACAATGGGAGCGGCCAGCTGGGCCACCACATCCGTTACCTTGGCCATTGCTGTTGCCTCCTTCCGTCCGAAAAGAAAGAGTGAGGCAGGCCGCCTCACTCTTCCACATTCCTTATCCTTACCCTGGCAGTATACCACACCTGTCCAGAGATTGCAAGCTTTTTTTGCCCCTCACATCTTCTCGGGGGCATCCACACCCAGCAGTCCCAGGCCATTGGCCAGCACCAGGCGCACGCTGTCGGCCAGCTTGAGGCGGGCGCTCTGAACGGCAGGCTCCTCGCCCTTGATGCGGCAGGCGTTGTAGAAGCGGTGGAAATCCCCCGCCAGGGCGGTGAGGTAGCGGTTGATGCGGCTGGGGTCGTAGCTGTGCGCCGCCAGCTTGAGCTCCTCGGGGAACTGGGCCAGGTTCTTCACCAGGGCACGCTCCTCGGGGCTGTCCAGCAGCTGGGCCTGCACCTGCTGGGCGGGGGGCACGGCGGCCCCCTCCTGGGCCAGATTGGCCAGCAGGGAGCAGATGCGGGCATGGGCGTACTGCACATAGTACACCGGGTTGTCGGAATCCTGGCGCACCGCCAGACCCAGGTCAAAGTCCAGGGGGCTGGTGGAGGCCCGGTTGTTGAAGTAGTAGCGGGCGGCGTCCACGCTGATTTCGTCCAGCAGGTCATGCAGGGCGATGGCCTTGCCGGTGCGCTTGGACATCCGCACGGGCTTTCCGTCCTGAAGCAGGTTGACCAGCTGCATGAGCACGATGACCAGGCGGTTGGAGCCGTCCAGCCCCAGCCCGTCCAGCGCCGCCTGGAGGCGGGCCACGTGCCCGTGGTGGTCTGCCCCCCACACATTGATGACCAGGTCAAAGCCCCGCTCCTCAAACTTGTTGCGGTGGTAGGCGATGTCGGCGGCAAAGTAGGTGTAGAAGCCGTTGGCCCGGCGGAGCACATCGTCCTTCAGCTCCAGCTTGTCCACCTGCTCCTGGCTCTTGCCCTCCCGCAGGTACTTCTCCTTGAGCAGGCCCGTGGTGTCCAGCCACAGCGCCCCCTCCTTCTCATAGGTCCAACCCTTTTGGGTGAGCAGCTCCACCGTCTGGGCCACATAGCCGGAGGTGTGCAGCTGGGACTCCAGGAACCACTGGTCGTACTCAATGCGGTACTTGCGCAGATCCTCCTTCATCTTGGGGATGTTGCGCTCCAGGCCAAAGCGGCTCATGGGCTCCAGCCACTCCTCCTCACGGGCGTCCCGGAAGGCGTCCCCGTGGGCCTCATAGAAGGCCTGGGCCAGCTCCTTGATGTCCTCTCCCTGATAGCCGTTCTCCGGGAAGGGGAAGCCCTCCTCCCCCAGGAGAATCTGCATATACCGGGCGTGGATGGACTGGGCGAACTTGTGAACCTGGTTGCCTGCGTCGTTGACATAGAACTCCTTCCAGGTCTGGTAGCCCACCCGGGCCAGCACATTGGCCAGGGTGTCCCCCAGCACGCCGCCCCGGGCGTTGCCCATGTGCATGGGGCCGGTGGGATTGGCGGAGACAAACTCCACCATCACCCGCTTCCCCTGCCCCTCGTCGCTGGAGCCGTATCCCTGGGGGTCGGCCTCAATGGCGCCCAGCACCTGGGCGTACCACCGGGGGGCGTAGAAGAAGTTGAGGAAGCCGGGCCCGGCAATCTCCACCCGCTGGAAGAAGCTCCCCTCCAGCTCCATGTGGTCCAGGATGATCTGGGCCACTGCCCGGGGGTTTTGGCGCAGCGCCTTGGCCCCTGCCATGGCAAAGGAGGAGGCAAAGTCCCCGTTTTTGCTGTCCTTGGGCACCTCCACAGTGCCCCGAATGGTCTGTCCGGCGGGGAGCAGTCCCTGCTCGGCGGCACGCTGGTAAGCGGCCTGGGTCAGTTGTGCCACCTGCTCACGGGCGGCCTGGATAAGATTGGACATTTCAATTCACACCTATCTCTGAAAATATCTCGTGGTCAATATCGTCTGATGGGCAGGGGCTGTGCCCTGTGCCCGGCTGGCTTGTTTCGGGCGGCGGGTGGGGGACGGCCTCGGGCATCCTGCCCATTCCCCCAACCTCAATCCCGTGCTTTCCGGGGATGTGCCCCTGGGGAAACGCCCCGGAGGAATCGAGCCGCATTTCCCCTGTATCCCCTCAAAAAAGTCCTGGGAGTTTTTTGAGAAGGCTCGGACGCTTCGGTGATGTCACGCCTCGCTCCCCTCCGCCACGCTTGACTTCCCTCCGACTCGGAACAAATTCGGCCGGGCGTTACCCGTCCTGGAATTTATTCCTCGCTCCAGTCCAGTCAAGCTGCGACCGGGGCTCGGACGCTTCGGTGATGTCACGCCTCGCCTGTTCGCAACGGCTGGCTTCGCTCCGATTCGGGACAGGCATGGCGGGCTGCGCCCGCCCTATGCCTATCCCTCACTTCGCTCCATCCAGCCTGCTCACGACGGCTCGGACGCTTCGAGTTCTATCGGACAAACACTCAACTTAATCCGGTTTTGCCCGGTGACGGCGTTGTCCAGCTCCATGGTATACAAAATATCCAGCTCGCCGCCCTGCTCGCCCATGGCGTTGTGCACCCGGCGGGCGGTGACCACCATGGACACCCCTCCGAAGGGCATCTCATAGAGGGCGGCATGGCGCAGCCCCTCCTGAAATACCATCTGGGTCTTGACTGTGCCCCTGCGCTCCACAGTCACACGCTCCCCCTCCAGGTAGATCACCGTGGTGGTGCCGTCCATCCCCGACATCTCCCCCTCCTCGTAAGTGAGGGTGAGGCGGCCTTTGGCGTCCCGCACCAGCGTTCCAGGCGTGACCAGCTCCGAGCCCTGGGGGATGTCGTCCTCCCCCACCTGCTGGCCCTGGATGGATACGATTACATTCTCCGTCATCTCCGCAACACTCCCTATGTATCCTGCCGTCAATAGGCGGTGATGTCCACCCACTCCACAGCTCCGGCCACATCCACCCCCAGAAAGGCGGAGGCCAGGGCGGGAAAGTCTCCGGTGGCATCGCTGACAAAATAGCGCCTGGGGCCCTCGCCGTCTCTGCGGGCACGCAGCCCCTGCTCCTCCAGGCTCCGGGCGACCCAATGGGCGCACTGCGCGCCCACGTCCACCAGCGCCACGCCCTCCCCCATGTAGGAGGCGATGACGGGCTTGAGCAGGGGATAGTGGGTGCAGCCCAGCACCAGGGTGTCCACCCCCGCCTCCCGGATGGGCTGGAGGTATTCCGCAACCACCCGCTCCACCACCGGGTCCCCGGGCTGATACCGCCCGTTTTCCACCAGCGGCACCAGCAGGGGGCAGGCCCTGGCCTCCACCTGCGCCCCCGGGCGGAGGGCGGACAGCGCCCGCTCGTAGGCCCCGGAGCGAATGGTGGCCTTGGTGCCAATCAGCCCCACCCGCCCGGTGCGGGTACACTGGGCGGCAGCCTGCACCGCAGGCTCCACCACGCCGTAAATGGGCACCGGGCACTCCCTGCGCAGCACCTCCAGGGCCGTGGTGGACACCGTGCCGCAGGCAATGACAATGGCCTTGGGGTCAAAGCTGCGCAAAAAGGCCACATCCTGCCGGGCATACCGGGTAATCGTCTCAGGAGAGCGGCCTCCATAGGGCACCCGCCCTGTATCTCCAAAGTAGATAAGCTCCTCCTCCGGCAGGATGCGGGCCAGCTCCCGCATGGCGGTCAGCCCCCCCAGCCCGGAATCGAATACGCCGATGGGCCGTGTGTCCATAGATACCTCCCCTCCCGCCGTCCCCGGCGGAATTTTTTTAGAAACTCTATCATTATAGTCTATCCCCCGTTGAAATACAAGATGCGGCTTCAAAAAAGTCCAAGGACTTTTTTGAGCGGGGAAACCTGGCGCACCAGGCCCCATTTCCGAGGCCCTCGCCCCCTGCCCGCCCCCCTTCCAGGGCGCGTCTCCCCAAAACAGCCCCAGCCCCACTTCCTCCCCCGGAAAGGGGCAATGCGTCATGGGCCTTGTCCCCCACGATTGTTCTTGCAAACCCCTCCCCCTGCCTGTATAATAAAAGGGATTTTTCTTTGATTGACTGGAGGTCTTTTGTTATGGCTTTGGACAAGCAGTGGTTTGCCCAGATGGAGTCCCGCATTCCCAAGGGGGAGGTGCGTACCCGGTTCGCCCCCTCTCCCACGGGCTATATGCACGTGGGCAATCTCCGCACCGCACTGTACACCTATCTCATCGCCCGCCACGCCGGGGGCAAGTTCCTGCTGCGCATTGAGGACACCGACCAGGGCCGCCTGGTGGAGGACGCCGTGGACGTCATCTACGCCACCATGCGCCGCTGCGGCCTGGACTGGGACGAAGGCCCCGACGTGGGCGGCCCCGTAGGCCCCTACATCCAGACCGAGCGCCGGGATTTGTACGGCAAGTACGCCCAGCTGCTCCTGGAAACGGGCCACGCCTACCGCTGCTTCTGCACCGAGGAGCGGCTGGAGGAGCTGCGCCAGGACGACCCCAACGCCAAGTACGACCGCCACTGCCTCTCCCTCACCCCCGAGGAGATTCAGGCCAAGCTGGACGCCGGGGAGCCCTATGTCATCCGCCAGCGCATTCCCGAGGGAACCACCACCTTCCACGATGCCGTGTACGGGGAGATTACCGTGGACAACGCCGAGCTGGACGACCAGATTCTCATCAAGTCGGACGGCCTGCCCACCTATAACTTCGCCAATGTGGTGGACGACCACCTGATGGGCATCACCCATGTGGTGCGGGGGGCAGAGTACCTCTCCTCCTCCCCCAAGTACAACCTGCTCTACCAGGCCTTCGGCTGGGAGATTCCCACCTATGTCCACTGCGCCTCGGTGATGATCAACGACCCGGCCACCGGCAGCGTGCGCAAAATGTCCAAGCGCCACGGCGACCCCTCCTACGAGGATCTGATGGCCCAGGGCTATCTGTCCCAGGCCGTGGTGAACTATGTGGCCCTGCTGGGCTGGGCGCCCCACGGAGCGCTGGCAGAGCAGGAGTTCTTCACCATGGAGCAGCTCATCGCCGCCTTTGACATCGGGCACATTTCCAAGTCCCCCTCCGCTTTTGACCTGGACAAGCTCAACTACTTCAACGCCGCCTATCTGCGCTCCATGGAGCCCCAGGCCTTTGCCCAGGCCGCCGCCCCCTATATCCGCCAGGCGGTGACCAACCCCGCCTATGATGTCTCCGCCATTGCCGCCCTGCTCCAGGCCCGGTGCGAGCGGCTCACCGACATCCCGGAGAAGGTGGACTTCTTCGACACCCTGCCCCAGTACAGCGTGGAGCTGTTCACCAACAAGAAGTCCAAGACCAACCCGGAGGTCTCCCGCGCCATGCTGGAGGCCGCCATCCCCGCCCTGTCCGCCCTGGACCAGTGGACCCAGGAGGGCATTCACAACGCCCTGGTGCAGCTGGCCGCCCAGCTGGAGGTGAAAAACGCCACCCTCATGTGGCCTGTGCGCATTGCCGCTGCGGGCAAGGCGGTCACCCCCGGCGGCGCCATTGAAATCTGCCAGATTCTCGGCCGTGAGGAGACCCTCCGCCGCCTCACCCTGGGCCTGTCCATGCTCCAGGGCTGAGGAGCAAGCGCAGCCCAATTCCGAGCCAAGCAATACCCCCGCCGCACCTTGCACCGGTGCGGCGGGGGTATCTGTCTTTGTGGGTATGTCAGGGGCTCATTTGGTGCGCAGCGCCTTGACCACGTCCTCGCTGGGGGTGACAAACAGCGTCTGATAGGTGGGGTAGATGACAAACCCCGGCTTGGCCCCCGCAGGCTTCTTCACCACCTTCACCGGGGTGTAGTCCACGGGGACCTGCGCCGACTCCCTGGCCTGGGAAAACCAGGCCGCCAGCTGCGCCGCCTCGGTGAGGGACTGGGGGTCGGGCTGTGCACCCCCCGTCTTGAGAATGACGTGGGAGCCATGGAGCTTTTGCACATGGAGCCATATATCCCGCTTGTCCGCCTCCTTGAGGGTCAGGCGGTCGTTTTGGGCGTTGTTCTTCCCCACCAAGATGGGGATACCCGCAGAAGAGCGAAACTCCATGGGCTTGGAGCGCACAAGCTTCTCCTTGCCCTTAGCGGTCATCTTCCGCTTGTGCTGGCGCAGGTAGCCGTTTTCCATCAGCTCCTGGCGGATTTCCTGGAGGTCCCGATCCCCCTCGGACAGGGCAATCATTTGCAGCACGCTGTCCAGATAATCCAGCTCCCGGCGGTTTTTCTCCAGCTGGATGGTGAGCATCTCCTCCGCCTTCTGGGCCTTCTTGTAGTCCTTAAAATACTTCGCCGCATTCTGCTGGGGGGTGCGCAGGGGGTCGAGGGGGATGTCCACCTCCCGGCACTCCGGGTCGTAATAGTCCTGGGCGGTGAGGGTGGTCTGCCCCCGCTCCATGCGGTAGAGGTTGGCGGTAATCAGCTCCCCATACCGGCGCAGCCGCTCCCGGTCCACAGCGCTGCGCAGGTCCTGCTCCTGGTTGGCAATCTTTTTGGCGGTGCGGGTGCGGGCCTGCTGCACCGACTTGATGAAGTCCTGCCCCCGCTGCTTCACCCGCTCCTGGGCCTCCTTCTCCTCGTAGTAGCGGTCGAGGAGGGCGGAAAAGCTCTCGTACTCCGTCAGCGCCACCCCAGGGCCATATTGGAGGATGGGCATAAAGGTGAAGTCCACCCCTTTTTCCTCCCTGGTGAGCACCACAGGGGTAAAGCGCCCCTGCTCCACACGTTCAGCCAGCTCCTCCAGCCGGCGTGCCAGCCCCGCACGGCTGCCTCCGCCCTGAAAGGCCAGCTCCCGGGCGATGAGGGGGGATAGCCCGCTGAAGGTGTCCAGCAGCCACTTGTCCTGCCCCTCCCCCTGGGGGGCCTGGGCGTCAATCAGACGCCCCCGCTCCTCCGGGGACATGGCGGTGAAGTCCAGCTTCCCCGTGGGGGCGGGGGGCTGATAGAACATTCCGGGCATGAGGGGGCGCTGGGCGGACAGGTCGGCGTCCACCCGGCGCAGGCAGTCGGTGATGCGCCCCGTCCCGTCCAGCATAATCAGGTTGGCCTTGCGCCCGATGGCCTCCAGCACCAGGCGGCGCTCCACCCGGTCCCCCAGCTCGTTGAGGGTTTCAAAGCGGAAGTCCAGCACCCGCTCCATGGCGGGCTGCACAATCTCCAAAATGCGGCCGCCCGCAAAATATTTGCGCAGCAGCATACAGAACATGGGGGGCGTCTCCGGGTTCTCCCGGGTGATCTGGGTGAGATGGGCACGGGGATGGGCCGGATTGGCAGACAGCAGCAGCTTCACATTCTCCCGCCCGGTGCGCATATGCAGCACCACCTCATCCCGGGTGGGCTGATAGATTTTATCCACCTTCCCCCCCACAATCCGCTCCCGCAGCTCGCCAGCCAGGGCGGTGAGGGCAATGGCGTCCAATGGCATGGTATCACTCCTCCATCATGATGGTAAACAGCTCGTTGAGCCGCTGGGTGCGCCCCTGGAGATAGAGCCAGCCGAACAGCGCCTCCAGCCCGGTGGCAGTGTGATACTCCGCCACGCTGGCCCCCCTGGGAATGCCCCCGGTGTGGCTGTTGCGCCCCCGGCGGAATACCGCCACCTCCTCCTCAGTGAGGACGGGGCGCAGCCGCTCTGCCATGCGGGCCTGGGCAGGGGCCGCCACATAGCGCACCGCCGCCCGGTGCAGCCCCTTGTTGGTGGCCTTCCCCTTCAGGCACAGCCAGGAGCGCACCATCAGCTCATATACCCCATCTCCCACATGGGCCAGACCCAGGCTGCTGATCTGTCCCAGCTGACCGGGGTTCATGTCCAGTTGAAAGTAATCGATCATCCAAACGACTCCTTTGCGCAGTGTTGCCCCCTATTATAGCGCCATTCCTCCCGTTGCGCAAGGGCGTGGCCGCTCCCCCCTCCCCCGCCGCCCCGCCCCCAGCGGGAAGGCCGTCTTTTCCATGTATAAGAAGAAAACCCGGACGCGCCTCACCTCGCATCCCGGTTTTCCTCCACAGCTCCAACGTGGATTGTCAAAATTCCAAACAAACCCCAGATTCCCGTCATAACCTAAAATCACAGAGAATTTTGACATATCCATACCACCATAGCAGCGCCAAAAAGTTTGAACAAATCAAGAACATTTTATGAATTTTTTGTTAATCCATTCGTTTCCACATATGAATCTCCCCCTGCACACAGACAAGAGGCCAGGGTCCGGCTGTCCCGGCCCCTGGCCCCTTCCAACGAAAGAGAGAGAAAAAAGAGGGAGGATTTCTGTCTGTCATGTACTGACGTAAAGGAGTATAGCACACCCGCTCTGTCAAGTGTTGTCCAATTTGCAAACGAGATATGAACGTTTCGTAAACCTCCCCCGGCGTGGCTGCCTCACTTGACGCTGTAGCTCCCCCGCACCAGCACCACCGTGCCGTTGGCGGTGGCGGAGAGGGTGCGGCTTCCGCCGGATACCATGTACAGGTGGTTGGCCGTCAGCCCCTTGCCCCCGGCCAGGGTGGCCCCCGCCGTGGTGTCGGTCAGGCCGTTGGCGTCGCTGCCGGTGCAGGTCATGCCGCCACTGCGCAGCAGCACCTCCGTGCCCACGCCGCACACCAGGCTCTGCCCCTTGCTCAGGGTGAGGGTGGAGAACACCGCACTGCCCTGCCCGCCGTTGGCCAGCTGCTCATTCACCCGCCGTTCCCAGTCGGCCAGGCTGTTGTTCATCTGCTGGGTCATCTGGTTTTTCTGGGCTGTGGCCGCATCCTTGGCGCTGCTCTCCAGCTTGGGCGCAAAGACATTGTTCAGGTAGCTCAGGGTGACCAGAGGGTCGTCCTTGCTCCCCGCCGTGGCCGCATAGGCCACCGTGACCAGCAGCAGCGTCCCCGCCGCCGCAGCGGCAATCTTCTTTTTGTAGTTTCTCATCTGTATGTCCCTCCGGGATGTCTAGTGCTGGGTGTGCCGGGATTGTCCCCGGCACACCCCGTCCCCCCGGCCTGGGGATTACACCAGGCGCTGGGGGTGTAAACCAAAGCTGACGGCAATGGCGTTGTCCACCCGCCGCATAATCTGCTCATCCACCCGCCCCATATGCTCCCGCAGCCGCCGTTTGTCCAGGGTGCGAATCTGCTCTAACAGGATGATGGAATCCTTGGGCAGACCCGAGCTGTTGGCAGCCAGGTTGATGTGGGTGGGCAGCTTGGCCTTGCCGGTCTGCGAGGTGATTGCCGCGGCAATCACCGTGGGGCTGTGTCGATTGCCGGTGTCGTTCTGCACGATGAGGACAGGGCGCACGCCCCCCTGCTCACTGCCCACCACCGGACTCAAATCGGCGTAAAAAATGTCGCCGCGTCTCACAGGATAGTTGTCCACAGGATCTCACACTCCGCCGGATATAGTGCCCGATCTCTCTTATGTAGACCGGGTACTATCATTCTCCCACGGGGCAGAGGTTTTTATACCGCTGGGGGTGCGCCTCTGCACCTCGCCGCCGGCAGGACCGGCAGGCTTCCCATGCATCCTATGCACCCCCGCCCAGGGCGGTTCAGCGATACACCCGGGGCACACGGGGGGAGACGGCGCACAGCAGCTCGTAGGAGATGGTGCCCGCCCGCCGGGCAAGGTGCTCCACCGGCAGATGGGCGCCGAACACCTCCGCCACATCGCCCGCCTGCACCTCATCCCCCGGCTCCAGGCCTACCATGCACACATCCATGCACACACGGCCCACCACCGGCCGCAGCTGTCCGCCCAGATAGACCCCAACGCCGTTGGACAGCGCCCGCTGGAAGCCGTCGGCATAGCCGATGGGGAGCACCGCCACCCGGCCGCCGCCCTGACCCATCTCATGGGTGCGGCCATAGCTCACCGGGGTGCCGGCGGGCAGCTCCCGCACCGCAGATACCCGGCTTTTCAAGGTCATCACCGGCTCCAGACCCACCCCGTCCAGCCCCTGGGAGGCAGGGTCGGGGTAGTGGCCGTACAGCGCCACGCCGGGGCGCACCATATCCAGGTGTGTACAGGGATAGTGTAACACAGCTGCGCTGTTGGCGCAATGGCGAAGGGCAAATGTGCGGCCATAATTTTCTTCCAGCTCCCGGAGGGTATCGAGAAAGCGGGTGAACTGGAGCATGGTATATGCCTCGTCCCCGTCTGCATCGGCAAAGTGGGTGAAAATCCCCTCCGCCTCCAAATGGGGCACAGCGCACAGCCGGGCAATTTCCCCGGCGGCGGCCTTCCCATCGTGGGCCAGCACACCCAAGCGGCTCATCCCCGTATCCACCTTGATGTGGATTTTGGCCCGCACCCCCTTGTCCCGGGCGGCCTGGGAGAGGGCCTGGGCCAGCTCCATGGTAAACACCGTCTGGGTCACCCCCAGCTCCACCACCTGGCGGGCCAGCGCCGGCGGGGTCACCCCCAGAATGAGAATGGGGATGGAGATGCCCGCCTGCCGCAGCTCCGCCGCCTCGTGGAGGCAGGCCACCGCCAGATAGTCCGCCCCCAGCTGCTCCAGCCTGCGCCCCACCGCCACCGCCCCATGTCCGTAGGCGTTGGCCTTCACCACCCCCACAAAGCGGCTGCCAGGGGCACAGGCCCGCAGGGCGTGATAGTTATGCTCCAGCTTCCCCAGGTCAACCTCCGCCCAGGTCCGCATTGTCTCCAGTGTCATCGTCGGTCATCTCCATTGTAAAGTCTTCAAACACAGCCTCCAGCCGTGTCACGCCATCCACCTGCACCTCCGCCCGGACAAGCTGGTGGGCGGCTGCGTCCAGGAAGAGGATGTATTCCGTGCCCTGCCCCGCCTCCCGGCTGGGGTCCCGGCAGACCAGGCACAGCTGCGTGCCCTCCTCAGCCCAGCTGCACCGGGCAATGTACCCCTGGGTGAGCTGCTCCATCATCACCGGCAGGGCGGAAACAGGGGTCAGCCCCTCCTCGTCCATCAGCCCGATGGACACCCCCGCCCCGTCGTACTCCAGCACCTGCTCGTCGGGGGAGAGGCGGGCGGTGACCCCCGCAAGCAGCTGGGGCTGGGTGATGGTGAGCACCGTCTCCCCCTCCCGCCGCCACCGCACATCCACACTGCACTGGTACACCGCATCCCCGTAGTGGGCGGTGAGGGCCACCTGGGACTGCCACCCCGCCAGGGACAGGTACTCCCCCCGCACCACCGACACCAGCGCCTCCGGCTCCGTGCCGCCGCCGGCGCACCCCGTCAGCAGCAGTATCATCAGTACAAGGCAAGCCATGCGTTTCACCGTCGCCCTCCCCTTCCATTGCAGTGTGCGCCTAGCGCCCCATCTCCCGGGTGAGCGCCCGCAGGGACTGGGGCAGCCCCCGGTCCACCAGGTCGGAGGGGAGCATGGCATACGCCCCCAGCTCCTCTGCCACCCGGTCCCCGCTGTCGCCGTGGAGCCACACCCCGCACAGGGCGGCCTCCACCGGGGACAGACCCTGACCCACCAGGGCCAGAATCATCCCCGCCAGCACATCCCCCGAGCCGCCCTTGGCCATTCCCGCATTGCCTGTGGTATTCACCCAGCACCGCCCATCGGGGGCGGCCACAATGGTGTGATACCCCTTGAGCACCAGCACGCAGCGGTGGGCACGGGCAAAGGCACGGGCCTGCCCCAGCCGGTCGCCCCCGGACAGGTCGCCCCCCAGGCGGGCAAACTCCCCCTCGTGGGGGGTGAGGATGGTGGAGCCGGGGCTTCGTCCATCCAGAATATCCATATGCGCCGCCATGAGATTGATGCCATCGGCGTCCAAAATCACCGTTCCGGGGTGGCGCAGCAGGAGCAGGGGCGCCAGTCCGGCGATGTCCGGCCCCTGACCCATTCCGGGGCCGATGAGCAGCCCGTCCCCACGCTCTGCCATCCCCAGCACCTCCAGATAGTCCTGGGGCAGCGGGCGCACCATGCTCTCCAGGCAGTGCCCGGCCACAATGGGATACACCTGCCAGGGGGTGAGCACCGTCACCAGCCCCGCCCCGGTGCGCATGGCGGCACGGGCCGCCAGGGCGGGAGCGCCCGTGGTGCCCACAGCGCCCCCCACAATGAGCACCTTGCCAAAGCTGCCCTTGTGCCCGTCTGCGGCCCGGCGGGGGAGCATCTCCCCCACCTCGTGCCGCTCCAGCGTCCGGGTGGCGCAGGGCAGGCGGCCAATCAGCCGCTGGGGAATGCCGATGTCCTCCACCAGCACCGCCCCCGCCTGCATCGCCCCCTTGCCCACCAGCAGGCCGGGCTTTGCCATGGTGAAGGTGACGGTGACGGCAGCCTGCACCGCCACCCCCGGCACACACCCGCTGTCCGCCTCCACACCGCTGGGCAAATCCACCGCCACCACCGGGGCGGGACAGGCGTTGATGTCCGCCGCCGCCTGGGCAGCCGCCCCCCGCAGCGGCGCCGTCAGCCCCACTGCGCATATGGCGTCCACAATCACATCCGCCCCCATGGCCCACGCCCTCTGCCGGGCGCTGGCGGGGTGCCACACCTCCAGCACGCCCCCTGCCTGGCGCAGAGCCCGCTCCATGGCCTTGCAGCTGCGGCTCATCTTCTCCCGGCTGCCCACCAGGAAGCAGTGTACCCTCCACCCCCGCTCCAGCAGCAGCCGGGCGGCGGCAATGCCGTCCCCGCCGTTGTTCCCTGTCCCGGCAAATATCACAGCGCAGGGGGGCTGCCCCTGCCTGCCCTGCGCCACGGTATATACCTCATCTCCCACACATACCGTGCCCGTGGCCTGGGGCAGGTGGGTACAGCGGACATGGCCGCCCCCGTCCTCTCCCTGGGGCGTCCAGTCCTCCCCGGCGGCGTGGTGCAACGCAGCGCTCAGCGCCCGGGGGTCTTGCGGACGCTTCTCCCCGTCCAGGCGGAGCTGTCCGCCCCGCTGGAGGGCATACACCCCCTCCACCTGGCGGGCAACCCCCTGTGCCGCCCGTTCCATCAGGACGGTTCCTCCCATCCCCGGTTCTCGCATGGCCGCCTCGTCCAGCCATTTGATCTGTGCCGCTGTGGCTAGCTGCATGGGCTTGTTCTCTCCTTTTTCTGTGTGTTGACAGCCCCTGAAGGGCTTGGTGTTGCGCTGTGGTCAGCCGGTCTGCCGGAAACGGCTGGCAGGCGGCGAAAGCATATCCACCCCCGTGTGTTCCGGGGATATGGGTATGGGGAAACACGCCGCTTATGGCACATGAGGGCAATTTCGCCGGAAATCCAGTGTGCTTTCCCATGTGTCCCCTCAAAAAAGTCCTTGGGGTTTGGAAATGGCTCGGGACGGCTTCGCACTTCTAAGATGTCATGCTACGCCTGTTCGCAACGGCTGGCTTCCCTCCGATTCGGAACAAAACCGGGTGGCTTCGCCCCCCTGGGTTTTATTCCTCACTCCGCTCCATCCAGCCTGCTCACGACGGCTTCGCACTTCTAAGATGTCATGCTACGCCTGTTCGCAACGGCTCGGACGCTTCTATTCGGACGCTTCGGGTCTCACCGAGTTCCGCCGCCCGCAGGCGGCGGAATAAAATCCAAGGCCCGTGTTTTCCGGGGACATGCGCCTCGGAAAACACTCTGCTCATGCAAAACAGG
>CALXDR010000035.1 GCA_944387115.1 uncultured Oscillospiraceae bacterium
CTCAGGGGAAATAGGGTGACAATTCCGCAGGAATCGAACCCTATTTCCCCTGCATTCCCTCAAAAAAGTCCAAGGACTTTTTTGAGAAGGCTCACGACGGCTCAGCGCTTCTTCCTTGTCACGCCTCGCCTGTTCGCGACGGCTGGCTTCCCTCCGATTCGGGACAGGCATGGCGGGCTATGCCCGCCTCATGCCTATCCCTCACTTCGGTCCATCCAGCCTGCTCACGACGGCTCAGCGCTTCGTTATAACATCGGTGCGAATAACCGCAGTGCATCCCGCATCAGCCGTCTGGGCAGGGATACCCGCAGGCACTCCTGAAGCGTTGCCTCCAGGCTGAGGGACTGGGTGTGCAGGAAATCCTCCTTAATCTCCGCCACCGTGGGGGTTCCATAGAGCACCACACCATTTTCAAAGTGGAGGAACATGGAGCGGTAGTCCAAATTCACTGTGCCCACGGTGGCCACCCGGTCGTCCACCACAAAGTTCTTGCTGTGGATAAAGCCGGGGCGGTACTCGAAGATGCGCACCCCTGCCCGCAGCAGCTCCTCATAGTAGGCACGGGTCACCTCAAACACCGTCTTTTTGTCGGGAATGTGGGGGGTGATAATGCGCACATCCACCCCAGACTTGGCGGCGCTGGTGAGGGCCATGGTGAGGGAGTAGTCAATCACCAGATAGGGCGTGGTGATATACACATACCGCTTGGCCCGGTTGATGAGGTGGAGGTACACCGTCAGCCCCACCGGCTCATTGTCCCAGGGGCAGTCATGATAGGGCTGCACCCACCCTGGTGCGGACACCGCAGGGGGCTGGGGGCGATAGGGGCGGAAACGCTCCTCCTCGTTGCGGGTGAAGTCCCACATGGCCAGAAAGGACACCGTCATGGACCACACCGCCTCCCCCTCCAGCCGGATGGCGCTGTCCTTCCAATGCCCGAACCGGGGCTTGACGTTGATATACTCATCCGCCATGTTGATGCCGCCGGTAAAGGCCACCTTACCGTCCACAATCATATACTTGCGATGGTCCCGGTTGTTCTGCCGCAGGCTGAGCACCGGCACCAGGCGGTTGAACACCCGGCACTGAATCCCCAGCTTGGCCATTTGCTCTGGATAGTTGGCCGGCAGGGTGAAGATGGACCCCACATCGTCATAGATGACCCGCACCTCCACCCCCTGGGCGGCCTTTTCCTTCAAAATATCCAGCACCGAGTTCCACAGCTTCCCCTCCTCGATGATGAAGTATTCGATGAAGATATACCGCTTGGCCTGGCGCAGGTCGTCCAAAATATCCTGATAGCACAAATCCCCCAGGGGGTAAAACCGGGTGGAGGTATTGCGGTAGACGGGACAGCGGGCGCTCTGCTGGATATAGTGGGCCAGCCGCCCGGCATCCTCCCCCTGGTCACGCATCAAATCCGGTGTGCGGTCGCAGTCCTCCCCCAGGTTCTGGGCAATGCGCCGGGCCATGGTGCGCAGCCGCCGCTGGTTGAAGGCAGACATCCGGTTTCCGCCCAGCAGCAGATACGCCAACGACCCCAGGGGCTGGAGCACCAGCACCAGGCTCACCCATCCGATTTTGTAGCCGGGATTGCTGTCGCTGGCCACAATCCACATGGTGGCCAGCACCGACAACGTCATGGAGGCCCCGGAAAACACGGCGTAATACGCACTGTCCTCCAGCCAAAGCACCCCGGCCACATACAGGGCAATTTGCAGGACGATGAGCGCACCCATCACCGCAACACGGTGGAAGAGCACCTTACCCACCTTGCCCAGCAGTCCGTACATTGCCCCCTTCCCCTTCTCCATAGAACCGTTCACTTTAGCACCACACTCTCCTCTCCCAGCTGCTCCCGCAGCTCCGCCAGCAGTGCGGGGTGATGCACGCAGGCGGTCTGGTATTTCTTTTTGCTGTCTGCCACATAGAGGATGACTCGCTGCCGCCCAGGGAACATCTGGAGCAGCCGCTTGAGCCACGCAAAGCGCTCCCCGCCATCGGGCAGCTTAATCCACAGCACCTGCTGCGCCTGCTGGGGGCGGGGCGTGCCCTGGTCTGGCGGCGCAGACTCCTGCACCGCACCATCCTTGGTGAGCAGGGACACCTTGTCCACCACAATTTGCGGCTCCTTTTCCTCCCGCAGGGACACCTTGCCCACCACTGCCACCGCCCTGCCCTCGGCAAGGGCCTCTCCGGCGGCGTCCAGTGCACGGGAAAACACCAGCAGCTCCACCGAAGCCGTGGCATCCTCCAGATTGACATAGGCCATCAGGGAGTTGTTCTTGGTCACCCGGGTTTTCTTGCTGGCTACCACCCCCGCCACGGTGATGCGCGCCCCATCCTGCACCTGCCTGTGGTCGTGCTCCCCCGCCGTCAGGGCGGACAGGGGCACCGCCCCCAGCTGCTTGACCTGCTGGCGGTACTCATCCATGGGGTGCCCTGACAGATACAGCCCCGTCAATTCCCGCTCCATCGCCATCAGCTCTCCGGGGGAAAACTCCGGGATGTCAGGCAGGTTCACCTCCGGAATGGCCGGGCCGGTGTCCTCGCCGCCGAACAAATCCAGCTGCCCATCCAGGTTCTGCTTTCTATCCTGGGCAATGATGTCCACCACCTGCTCGTACACCCGCAGCAGCTGACTGCGGCGATAGCCCATGCTGTCAAAGGAACCGGAGCGAATCAGGCTGTCCAGCACCCGCTTGTTCAGCTCGGTGTCGTACATCCGCACACAGAACTCGGGGAAGGACTGGAACGGCCCGCCCCGCTCCCGCTCGGCCAGCAGGGCGTCCACCACCCCTCTGCCCACCCCTTTGAGGGCAGCCAGGCCGAAGCGGATATGCTCCCCCGACACCGTAAAGGTGGTGCCCGACTCATTCACATCGGGGGGCAGAACGGCAATGCCGCATTCCCGGCACTCTGCGATATACTCCGCCACCTTGTCCTGGGAGTCCAGTACAGAGGT
Source organism: uncultured Oscillospiraceae bacterium (assembly GCA_944387115.1). Taxonomy (GTDB): domain Bacteria; phylum Bacillota; class Clostridia; order Oscillospirales; family Oscillospiraceae; genus Enterenecus. Next base: position 2,966 of record CALXDR010000035.1, read on the forward strand.
GAGCAGCGCCGCCATATACTCCCTGGTGTAGTGGTGCTTGAACCACGCCGTCTGATAGGCCACCACCGCATAGGCCACCGCATGGGACTTGTTGAAGGCGTACTTGGCAAAGTCGGAGATTTCATCGTAGATGGCCTGGGCCGCCCCCTCCGGCACCCCCCGGGCCACGCAGCCGTCAATGCCCCGCTCTGCATCCCCCCACAGGAAGGCCTGCCGCTCCCGCTGAATGTCCTTCTCCTTCTTCTTGCTCATGGCCCGGCGCACCAGGTCCGCCTGGCCCAGGGAGTACCCGGCCAGCTGGCGGAAAATCTCAATCACCTGCTCCTGATACACAATGCACCCGTAGGTCACATCCAAAATGGGCTTGAGCATGGGGTGTTTATAGGAAATGCAGCCGGGGTCGTGGGCGCAGGCCAGAAAGCGGGGAATGGAGTCCATGGGGCCGGGACGGTACAGGGCAATGATGGCGGTGATGTCCTCAATGCTCTTGGGCTTGAGCCCCACGCACACCCCTGTCATCCCCGCTGATTCCATCTGGAACACGCCGGAGGTGCGCCCCTCGCACAGCATCTGGTACACCGCCGGGTCGTCATCCCGAATCTGGGACAGCTGGAACTGGGGATTGGTGCGGCGCACCAGCTGGGCGGCGTCGTCCAGAATGGTCAGGTTGCGCAGGCCGAGAAAGTCCATCTTCAGCAGCCCCAGCTCCTCCAGCGTCACCATGGTGTACTGGGTCACCGGCACGCCGTCGTTGGTGGCCAACGGCACATACTTGTGCACAGGCAGCCGGGTGATTACCACCCCGGCGGCATGGGTGGAGGTGTTGCGCGGCATCCCCTCCAGGCGGCGGGACAGCTCCACCAGCCGGTGCACCTGGGGGTCCTGCTCGTACAGCTCCCGCAGCTGCTTGGACATCTCCAGCGCCTTCTGCAAGGTCATGTCCAGGGCAAAGGGCACCAGCTTGGCAATCTTGTCCACCTCAGCATAGGGCATATTGAGCACCCGCCCCACATCCCGCAGCACAGCCTTGGCCTTGAGGGTGCCGAAGGTGACAATCTGCGCCACATGGTCCTCCCCGTATTTCCTTGCCACATAGTCAATGACCTCCTGGCGGCGGCGGATGCAGAAGTCAATGTCGATGTCCGGCATGGTCACACGGGCGGGATTGAGAAAGCGCTCAAAATACAGGCTGTATTTGATGGGGTCAATTTCGGTAATGCGCAGGCAGTAGGCCACCATAGAGCCGGCGGCAGAGCCCCGCCCCGGCCCCACGGGAATCCCCTGATTTTTGGCATAGCGGATGAAATCGGACACGATGAGGAAGTAGTCCACAAACCCCATCTGGGCAATCATGGCCATCTCCTGCTCCAGCCGCTCCACCAGCGCCTGCCCTCCCTGGGGATAGCGCTGGGCAAACCCCTGGCGGCACAGCGTTTCAAAGTAGGCCGCCCCGTCGCACTCCCCCGGCGGCAGCTTGAATTCAGGCAGGTGGTGCACGCCAAACTGGAAGTCCAGGTTGCACAGCTCCACAATCCGCTGGGTGTTGTCAATGGCCTGGGGACACTGGGGGAACAGCTGGCGCATCTCCCCTTCGCTTTTGACGTAGAACTGGTCGTTGGCAAAGCGCATCCGGTCCTGGTCCTCCAGCAGCTTGCCCATCTGAATGCACATGAGTACATCCTGAAGCTCTGCATCCCCCTGCTCCAGATAGTGGGCGTCGTTGGTGCACACCAGGGGAATCCCAGTCTCCTCGCTCAGGCGCATCACTCCCTGGTTGACCAGCCGCTGCTCCTCCAGCCCCTGATCCTGCATCTCCAGGTAGTACCCGTCCTCACCAAACAGCGCCCGCATCTCCAGGGCGTGGGCCTTGGCCCCCTCGTAGTCCCCCGCCATCAGGCGGCGGGGAATTTCCCCGCCCAGACAGGCAGACAGCGCTATCAGCCCCCCGCAGTGCTGGCGCAGCAGCTCCATATCAATGCGGGGCCTGCCATAGAACCCCTCCAGAAAGGACATGGATACCAGATAGGACAGGTTGCGGTACCCCTCCTCATTGCGGCACAGCAGCACCAGGTGGCGGGGGGAGCGATCCAGCTCCGCAGAGCGGTCAAAGCGGCTGCGGGGGGCCACATACACCTCGCAGCCGATGATGGGCTTGACCCCCTGCTCCTTGCAGGCCTTGTAAAAATCCACCGCCCCGTACATCACGCCGTGGTCCGTAATGGCCACCGCCTCCTGCCCCAGCTCCTTGACCCGGCGCACCAGCCCCTGAATGCGGCAGGCTCCGTCCAGCAGGGAATATTCGGTATGCAAATGCAGGTGGGTAAATGCCATGATGCTTCCTCCTTGGTATTACAGCTGGCGCTGGGCCAGCTCGGCAAGCCGCCGCAGGCGGTGGTTGAGCGCCGATTTGCTCACCGGCGGCTGGCACAGCTCCGCCAGCTGACTGAGGGTGAGCTCTGGATGGCTGACCCGCAGCTGGGCAGTGTCCCGCAGATGGGCGGGCAGGGTGGCCAGCACCCCCCGCTCCTCCAGCAGGCGAATGGCCTCAATCTGGCTCTGGGCGGCGGTGACCACCTTATCCAGGTTGGCCGCATCGCAGTTGACCCGGCGGTTCACGCTCCCCCGCAAATCCCGCTCCAGCTTGGCGTTCATCAGCGTCATGGCGGACAGGGGTGCGCCGATGGCGGTGAGCACGTCCTCAATGTGGTTGGACTGCTTGAAATATGTGACATAGTTCCCCTTGCGGGTGGTGGTCTTGGGCACAAACCCCACCTCCTGCAGCAGGGCAGGGGTCTCCCGTCCCACATGATAGTGTGAGGTGGCCAGCTCCAGATGATACCCCTTCAGGGGGTCTGTCACCGACCCGCCCGCCAAAAACGCCCCGCGGAGAAAGGCCATGCGGCAGTGCTCCTCCTCCAGGTGGGCAAAATTGATGTGTACCGACACCGCAGAGTCCTGCTCCAGCCCAAAGGTGTCAAAAATCTGCTGAAGCTTGGCGGGGTCCTCCAGGAGAAAGGTGCCCTTCCCCTCTCCCTCCGGCTCCTGGTCAAAGGATATCCGAAACGCCTTGCGGAACAGGGTGGGCAGCCGCTCTTTGAGCCAGGGGGACTCGGTGATAATCCTGATTTGCCGGCTGTGAAAGGTGTTGCAGTAGAGGAGTATGCCGTAGGCCTCAGCCTGGGCACAGCACACTTTGTGAATGGTATGGCGGCACAGCTCCTGCTTTGCCTGGGCGGAAAAGGTCAAAGTGGTCATCCCTTCTGTGTATGGTATCAGAAAATTTTGGTGGCCCCCAGGCTCTCGTACAATTCCAGGACGGCCTGGGCCACCTTCTCCCCGTCGTGCCGGGCATAGTCCGCCCCCTGGTCCAGCAGAGGGCGGCCAATCACCTGCGCCCCCAGCAGCTCCACGGCGCTGCGGTCCACCACCAGCGGCTCGGCTCCCTCCCGGGCATACCGCTCCACCAGATTGGGGTGTACCGGCTGGCTGTTGCACAGGTAGTACTGCACCATGCGGGGGCCTCCGTGGGCCAGCAGGGCGGACAGGTGGTCAGAGGCGGTCATCCCCTCCGTCTCTCCCTCCTGGGTCATGATGTTGCCCACATAGATTTTCATGGCAGAGCTGTCCTCAATGGCCTCGGCAATGCCGTCCACCAGCAGATTGGGGATGATGCTGGTGTACAAGCTGCCCGGCCCCAGCAAAATCACATCCGCCTTACGGATGGCCTCCACCGCCTGGGGGAGGGCGGGCGGCTGTTCTGGAATGAGGCGCACATGGTGAATGCGGCAGTCCTGTTCCTTTTTGGCGGCAAAAATCTTCGACTCGCCCCGCACGCTGGCCCCGTTGTCAAAGGTGGCCTCCAGCCACACCTGGGCATTGGTGACGGGGAGGATGCGCCCTGTAATGGCCAGCACCTGGCTCATCCGGGCCACTGCCTGGTCGAAGGTGTCGCTCATGCCGTCCAGAGCCGCCAGCAGCAGATTGCCAAAGGCCTGCCCCGCCAGCCGTCCATCGGGAAAGCGGTAGGCCAGCAGGCTCTGCATCAGGGATTCCGAGTCAGCCAGCGCCTCCATGCAGATGCGGATGTCTCCCGGCGGGGGCATACCCAAATCCTCCCGCAAAACCCCCGAACCGCCCCCGTCATCCGCCACTGTGACAATGGCGGTGAGCCGGTCGGTGTAGTGCTTCATGCCCCGCAGTACGGCGGACAGCCCGTGCCCGCCCCCCAGCGCAACAATGGCCGGGCCATGGCAGGCATCGGCGTAATGGTGGCATCCTCCCATGGCTCAGGCCCTCGTCATATCCCGGTGGTTTTCCCCGGTGGCGTAGCCCAGCGCCCGGATGTGCTCTGCCAGGGCGTGGGTAATGGCCACAGAGCGGTGGTGCCCCCCGGTGCAGCCAATGGCAATGACCAGGGCGCTCTTCCCCTCCTCCACAAACTGGGGCAGGAGAAAGTCCACCATGTCGTACAGCCGCTGGAGGAACTGCCCCGTCTGAGGGAAGGACCACACATAATCCCGCACCCCGGCGTCCAGTCCCGTCTGCTCTCTCAGCTGCTCCACATAAAAGGGATTGGGCAGGAAGCGCACATCGAACACCAGATCCGCCTCCATGGGCACGCCATACTTAAAGCCGAAGGAGGTGACGGAAACGCTCATCTGGCTCCCCCGCTCCCCCTTGATGGCGCACAGCTCCAGCACCCGGTCCCGCAGCTTTTTCACAGACATGGCGCTGGTGTTGATGATCTGATCTGCCCGCTCCCGCACCATTGCCATGGCCTGGCGCTCCCGCTGTACCGCCTGGGGGAGGCTCACCCCCTGCCCGCTCAGCGGGTGGGCCCGGCGGGTTTCCTTGTAGCGCTTGATGATGGTGGCGTCCTCCGCCTCCACAAAGAGAATCTGATAGGGGAAGTGCATGGCCTGAAGGGCGTCCAGCGCCTCAAACAGACCGTCAAACCGCTCCCCGCCCCGGATGTCGCACACCATGGCCACCCGCTCGTAGGCCCCGTTGCCCGCCTGGCACAGCTCGGCAAACTTGGGGATGAGCACCGGGGGCAGATTGTCCACGCAGAAATACCCGCCGTCCTCCAAAATAGACATGACCGTGGACTTCCCCGCTCCGGAAAGCCCAGAAACGATGATAAATTCCATAGTACGACCCCCTATTCAGCGCACATATTTCACTTCCGGCTCCAGCGCCACACCCGTCTCACGGAACACCCGCTCCTGCACAGCCTCAATCACTTCCAGAACATCCCTGCAGGTGGCGTGGCCCCGGTTGATGACAAACCCGCTGTGCTTTTCCGACACCTGGGCATCTCCGATGGTGAACCCCTTCAGTCCGCACCCCTCAATGAGTGCGCCGGCAAAGTGCCCCTCTGGGCGCTTAAAGGTGGAGCCTGCGCTGCCAAATTCCAGGGGCTGTTTTTCCCGGCGGCGGGCCATCAGCTCCTCCATCCTGGCCTGGATTTCCCCTGTGTCCCCCGGCTCCAAGGTCATATGGGCACACAGCACCACCCAATCTCCATCAGAAAACCTGGTGTGGCGGTAGCGGAATTGGCACTGCTGGTTGGTCAGCTGGTGTACCTGGCCCTGGCTGTCCATGGCCCGCACCCAGTCCACCACCTGGCACAGCTCTCCGCCGTAGGCCCCGGCATTCATCGTCACGCCGCCACCCACACTGCCGGGAATGCCGTGGGCGAACTCCAGGCCGGTCAGCCCCGCCCTGGCCGCAGCGGTGGCCGCCTGGGCCATCAGCGCCCCCGCCCAGGCGGTGACCTCCCTGCCGGATACCTCGCACCGGGCCAGGCTGGGCACCGTCTTGATGACAAAGCCCCCAATGCCCTTGTCGTCCACCAGCAGGTTGGAGCCATTGCCCACGCACAGGGGCGGCACATCCAGCTCCAGCGCCAGGCGTGCGGCTCGCACCAGCTCCTCCTCGCTCCGGGGCAGGGCCATCAGCGCCGCCGGTCCCCCCACCCGGAAGGTGGTGTGGCGGCTCATGGGTTCTTCACAGCGTATCTCCAGCTGCGGCAGCGCCTGCTCCAGGCGCCGGTGCAGCCGTTCCAATTTGCTCGTCATTTTATAGCTCCTCTCCCTGGGGCAAACACAGGCCGTTTGCCCGCTGGATGTTTGATGTTCCAGTTTTTGCGCCCCTTTGTACAAAGGCGGGAAAACACCCCTGCGCAAAGCCGTGGCACAATACCTCTGGAGCTATTATACCAGAATCTTCGTGCAATGAGAATAGGCAGTTTCTCCAATGCACCCCCCTCCCGCCGCCCGGTCAAGGCCGTGCCATCCGCTCCCGCACCCATTTTTCTCCCGGTCATACAATGGGAGTGCGGGGCGTATCTCCACACCCTGCCATCAACCAACAGGAGGTATCATCATGGCTGAATTGACTGCGCCGGGCCCCATCCCCGATTCTGCCGGGATTCGTGAGGCCGTGTGCATTCACACCAGAAAGATTTTTGACAGCTGCCGGGATAAGGACTGCGTGGAGGATTTGCGGGTCTACCCCACTGCCAGCTCCCAGGCGGTGCTGGACCGAGCCATCAGCCTGAAGGCCGGGCGGGCGGAGCTTCTCTATGCGTACATTGATGTGGAGCCCATGGGCTTCCACCGGGGATTTTACACCGTAGATGTGCGCTATTTCTACCGGGTGACGGCGGACGCCTTTGTGGGCGCGGCCCGGCCGGTGTCCGTGTGCGGCCTTGCGGTGTTTGACAAGCGGGCCATCCTCTTCGGGGGGGAAGGCTCCGCCAAGGTATTCTCCTCCACCATGTCGGTGGGCGAGCTGGACAGCCAGGAGATGGTGCGCACCAACCTGCCCACCGCAGTGGTAGACGCTGTGGACCCCCTCATTCTCAGCATGAAGCTGGTAGACCCCTGCGACCGCCCCTCCTGCGATTGCTGCGAGGGCACAGACATCCCCGCCGCCATCGCCGGATGTTTCCCCGGAGAGCTGTCCACAGCCGGTGAGGGCAAGCGGGTGTATGTCACCCTGGGGCAATTCTCCATCATCCGCCTGGAGCGGGACGCCCAGCTGCTCATCCCCGCCTACGACTACTGCATCCCCACCAAGGAGTGCCCCAGCAGCGGCGGCGAGGAGGACCCCTGCGCCATCTTCAGCAAGGTGCAGTTCCCCATGGAGGAGTTCTTCCCCTCCAACGCCCCCCACGCCAACGACGAGGATCGGGACTGCAAGCCCTTCTGCTCCTGCGGCTGATTTTCCCCCACCGCCCCCGGCGTGCTCCATGCCCCGGGGGCGGCAGCATTTCCTTCCCATCCTATGCCCGACGGTGTGCCCCCACCCAGGCCAGCCGTCCCCTCTGTTCAAGGGTGCACTTTTCACTCCGGCTATCCCCTGCCAACCCACCCCCCAGCACGCCCGGCAAGCAGCAGGACAGGCCCCCGCCGGTCTATCTCCGGGCAAAAAAGAAAGACACGCCGCAGCGTGTCTTTCTTTTGGAGGCGCCACCCAGATTTGAACTGGGGATCAGGATTTTGCAGACCCTTGCCTTACCACTTGGCTATGGCGCCTTATGAAGTTCCCTCCGTCTGAAAAGCAGCTCGTATCCTGTTTCCGTCCCTCACTGGAACCTGCTTCGGGGACGAGTGACGAGGTTCGAACTCGCTTGCAGCACCCCACTGAAACTGCGTTTCAGCGGGGCCCCGCACCTCCCGACGCACCTCCCGATTGGAACGATGTTCGCACTTGCGAACATCCAGGTGGAGGTATCCAGTGCGAGGGGCAAAGAAAGACACGCCGCAGCGTGTCTTTCTTTTGGAGGCGCCACCCAGATTTGAACTGGGGATCAGGATTTTGCAGACCCTTGCCTTACCACTTGGCTATGGCGCCTTATGAAGTTCCCTCCGTCTGAAAAGCAGCTCGTATCCTGTTTCCGTCCCTCACTGGAACCTGCTTCGGGGACGAGTGACGAGGCTCGAACTCGCTTCCGCACCCCACTGAAACTTCGTTTCAGCGGGGGCCCGCACCTCCCGATTGGAACGATGTTCGCACTTGCGAACATCCAGGTGGAGGTATCGAGTTCGAGCGGAAGTCGGCTTTTCATTTGGAGCGAGTGACGAGGCTCGAACTCGCTACCTCCACCTTGGCAAGGTGGCGCTCTACCAGATGAGCTACACTCGCAAATGGTGCCTCCGGCCGGAATCGAACCAGCGACACGCGGATTTTCAGTCCGCTGCTCTACCAACTGAGCTACAGAGGCAAAAGTGGCGACGCAGAAGGGACTTGAACCCTCGACCTCCGGCGTGACAGGCCGGCGTTCTAACCAACTGAACTACTGCGCCACAATCGGGCTTCCCAAATCGGGATGGTGGGAACAACAGGGCTCGAACCTGTGACCCCCTGCTTGTAAGGCAGGTGCTCTACCAGCTGAGCTATGCTCCCAGCGACCGTTCCGCTTGTTGCGGCCCGTGTCGTTCGTCAGACGACAGTGGTTATTATAGCGGCAACCAGCAGAAAAGTCAATACCCAATTTCACTTTTTTCAAGAAATTTTTTATCTCCTCAAAAAGTTCAGGAAGTAGCCTCTTTTATGAGGTTTTCCAAATCTTCTTTTGAGAAATCATAGACCTTATCGCAGAACTGGCAGGTCAGCTCCGCCTGTCCCTGCTCGGCAATCAGATCCCGCAGCTCTCCCTCGCCCATGCTGATGAGGGCACGGGCCACCCGCTCCCGGGAGCAGTAGCACCGGTACTCCACCGGTCTGGTCTCCAGCACCTCCAGCTGGAACTCTCCCAGCACCTCCTGGAGCAATTCCAGCGCACCCATGCCCTGGTCCAGCCGGGCGCTGACCGCCCCCACCTTGGCGATGCCCCGCTCCACAGCGGAGATGACCTGCTCATCTGCACCGGGCAGGAGCTGAATGAGGTATCCCCCCGCAGTCTGTACGCTCTGGTCAGGGGCAATGAGCACCCCCAGGGCGCAGGCCGTGGGGATTTGCTCGCTCTCTACATAGTATGCAGCAATGTCCTCGGCGATTTCACCGCCCACCAGCTGCACCGAGCCCACATAGGGCTCCCGCATCCCCATGTCCTTAATCACGGTCAAATCGCCCTCAGCGCCCACAGCGGCGCCCACATCCAGCTTTGCATGGGCCTTGCGGGGCACATCCACGGCGGGATTTTGCACATAGCCCCGCACATTGCCCTGGCTGTCTGATACCGCCGTCAGACTGCCCAGGGGCCCGCCGCCCCGCACCCGCAGGGTGACAGAGCCGCGCTCCTCCTTGAGCATATCCCCCATCATGGAGGCGGCCATGAGCAGCCGCCCCAGGGCCGCCGTGGCCACAGGCCAGGTATCGTGAATCTCCCTCGCCCGCTCCACCATGCCGGTGGCGGAAATCGCCATGGCCTTGACAGGGGCGTCCTTCGCCAAAACACGTACAATTTGATCCATAGTTCAGTTATCCTTTCTCGCAGTAAAAAAGACGCGCTGCGCCTCCGCCCCGGGCGGGGTGAGCTTCAGCTCGCCATAGGTTCGGATGTCTTGAAACCCGGCCTCGTCCAAAAATCCCCGCAGCTCCTCCAGGGTATAGGCGTACTCCTCGTGGTATTCCCCGCCCCGCAGCCAGGAGCCGTCCGGCTGGCGGGCAAACAGGTCGATGCCGTATCCGCAGGTGCGCCGCCGGGGGAAGTACTCCCCCCGCCATACGCAGAACACATCCTCCGTCTCATCCAGATACACCTGGCCGTCCGCCCCCTCCAGGGCCAGGGGCGTTTTGGCGTCAAAGAGAAACAGCCCTCCGGGGGCCAGGGCGCGAAATACCCGTTCAAAGGCCCGGCGCAGCTGGGCAGGACGGGTGACATAGTTGACGCTGTCCAGACAGCACACCACCGCATCCACCGGGCGGGCCAGGTTCAGCTTGGCCATATCCTGGCACAAAAGCAGCACATCCAGTCCCTCGCACTTCTCTGCGGCCACCGACAGCATATCCGGGGACAGGTCGGTGGCAATCACCGAGTACCCCCGCAGCGCCAGCTCCCTGGCCAGGCTCCCCGTGCCGCAGGCCAGCTCCGCCACGGTGCGGATGGGCCGCTTGTGCCGGGCAAACTGCCGCTGAATGTAGTCTGCCCAGCGGACATAGTTCACATCGGTGGTGAGCTGGTCGTAGTATTCTGCCAAAATGGTGTAGGAATCCATACTCATTTCTTCAGGCGGGGCAAAATGGTCTTGTATCCGTCCGCACCGTACTGCAGCGCCCGGTTGACCCGGCTGATGGTGGCGCTGGATGCGCCGGTGCGCTCGAGAATGTGATTGTAAATCAGCCCCTCATCCAGCAGCTGGGCCACCTCCAGGCGCTGCGCCATGGCCCGAAGCTCAGCGGCGGAACACAGGTCAAGAAAAAACGCCCGACACTCCTCAGGAGTCTTGAGCGTGAGTATTGCCTCATACAGCCTGTCCATTTGGCTAAGGTCTTGTTTTTGCATGGTAAATCTTCCTCCGACGGTATTTCAGTTTGTAAATCCTTTCCATGTACATTGACCACAGGTATTCTAACACCTCGCTTCTGGAAAGTAAAGTGCCTGTCCGCAGATTTTTTCATCCTCCCTCCCCCAGAGCGGGGAATAGGGCTTGCTTCTTTGCCCCGCAGCGGTTATAATATGTAAGGTCTGCCTCCGGGCAGCCCCATTACACAGCGGCGGCGGAAAAGGCAAATCCGATGCTTCGGTTGCGAATCCCGGGCCGCGGAGGAAGTAAACTATGGTAAAAGCAATCGTTGGCGCCAACTGGGGCGACGAGGGCAAGGGCAAGGTCACCGACCTGCTGGCGGAGCACTCCGATGTGGTCATCCGCTTCCAGGGCGGCGCCAATGCGGGACACACCATCATCAATAATTATGGTCGTTTCGCCCTGCACATCCTTCCCTCCGGCATTTTCTACTCTCACATCACCAATATCATCGGCAACGGCGTGGCATTGGACATCGTCAAGCTGGTCACCGAGCTTCAGAGCATCATTGACCAGGGGGTTCCCGCACCCAATCTGATTATCTCCGAGCGGGCGCAGATTCTCATGCCCTACCACGTGCTGCAAGACGCCTACGAGGAGGAGCGTCTGGGCGGCAAGGCCTTCGGCTCCACCAAGAGCGGCATTGCCCCCTTCTACTCCGATAAATACGCCAAGACGGGCATTCAGGTGTGCGACCTGTACGACGAGGCCCGCCTGCGTGAGCGGCTGGAGCGGGCCGTGGATGTGAAGAACATCCTCTTCGAGCACCTGTACCACAAGCCCAAGCTGGATGTGGAGCAGCTCTACCAGCAGCTGCTGGAGTACCGGGAGCTGATTCGCCCCTACGTGGGCGATGCGGTGGGCTTTGTCCACCAGGCCATCCGGGAGGGCAAGACCATCCTGATGGAGGGTCAGCTGGGCTCCATGAAGGACCCCGACCTGGGTATCTTCCCCATGACCACCTCCTCCCATACGCTGGCGGGCTTTGGCTGTGTCGGCGCCGCCGTGCCCCCCACCGCCGTGGAGGATGTCATCTGCGTCACCAAGGCCTATTCCTCCAGCGTCGGCTCTGCCAGCGAGCCCTTTGTCAGCGAGCTGACCGGCCAGGCCGGGGACGAGCTGCGCCGCCGGGGCGGTGACAAGGGCGAGTTTGGCGCCACCACCGGCCGCCCCCGCCGTGTGGGCTGGTTTGACGCCGTAGCCACCCGGTACGGCTGCATGGTGCAGGGCGCCACCCAGGTGGCCCTCACCTGCCTGGACGTGCTGGGCTACCTGGACGAGATCCCCGTGTGCGTGGGCTACGAGATTGACGGCGTGGTCACCGACCGTTTCCCCACCACCCCCAGCCTCATGCGGGCCAAGCCCGTGTTCCACACCCTCCCCGGCTGGAAGTGCGATGTGCGCGGCATCACCGACTACGACGCCCTCCCCGCCCAGGCCAAGGCCTATGTGGAATTCCTGGAGCAGCAGATTGGCGTGCCCATCACCATCGTGTCCACCGGCCCCGAGCGCCACGAGAATTGCATGAGAACGCGCTGAGGATTGCAGCCTATCCCAGCCGACCAAAACCGGAGCGGGTGTCCCCGCTCCGGTTTTTTGCGTGAAAAGCCCTGTGCGCCCCCGCAGCGGGCACACCCCATGGAGCGCAGGCTCCACAGCACCACCGCCCGCCCTCGCCCCAACCCGCCCACACCGCCTCCAGCCCACAAAGGCAGTTTCCCTTGCCAGCGGCAGCGCAAGCACGCCCTTGCCTGGTATAGCCGGCCCATTTCTCTGGCACAATACCTGTATCAACAACAAGGAGGCATTCCTGTGAAACACGCCAAGCAGATGATTGCGGCGGTGCTGGCAGCTGGGGCCGTGGCCCTCCCGGTGTCCGCTGCGGTATACTCCGCCCAGACCACAGCCGCCGGCGACAATGCCGCCCCCATCGCCGAGCAGCTCACCCTGGACACCTACCAGGGCATTGCCATCTCCAGCCGCTTTGCCGCTGTAGACCCCGAGGGAGACCCCGTCACCTTCCAAGTGGTGGACAGCCCCGCCCGGGGCAAGGTGACGGTGGACGAACAAGACCCCGCCGCCTTCTGGTACACCCCCTATGAGGGGAAGAAGGGCAAGGACACCTTCACCTATGTGGCGGTGGACAGCCAGGGGAATGTGTCCCAGCCCGCCACAGTAAAGATTACCATCTCCAAGCAGAGCACCAAGGTGTCCTATTGGGACATGGAGGGGGACCCTGGTCACTATGATGCGCTGCGCCTGGCAGAGGCGGGGGTGTATGTGGGCCGTCAGGTGGGTTCCCACTACTGCTTTGACCCCCAGGCCACCTTCTGCCGGGAGGAATTTCTCGCCCTCGCCATGGCCGTTGTGGGCAGCGACCCCCTGGACGGTGTGACCCTCACCGGTTTTTCCGACGATGAGAGCATCTCCGCCTGGGCCAAAGGATATGTGTCCGCCGCCCTGCTGGAGGGCGCTGTAACCGGCAGCCGAAATGAACAGGGGCAGGCGGTATTTCTCGCCGGCAACGCCATCACCCGTGCGGAAGCGGCTGTGATGGCAAACCGTCTGCTTGCCCTCCAGGACAGCACTGCCACCGCCTCTGCCGCCCTCAAAACCGCCCCCGCCTGGGCCAGCCAATCTGTAGCCAACCTGGAGAACCTCTCCGCCCTTCCCTTGGGGGAGGATTTGAACCAGCCCCTCACCCGCTCGGAGGCCGCCCAGCTGCTGTGCGATATGGCAGATGTGGTGGAGCGGCGCAGCTCCGGCTGGGCCTGGTAATCCCTCATCCCCCTTGCCGCCGCCCCTGGACTGCACAGCCCCCTGTGCGCCAGGGGCGTTTCCCTTCTGAACCTTTGTCAAGGATGTGAGCTGGAAAAAACGAGGACATCTTCGATTTAGGCGCGGGTTTTCAGATGGACTGTATTCTAATGTGCTCAATCGCTTTTTCTACCCCCTCAGCATCACACCTGTTGCAATGCTGCATCTCCGCAAAAAAATCCTGAAAAAAACTGTTGACAAATGGGGCGAGCCGTGCTAATATAAGCTACGTTGTTCGGGCTTCGGCTCGGCGGCACAGCTTGGAGAGATGTCCGAGTGGTTTAAGGAGCTGGTCTTGAAAACCAGTGACTCGAAAGAGCCGTGGGTTCGAATCCCACTCTCTCCGCCAGACAATTCTGCTCCACAGGCATTTTGAATACAGTTTCTATCTGCGGAAGTACCCAAGAGGCCGAAGGGGCTCCCCTGCTAAGGGAGTAGGTCGGGAAACCGGCGCGAGGGTTCAAATCCCTCCTTCCGCGCCAAAACAGGCACAGCGAATGCTGTGCCTGTTTTTTGTCTGTCCGGGGAAAATGCTCCTGGAACCGGACACCCCCCTTGACACAGCGCAGCGGGCAGGCACCGGCGGGCAAACATCAACTGGCCGCCCAGGGGAAGCCTCCCCCGGTGCGGCCAGCCATCTGCCAATCAGCCCTGGTCCCAGTTATGGTAGACGTTCTGCACGTCGTCGTTGTCCTCCATCATGTCGATGAGCTTTTCCATATTCTGAATTTCCTTGGCGTCGGTGAGGGTCACATAGTTCTGGGGCACCATCTCCACCTTGGCGGAGAGGAAGGCATACCCCCTGTCCTCCATGGCGGAGAGCACGCCGGCAAACTCCTCGGGGGTGGTGTAGATGCTAAAGCACTCCTCCTCCGCCTCAAAGTCGGAGGCGCCGCAGTCCAGGGCGTCCATCATCACCACGTCCTCCTCCAGGTCCTCCCGCTCGATGATGAGCACGCCCTTCTGGTCAAAGGACCAGGACACGCACCCGGTGGCGCCCAGGTTGCC
>CALXDR010000036.1 GCA_944387115.1 uncultured Oscillospiraceae bacterium
TATGCCCGCCTGTCATGGCTATTCCTCGCTCCAGTCCAACCGGGCTGCTCCGGGGGCTTCGCACTTCTTCCTTGTCATGCTACGCCTCCCTCCGCTTACGCCCGGTTTCCCTCCGACTCGGAACAGCCATTGCGGGCTATGCCCGCCTGTCATGGCTATTCCTCGCTCCAGTCCAACCGGGCTGCTCCGGGGGCTTCGCACTTCTTCCTTGTCACGCCTCGCCTGCTCACGACGCCCAGCTTCCCTCCGACTCAGGGCAAATCCGGTCGGGCTGCGCCCGCCCTGGGTTTTGCCCTTCGCTCCAGTCCATCCGGGCTGTTCGCAACGGCTCGGACGCTTCTAGTAAACATTCCATTAACTCTGCTACTATCTGGTTGACATCACCAGCGGGAAGGTCTATCCTATACAGCGTATCTGTTACAATTTCTCCCCCGCTTATGGGAGAAAGGAGCGCCTACCCATGTTAAAACTATCACAAATCCGAAAAAGCTACACCATGGGGGACAATGTGGTGGATGCCCTGCGGGGGATTGACCTGGAGTTTCGCCCCAACGAGTTTGTATCCATTCTCGGCCCCTCGGGCTGCGGCAAGACCACCACCCTCAACATCATCGGCGGTCTGGACCGCTACACCAGCGGCGACCTGATTATCAACGGCCGCTCCACCAAGGAGTACAAGGACAGCGATTGGGACACCTACCGCAACCACTCGGTGGGCTTTGTGTTCCAAAGCTACAACCTCATCCCCCACCAGACGGTGCTGGCCAATGTGGAGCTGGCCCTCACCCTGTCCGGGGTATCCAAGTCTGAGCGCCGCCGCCGGGCCAAGGAGGCGCTGGCCAAGGTGGGGCTGGGGGACCAGCTGGACAAAAAGCCCAACCAGATGTCCGGCGGCCAGATGCAGCGGGTGGCCATCGCCCGTGCCCTCATCAACGACCCGGAGATTCTGCTGGCTGACGAGCCCACCGGCGCACTGGACAGCGAAACCTCCGTGCAGGTGATGGAGCTGCTCCAGGAAGTGGCCCGTGACCGCCTGGTCATCATGGTCACCCACAACCCCGAGCTGGCTCAGGCCTATTCCACCCGCATCATCCGCCTGAAGGACGGGCAGGTGATTGACGACACCAATCCCTATCACAGCCCCAACCAGACCCCCGCCCTCACCGGGAAGGCGGCCCGGGCGAGCCGGCGCACCTCCATGTCCTACCCCACCGCCCTCTCCCTCTCCCTCAACAACCTGATGACCAAGAAGGGGCGCACCATCCTGACCAGCTTTGCCGGCTCCATCGGCATCATTGGCATTGCCCTCATTCTCTCCCTGTCCTCGGGCATTGACAAGTATATCAGCCAGGTGCAGGAGGACACCCTGTCCAGCTACCCCATCACCATCCAGCGGGAGAGCATGGACATGACCTCCATGCTCACCTCCCTCATGGGCGACCATCAGGGCAGCGGGGGCGGGCACGATTTGGACCGGGTGTATGCCTCCACGGTGATGTACGACATGATGAACTCCATGCTCAACGCCGAGACGGTGACCAACAACCTCACCGACTTCAAGCAGTTTCTCGACCAGGGGGGCAACGGCATTGCAGACCTGGCCCACATCCGCTACGGCTACGACTTCCAGTTTGACATTTACAACCAGGATGAGGACGGCACCATCGTCAAAAGCGACGTCATAAGCCTGATGGAGCAGGGTATGTCCACCCTGTACGGCGGCGACTACTCCTCCTACTTCGACTCCATGGGCGCCATGTACGAGAGTATGGAGGTGTGGACGGAGCTGATGCCCGGCGAGGACGGCGCTCTGCTCGACCCCCAGCTGTCCCAGCAGTACGACCTGCTCTACGGCAGCTGGCCCGCCTCCTATGACGAGGTCATCCTCTTTGTGGACGAGCACAACGAGGTGTCCGACCTGATGCTCAGCGCCCTGGGCCTGATTTCCCAGGAGGAGATGGAGCAGACCCTGTCCGCCCTGCAAAAGGGGGAGAGCATCCAGAGCGAAAGCCGCTCCTGGAGCTACGAGGATTTGTGCAAGACCACCTTCAAGCTCATTCTCCCCGCAGAGTACTACCAGGCGGACAGCGCCAGCGGCGGCTATATCGACCTGTCCGCCACCCAGGCCGGACTGGAGCTGCTGTACAGCAGCGACGAGGTGGGCACCACCCTGAAGGTGGTGGGCGTGGCCCGTCCCAATGAGGAGCGTGTTTCCACCGGCAGTATGCTGGCCGGTTCCATCGGCTACACCAGCGCCCTGACCGAGTACGCCATCCAAACCACCCTGGACACCGCCATTGTGCAGGCGCAGCTGGACAACCCGGACATGGATGTGATTTCCAACCTCCCCTTCCCCACCGGGGAAGAGACAGACCCCACCGACCAGGAGAAGGTGCAGGCCGTGCGGGACTATCTTGCCAACTGCTCGGTGCAGGAGAAGGCGGCTTTGTACACCAAGGCCCTCTCCCAGCCCAGCCAGGAGTATGTGGATCAGATGGTGTCCGCCCAGACGGCCTCCCTCACCCGCAAGGACATTGAGCAGATGATTGCCCAGCAGTACGCCGGGCAGATGGGGGTGGATGCGGACACCCTCACCGCCTATATGGAGGGCATGACCGACGAGGAGCTGTTTGCCCGGGTGGAAGAGGCCATTGCCCAGCAGGTGACCGCCCAGTATGCCCAGCAGGTTGCCGCCCGGCTGGCCGCACTGCCCGCCGAGCAGCTGGGGGCCATGATGGACGCCGCCCTCACCGACCAGGGCAATGCCCAGATGCAGGTTTCCCCCCTCACCCAGGCGCAGTACGACCTGCTCTTCCAGGAGGACCTGCCCCCCACCCTCTCCCAGCGCACCTATGACCAGGTGCTGGATTTGCTGGGCTATGTGGATTTGGACACCCCCGACACCATCAGCCTGTACGCCACCACCTTCTCCGACAAGGACAAAGTGGCCCAGCTGATTACCCAGTACAATGAGGGTGTGTCCGACCCCGATGACCAGATTACCTACACCGACTATGTGGCGCTGCTCATGAGCTCCATCACCGACATCATCAGCGGCATCAGCTATCTGCTCATTGCCTTTGTGTCCATCTCCCTGGTGGTGTCCTCCATTATGATTGGCATCATCACCTATATCTCCGTGCTGGAGCGCACCAAGGAAATCGGCATCCTCCGTGCCGTGGGCGCCTCCAAGCGGGACATCTCCCGGGTGTTCAACGCCGAGACCCTCATTGTGGGACTCACCGCCGGACTCATCGGCATCGGCGTCACCCTCCTGCTCCTCCTCCCCATCAATGCGGTGCTGCTGGCCGTCACCGGCCTCACCGGCCTCAAGGCCGCCCTGCCCGTGGTGGGCGGCGTGGTGCTGGTGTCCATCAGCGCCCTGCTCACCATTGTGGCCGGTCTTATCCCCGCAAGGATTGCCGCCCGCAAAGACCCCGTGGAGGCTCTGCGCAGCGAGTAATTGCATCAAAGCCCCCAGTATACACAAAGCCCTTCCCCTGCCGCAGGCAGGGGAAGGGCTTTCGCTTTTCAAGACACCGCTCCCAGGAGAAACTGGCGGCCTATTGCCGCTCCCAGGCGGCGGAGTACACTCCAGTCCCCGCTTTCCCCGGGACATACGCCCCGCACAACACACCGCCCAGGGGAGGGCCAGCGGGCACCTCCCCCGTCCCCCGCAAAAAGACCAGGGAGATTTTGCGGGGCTTATCCCTTCCCCCTGCGGGTGAGGAGGAAGCCGAACACCGTGCCGCACACGCCGCCCAGGATGTGGGAGAGCTGCGAGATGTTATCCCGGACAAAGATGGCGTCCCACAGCTCGCCGCCCAGGTAGAGCACCCCCACCAGCAGCAGGGTGATGGGAACCCCCCGCCCCCGCGGCGTCCCGCCAAAGGCGGAGAGGAGGATCATCATGAACACAATGCCCGACGCCCCCAGCAGGGCCGTGCCGGGGAAGCAGGCCATCTGCACCACCCCGGCCACCAGCGCCGTCATCACAATGGCCACCGCAATGCTCCCGCTGCCGTAGCGCTCCTCCAGCGTGGGGCCGAGCACCAGCAGCAGCATCATATTGCCAATATAGTGGGCGTAGCCGCTGTGCCCCAGCACGTGCCCCACCATGCGCACCCAGGTGAGTGGGTCGGACAGGGGCGCACGGTAGACGGAAAACAGCGTGCGGGTGGTCCATCCGTCGGTGACAGCGCCCAGCACCAACGCCGCCAGGGCCAGCAGGGCGAAGGTGATGGTCACCGGGGCGTTGGCATACAGGCGGATTGGTTTTCCCATGGTACATCCCTCCAAAAAATTTTTCCTCCCTATCATACCCTATTTCTCGCAAAAAGGGAAGACGAACGTGCCCCCGCCCCCGCTCCCCCCCTGCTCCCGCCGGAGGCCCCTGCCCCCGCCGCCGTCCACCTGGGCTGGCGGCGCATACAATGGGGTGCAGGCCGTGGGTGGCCTGCGTAGTGAAAGGAGAGATTCCCTTGCCTGAAACCATTTCTCTGTCCGCCCTCCCGGTGGGGGGGCGAGGCTGCGTGCTTACCGTCAACGCCGCCCCAGCCATGGCCCGCAGGCTGGAGGACTTGGGGCTGATTCCCGGCACCTGCGTCACCTGCGAGGCTCGGGGGGCACGGGGCGGCCCCGGAGCCTACCGCATTCGGGGGGCGCTTATCGCCCTGCGCCAGAGTGATGCCCAGGGCGTCACCGTCACACCCCAGGCGGTGTCGCCATGAGCGCCCCAGTGTCTGCACCCACCCTCGCCCTCATTGGCAACCCCAATGTGGGCAAGTCCACCCTGTTCAACGCCCTCACCGGCCTGCACCAGCACACCGGCAACTGGGCGGGCAAAACTGTTGGCTCTGCCCAGGGCGTGTGTACCTGGAGGGGGCGCACCTACACCCTGGTGGACCTGCCCGGTACCTATTCCCTGGACACCCGCTCCCCGGAGGAACGGCTCACCCTGGACTACCTCGCCCAGGGGAAGGCGGATGTGACGGTGGTGGTGTGCGACGCCACCTGTCTGGAGCGGGGGCTTATCCTCGCCCTTCAGGTTCTGGACGTCGCCCCCCGCACCGTGGTGTGCGTCAACCTCATGGACGAGGCACAGCGGCTGGGGATTCAGGTGGATTTGTCCGCCCTGTCCCGTCAGCTGCAAGCCCCCGTGGTGGGGCTGTCCGCCGCCCGTCAGGAGGGGCTGGAGGAACTGCTCACGGCGGTGGAGGCCCTCACAGACCTGCCCCGCCCCTGCCAGCACTGTCCCCACGCCCGCACCTGCGTGTCCGCCGCCGGACGGGTACACCTGGCCGAGCAATACGCCGCCCAGTCGGTGCGGGACCATGCCGCCCAACGGCTCCAGAGACAGCAGCGGTGGGACCGCATCCTCCTCTCCCCCTGGGCAGGCATTCCCCTGCTGCTGCTCTTGCTGGCGGGGGTGCTGTGGATTACCATCACGGGGGCAAACCTCCCCTCCGCCCTCCTCTCCCAGGGCTTTGACTGGCTGGGGGCGCACCTGGAGGTGTGGCTGGGCGGCTGGCCCTCCTGGCTGTCCTCCCTCCTTCTGGATGGGGTGTACCGGGTCACCGCCTGGGTGGTTGCGGTGATGCTCCCTCCCATGGCCATTTTCTTCCCCCTGTTCACCCTGCTGGAGGATTTCGGCTACCTGCCCAGAGCCGCCTTCCTCCTGGACCGCTCCTTCCAAAAGGCGGGAGCCTGCGGCAAGCAGGCCCTCACCATGGCGGTGAGCTTGGGCTGCAACGCCTGCGCCGTCACCGGCTGCCGCATCATCGACAGCCCCCGGGAGCGGCTCATCGCCACCCTCACCGCCTCCCTCATGCCCTGCAACGGCAAGTTCCCCACCCTCATCGCCCTGCTCTCCCTGGGGCTGATGGCGGGGGGCGGGGCCGCCGGATCTCTGGCCAGCGCCGCACTCCTGCTGGGGGCGCTGCTCCTTGCCGCCCTGGTCACCCTCCTCTCCTCCCGGCTGCTGGCCGCCACGGTGCTGCGGGGCACCCCCTCCTCCTTCACCCTGGAGCTGCCCCCCTTCCGGCTGCCCCAGGTGCGGCAGGTGCTGGTGCGCTCACTGCTGGACCGCACCCTGTTTGTACTGGGCCGGGCGGTGTGTGTGGCGGCGCCGGCGGGGGCTGTGATTTGGCTGCTGGCCCATATCACCCTGGGGGATGCCACCCTGCTGGCCCGCCTGTCCGCCCTGCTGGACCCGGCGGCACGGCTGTTTGGGCTGGACGGCGTGATTTTGCTGGCCTTCATCCTGGGCTGGCCCGCCAACGAGATTGTCATCCCCATCATGCTCATGGCCTACCTGAACCTGGGCACGCTGGTGTCCTACGGGGATCTCCACGCCCTGGGCGCACTGCTCACCCAGCAGGGCTGGACCTGGGTCACTGCGGCCTGTACCCTGCTCTTCTCCCTGTTCCATTGGCCCTGCTCCACCACCTGTATCACCCTGTATAAAGAGACGGGCAGCCTCCGCTGGACCCTGCTGGCGGCGGCTCTGCCCACCGCCATCGGCCTGATGCTGTGTGCCCTGGTGGCTGCCGCCGCCCGTGTCATAGGTGCATGATAGACCTCAAAAAAGCCCAAGGACTTTTTGAGGAAGTGCAGAGGCGCATACCATCCCCCATAGAAACCGAACCCCCCCGCCATTGCACAGCAATGGCGGGGGGGTCATCCCCATCAGCAGGGCAACCGCATCTGCGCCTGCTCACTGCGCCTGGAGCGCATCCTGCTCCCGGGTCATAATCCACAGATTGGAGGAAATGGCCAGCACGAAGATGGACACCGAGGGGGTGACCAGGGCGTGCCCTGCCACCACCGAGATGCCAGCCGCCACCAGCGTGGGATAGAGGTAGCTGCAATACACCAGGCTGGACATCCGCTTGCCCGGCTTGCGGAAGAAGGAGACGACGACATAGAGGATGAAGCCCAGATAGGGCAGGTAGTACATGGCAAATCCCACCACGCCCTGGCGCACCAGCAGTGCCAGAGGATCCACCTCAATCATCTTCTCCACATCGTGGGTATAGCCGGGGGCGTTGGCATATCCAATCCCCAGCAACTTGGCGCCTATCCCACTTTCCAGATACTCCTGCACGCTGTAGGCCGCCGTAGTCAGCCGGTGGCTGAGCACCGAGTCCACCGTGCGCACCACCCTGCTGTGCTCGATCAGCTCCAGCAGAAGCACGCCGTCCGGGTCAAACAGCTCATCCCACGGCTCCTCCTCATCCGACTCGCCCGGTCTGTTGTGGGACACGTCCTCATCCACCGTGGGGACATAGACATTTTCCAGGTAGCTCATCAGGGGAGAGCTGAAGTAGCTCACGGCAATGGAGAGGGTGAGGGCCGAGAAGAGCACGGTGCCCACAATGTGCATCCGTGTGCGTGCCCGCACCAGGTTGACCGCACACCACACCGCCGCCGCCACACAGTAGAGCAGGGAGATGCCGAACACCACCTTGGTGCCCAGATAGGTGGTGCTGAACACCACCGACACCAGCACCAGCGCCACGGGAACCCCCTTCCACCAGCCCTTGCCCCTGCACTTGCACAGCTGGGTCAGGCAAGTACACAGCACCACCGGCACGGTGAGGGCGAGAATATCACTCACCTCGTTGGCGGCGTAGAACCACCCCTTAAAGCCATAGCCGGAATTGAGGTAGGAGGTGCCGCTGGTGCCTGTGAGAAAGGCCAGGAGGATGGTGCCCGCATACAGCGCCCCCGCCCCTGCAATGGCCCAATTTGGGACACGGCTGCCATTCTCCCGGTACACCGCAAAGAGGAACAGCGCCACGAAGGGGGCGAAGTACACCTTCACCAGCTCCCGGATGTTGGCCAGGCACAGGGACAGCCCCCCCTGGAAGAACAGGTGCGCCAAAAACACCAGCAGATAGAGCAGCAGCGCCCCCAATACCATCAGGCACTGCCGCTTCTCCTGAAACCGGCTGAGAAACACCAGATAGAACACCGCCGCTGCCATAAACACAGGGCGCACCACCGTGCCCACCGTCAGCGTGTGGCCCGCATGGACCCCCAGGGAGGTGAGTATATCAAACACGGGCTGTAGCAAAATAAAGACACCCAAAATCACCGTCATCCAACGGCGAATTCCCTCGCAGCGTCCTGCGCCAGATTTCATAGATGGACCACCTTTACCTCTTCTTATACGGCCCGCAGCACTCCGGGCCGTTTTTGACAGTTCTTTCGATAGTATATCCTATCCGCCGGACACTTGCAAGCCCCAGCTTTCTCTTTTCCCCTTTTTTCGCCGGGCATACACCAAATTTATGTGTATTTCATCCCATTGCGGAACAAAACCGAGCCCCTCCCCCTGGGGCGGGACTCGGATCGCGGTGCGCTTGTATCACCTGGCGTTTTCCCCGGGGCAGCTCTGCCCCACGGGGCTTACAGGGCCGCCTGGAGGGCCTCCACCATGTCGGTGCGCTCCCAGGGCAAATCCAGCTCGGGGCGTCCGAAGTGCCCGTAGGCGGCAGTCTGGCGGTAGATGGGGCGGCGCAAATCCAGACGGCGGATGATGGCGGTGGGGCGCAGGTCAAACACCCGCTCCACAGCCTGCTCCAGCGCTCCATCGTCCACCTTGCCCGTGCCGAAGGTGTCCACCCGCACAGATACGGGGTGGGCCACACCGATGGCGTAGGCCAGCTGCACCTGGCAGCGCTCGGCCAGACCGGCGGCCACCACATTCTTGGCCACCCAGCGGGCGGCGTAGGCGGCGGAACGGTCCACCTTGGTGGGGTCCTTGCCGGAGAACGCACCGCCGCCGTGGGGGGCGGAGCCGCCGTAGGTGTCCACCACAATCTTGCGCCCGGTCAGGCCGGAATCCCCCTGGGGGCCGCCCACCACAAAGCGCCCGGTGGGATTGACGTAGATTTTGGTCTCCCCGTCCATGAGGTGGGCGGGTACAGTGGGGCGGATGACCAGGTCAATCATATCCGCCCGAATCTGCTCCAGGCTCACCTCAGGGCCGTGCTGGGTGGAGAGCACCACGGTGTCCACACGCACAGGGTTGCCCTGGGCGTCATACTCCACCGTCACCTGGGTCTTGCCGTCGGGACGCAGATAGTCCACCAGCCCCTCCTTGCGCACTGCGGTGAGCCGCTGGGCCAGCTTGTGGGACAGGGAGAGGGGCAGGGGCATCAGCTCCTCCGTCTCCCGGCAGGCGTAGCCGAACATCATGCCCTGGTCGCCGGCGCCGCCGTCCAGCTGGTCGTCCATCTCGCCCTGCTTGGCCTCCAGCGCCTTGTCCACCCCCATGGCAATGTCGGGGGATTGCTCGTCAATGTTGGTGATGACGCCGCAGGTGTCGCAGTCAAAGCCGAATTTGGCCCGGTCGTAGCCGATGTCCCGCACCACTTCCCGGGCGATTTTGGCGATGTCCACATAGCAGGAGGTGGTAATCTCCCCCATCACATGGATGAGGCCGGTGGATACGGTGGTCTCGCAGGCCACACGGGCCTGGGGGTCCTGGGCGATGATGGCGTCCAGCACCGCATCGGAGATTTGGTCGCAGATTTTATCGGGGTGTCCCTCAGTGACGGACTCGGAAGTAAACAGTCGTTTTGCCATGGTCATTCGTTCCTTTCTCAATGCAGCGCAAAAAATCCCTCGCCGGAAGGCGGGGGATGGTGCGCTGGGGCAATCCTCATCTCGCGTTTCCGCCGGAATTGGCACCTTGCTGGGCAGGTTGCCGTGGTGTCATCGGGCCGGTCCCTCAACCACTCTTGATAAGGTGGATTCATTTGTCTCGGCTATTATACCCGCCTGCGCCCCGTTTGTCAACGGTGGATTTCTCCAAAAAACGCCCCGCCCCCGGTCAGAACGGCTGTCTGATTGGGGGCGGGGGCAGTGATGTCACGCCTCGCCTGCTCGCAACGGCTGGGACGCTTCGGTGATGTCATGCCTCGCTCCCCTCCGTGTACGCTCGGCTTCCCTCCGACTCAGGGCAAATCCGGTCGGGCGTTGCCCGCCCTGGGTTTTGCCCTTCGCTCCAGTCCATCCGAGCTACTCCGGGGGCTCAGCACTTCGTTATTGCGGATTAATCGTATAGTTCGGCGCTTCCTTGGTGATATAGATGTCGTGGGGGTGGGACTCCTTCAGACCGGCGGAGGTAATCTGGGTAAACTGGGCGTTATGGCGCAGCTCGTCCACGGTGCCGCAGCCGCAGTAGCCCATACCGGCCCGCAGGCCGCCCATCATCTGATAGATGGTGTCGGAAACCTGTCCCTTATAGGGCACACGGCCCTCCACGCCCTCGGGCACCAGCTTTTTGTTGTTCTGCTGGAAGTAGCGGTCCTTGGAGCCCTTGGACATGGCGCCCAGGGAGCCCATGCCCCGGTACACCTTGAACTGACGGCCCTGGTACACCTCGGTATCCCCGGGGGACTCCTCACACCCTGCCAGCAGGGAACCCAGCATGACCACATTGGCCCCGGCGGCAATGGCCTTGGCAATGTCGCCGGAGTACTTGATGCCGCCGTCGGCAATGATGGGCACATCGTACTCCGCAGCCACCTGAGCGGCGTCAAACACGGCGGTAATCTGGGGCACGCCAATGCCCGCCACCACACGGGTGGTGCAGATGGAGCCGGGGCCGATGCCGATTTTCACGCAGTCCGCACCCGCCTCAATGAGCGCCCGGGTGCCGGCGGCGGTGGCCACATTGCCGGCAATGAGCTGGACGTTGGGGTAGAGGGACTTGATGCGCTTGACGCACTCCAGGATGTTCTGGGAGTGGCCGTGGGCGGAGTCCAGGCAGAGCACATCCGCCCCCGCCTCCACCAGGGCGGCCACACGGTCGAGCACGTCGGGGGTAGCGCCGATGGCAGCGCCCACCAGCAGGCGGCCCTTGTCGTCCCGGGCGGAGTTGGGATACACCTGGGCCTTGTCAATGTCCTTGATGGTAATCAGACCCTTGAGGTGGAAGTCCTTGTCCACGATGGGCAGCTTCTCAATTTTGTGGCGGCGGAGAATCTCCCTGGCCTCCTGAAGGGTGGTGCCCTCGGGCGCAGTGACCAGGTTGTCCTTGGTCATCACGTTGTCAATGAGCTGGTTCATGTCCGTCTCAAACTTCATGTCACGGTTGGTGATGATGCCAATGAGCTTCCCTTGGTCGCAGATGGGCACGCCGGAGATGCGGTACTTCCCCATCAGCTCGTCCGCCTCCGCCAGGGTGTGGCCGGGGCCAAGCCAGAAGGGGTTGGTAATGACGCCGTTTTCACTGCGCTTCACCATGTCCACCTGCTCGGCCTGGGCGCCGATGGACATATTCTTGTGGATGATGCCGATGCCGCCCTCACGGGCCAGGGCGATGGCCATACGGGCCTCCGTCACTGTATCCATGGCTGCGCTCATCACCGGAATGTTCAGGGTGATTTTGCGGGTCAGCCGGGTATGCAGGTCAATGTCCGCAGGGAGCACATTGCTCTCGGCGGGAATCAGCAGCACATCATCAAAGGTCAGGCCGCTTTTGACAAACTTGTTCTCATAGGAAAACTGCGCCATGTTACCACTCCTCCGAAAAGAATTGCCTTTATTGTACGCTTTGACGGTTTTTTTGTCAAGATGCACCGGGCCACATATCCGTTTTCGTCACTTTCGCCCAGTTTTTCACAGGGAATTCCCCCTCCCCTTTCGCACTTTCCCCTGTCCCCCTCTGCCCTGGGCACATACGCCAAAAGCCGTGCCCACCGGCACGGCTTTTGCAGCAGCTTATTTCTTGTTGAAGATGCGGAAGATGTCGTCAAAGTAGTCGCTCTCCCCCTTCTCCTCCTCCGCCAGCGGGATGGGCGGAGTGACGCTCCGGGGGGCGGCGGCCTGCTCCCCGGCCTGGGGCTGGGCCTGGGTGTGGGCGGCTCCAGAGAGGGAGTCGGCCAAGATGCTCCCCACAGAGGGCTCCTCCTGGGCGGCAGGCGCACTGGTCTGGGGCGCAGCGGGAGCGGCGGGGGCGGCGGGGGCGGCAGCGGGCTGCTCTGCCTCCTGCTGTCTGCCGGGCAGGGGGTTGGTGACCCCGCCAAAGCCGGTGGCGATGACGGTCACACGGATTTCGTCCTCCAGCGTCTCGTCGAAGGCAGCGCCCATCATGAACAGGGCGTCGGGATCGGCCACCTCCTTGACCATCTCGGCGGCACGCTCCACCTCCTCGAAGTCCAAGTCCAGGTTGCCGGTGATATTGACAATGATGCCCTTTGCGCCCTGGATAGAAGTTTCCAGCAGGGGGCTGTTGATGGCGATGCGGGTGGCCTCCTCCGCCTTGTTCTTCCCGGCGGCACGGCCCACGCCCATGTGGGCCAGACCGGCATCCTTCATCACGGCGGTGACATCGGCAAAGTCCAGGTTGATCATGCCGGTGGTGGTGATGAGGTCGGAGATGGACTGCACCGCCTGGCGCAGCACATCGTCGGCAATGGCGAAGGCATTGGCGAAGGTGAGCTTTTCGTCCGTGGCGTATTTCAGGCGGTCGTTGGGGATGATGATGAGGGAGTCTACCTTCTGGCGCAGCTCCTCAATGCCCTTCATGGCCTGGTCCATCCGGCGGCGGCCCTCAAAGGAGAAGGGCTTGGTGACCACGCCCACGGTGAGGATGCCCCGCTCCTTGGCAATCTCCGCCACCACAGGGGCCGCACCGGTGCCGGTGCCGCCGCCCATACCGGCGGTGACAAACACCATGTCGGTGCCGTCCAGCAGTGCGGCAATCTGCTCCTTGCTCTCCTTGGCGGACTCACGGCCCACCTCCGGGTTGGCCCCCGCCCCCTTGCCGCCGGTGAGCTTTTCGCCGATGGGCAGCTTCTGGGTGGCCTCCGAGGCATTGAGGCACTGCCGGTCGGTATTCACCGCAATGAACTCCACGCCCTTCATGCCAGCACGCACCATGCGGTTGACCACATTGTTGCCGCCGCCGCCAACGCCGATTACCTTTAAAACATCTCCGCCTTCGATTTTAGAATCCATCATAAAAGCCATAGGTAGCCCTCCTGAGTATACATGGTAAACCGGGGCAATCCCCCGTGGGACATCTTGTGTGTTCCGGTGGGCACAGTGCCACCTGGAGTTGGGTTTCCGTTTTATTGTATCGTCTTTTCTCCATGGGGTCAATAGGAGAAATGATGTTTTTTCTCCCTTCCGCCCCCATGGGGGGACATTTTTTCTTCCTCCCCTCAGGAGGCGCTGGGCCGGAAGAAGGCCTTTCCAGCCTCTACCGTCAAATCAAAGGTTCCCGCCACCCCCTGGGGCAGCTCCCCGCTCTCCAGCGCCCCCCGGAGCAGACGCAGCTCGTCGGTGTAATCCGCCGTAGCGGGCAGCTTGACCTGGTAGATCTGGTAGGTCAGGGTGAAGGTGAGCTCCTGGGTGCAGTCCAGCGCCGTACACTTCCCCAGCATCTCCCGTTCCTCCAGGGCAGACAGGAGGCTTTGCACATACTCCAGCCGGGGCGCCTCCTCCTCCGCCACCGTCAGGGTCCCGCCCACGGCGGGGTTGAGGGCGGTCAGCCCGGTGAGGGTCATGGCCCCCTCCCCAGGGTCCAGCTCCAGCAGGCGGCCGGTGGCGGAGACCAGGTAGCGGTTGCCGTCAGCCCCTGCCACCGAGGCGGCGGCCACCCGCTCCTTCACCACCAGGCGCACCCCGTCGGGGAGCAGGCGGTGGATGGCCACCGACTCCACATAGGGCAGCCGGGTGCGAATGCGACTGGCAATCTCCCCCTGGGGGAGGGCCGCCAGATTGTCCCCGATTGCAATGCCCGAGGCCTCCACCACCTCCTGGGCGGTGTAGCGGGCGTTTCCCGTCACCTCAATCACATTGACCCGAAAGAACACCACACAGGCCACCGCAATGGCCGCCGTCACCGCCAGCACGGACAACACCTGATATAGCCCCCGAAACCGCCCCCGCCGTTTGGAACGGGAGCGATGCCTGCGCTGTCTTGCCTCCATCAACCGCTTCCTCCTCTGTATATCTATGGTCACTGGGCGCAGTGCGCCTCCTCTGGCAGCGCCTCTACCCGATGCACCTTTGCGCCCAGTCCCTGAAGCACCTGCTCCAGCTGTTCATATCCCCGGTCCACGTGGTGCAGACCGGCCAGGGTGCTCTCCCCCTCTGCGCCCAGCGCCGCCACTGCCAGCGCGCCGCCGCCCCGCAGGTCGGTGGCCTCCACCCTGCCGCCGTGGAGCCGGGGCACCCCCCGCACCAGGGCCACCTGCCCCGCCGTGGTGATGTCCGCCCCCATGCGCTGCAGCTGCTCCACATGGCGGTAACGGCTGTCAAACATGGTCTCGACGAACAAGGTGCGCCCCTGCCCCGCCGCCAGCGCCGCCATCACCGGGGCCTGGGCGTCGGTGGGAAAGCCGGGATAGGGCGCTGTGCGAATGGTGGGCACCCCCCGCAGGGGCCGGTGGGGGTCCCGGGCCAGGGCCACGCTGTCCCTCCGGCTGTCCACCCGGCACCCCGCCTGGTGGAACACGGTGAGCACCGTGGATACCTGCCGCCAGTCCGTCCCCCGCAGCCGCACCCTTCCCCCCGCCGCCGCAACAGCGGACAGGAGGGTGGCGGCCACAATCCGGTCCCCCATCACCGTGAAGGACCCCCCGCCCAGGCGGCGTCCGCCCTCCACGGAAATCACCGAGCTGCCTGCCCCCTGCACCTTGGCCCCCAGGGTATTGAGAAACTCCTGGAGGGCCACAATCTCCGGCTCACGGGCGGCGTTGGTGATGGTGGTATCTCCCCCGGCGCCCACGGCGCAGAGCATGGCGTTCTCGGTGGCTCCCACGCTGGGCAGAGCCAGATGTACCTCCCCCCCGGCGGGGTGGCCTGTGGCGTGGATGGCGCACCCCTCCTCCGTCACCTGACAGCCCAGGGTGCGCAGGGCCTTGAGGTGCAGATCAATGGGCCTGGGCCCCAGCTCGCACCCGCCGGGATAGGTCATGTGGGCCTCGCCCATCCGGGCCAGCATGGGCCCCAGAAAGATGATGGACGAGCGCATGGCCCGCATCCGCTCCTCCGTCACCACCGTGGCGCAGGCCAGCCTGGGGTCTACCCACACCGTGTGCCCCTCCCGGAGGGTGCGGCACCCCAGCTGCTCCAAAATGTCCAGCGCTGCGGCCACATCGGTGAGTTTCGGACAGTTGTACAGCGTCACCGGCTCACGGGCCAGCAAGCAGGCCGCCAGGATGGGGAGCACACTGTTCTTGGCCCCCTGGACCATCAGTTCCCCTTCCAGCGGCGTCCCACCGTGGATACACAATACACTCATGACAAAGCCTCCCCGTGGATGAAATCTCTCCATCCTATGCCGGGGTGAGGCGGTTGGTCCGGCGTGGGGTCAGCGCAGCAGGGCGTACAGGGCCTGATAGATGTCCTGGGCGGCGGTGGGTGCGGCAAGGGTCTTGAGGGCCCGGCCCATCTCCGCCCGCTTGGCCCCGTCCGCCAGCAGCGCCATGGCCGTGCGGTAGAGCTGCTCCCCGGAGCACCCTGCCTCCTCCATCAGCACCGCACCCCCCCGGTCGGCCAGCACCTTGGCGTTTTTGTACTGGTGGTTGGCCGCCACAAAGGGGGAGGGCACCAAAATGGCGGGCTTGCCCAGCGCCGTCAGCTCTCCCAGGGTGGACGCCCCCGCCCGGCAAATCACCAGGTCGGCGGCGGCCATCACCGTGGGCATATCGTGGATGTAGGGGCGCACCACATCCTCCCCCACCTGGATGCCCCGCTGCTCCAGCGCCTGGCTCATCTCCTCGAAATTGCGCCCGGCGCCATGGATGTAGTGGAAGGGCCTTCCCTCCCGGCTCCACTGCGCCAGCAAGTCCAGCGTCTTGTGGTTCATGTGCGCCGCCCCCTGGGAGCCCCAGAAGGACACCACCAGAGGCTGGTGGTCCGTCAGACCCAGGGCCAGCCGGGCCTGGGTGCGGTCCAGGGTGAAAAACTCCTCCCGCACCGGGGTTCCGGTGACCTCCACCCGCCGGGCCTTCCGGTAAAAGGCCCTGGCCTCGGGGAAGCCCACCATCACCAAATCCACCTTGCCCGCCAGGGTGCGGGTGGTGAGGCCGGGGTAGGCGTTGGACTCGTGGATGGCGGTGGGAATGCCCAGCCGGGCAGCCTCCCGCACTGCGGGGAAGGAGGCATATCCCCCCGTGCCCACCACCAGGTCGGGCTGAAACTGCCTGAGGAGCCTGCGGGCCTGAAACCGCCCCACAGGGAGCTTTACCACGCTTTTGAGGTTGTGGCGCACCACCTTCCAGGACAGCTGCCGCTCAAAGGTGGACACCTTGACCACATCAATGGGATAGCCCGCCCGCTCCACCAGCTGCCGCTCCATCCCCCGCTCTGCGCCGATAAAGCGAATCTCGCACCCCGGGTGCCTGGCCTGGAATACCTGCGCCACCGCCAGAGCGGGGTTGACATGTCCTGCGCTTCCGCCGCAGGTGAATAGAACCTTCATCTCACCCCTCCTATTCCGCCTTGGGGGCCGGGATTTGCCGGGACACACTCAGGACAATGCCCATAGCGGCCAGCTGGATGAACAGCGCCGTGCCGCCGTAGCTGAAAAACGGCAGCGAGATGCCCGTGGTGGGCAGCACCCCGGTGACCACGCCGATGTTGAAGAGAATCTGGGCGGCAAACATGGTGGTGATGCCCACGATGAGCAGGGTGCCAAAGCGGTCCCTGGCGTGAATGGCCAGCCAGTACCCCCGGATGATGAGCAGGGCGAAGAGGAACATAATCAGGCACGCCCCCACCAGTCCCAGCTCCTCGCACACAATGGCGAAGATAAAGTCGTTGTGCTCCTCGGGCAGATAGAGGAACTTCTGCCGGCTGTTGCCCAGCCCCAGCCCCAGCAGGCCACCGGAGCCGATGGCAACCTGGGACTGATGCAGCTGGTAGCCGGTGTTCTGCGTGTCCTGACCGCTCCCGGCCAGCCAACTGAGCAGA
>CALXDR010000037.1 GCA_944387115.1 uncultured Oscillospiraceae bacterium
CAGCCCGCCATGCCTGTCCCGAATCGGAGGGAAGCCAGCCGTTGCGAACAGGCGAGGCGTGACATCTGAGAAGCGCCCACCCCTCTTTCACTTTCCACCCCGCCGCCCCGAAGATGGGCGGCGGGGCATTTGCCCCTCTCCGCATTTTCATTTTCTACCATTTCTTATGCTTCAGCGGTTGCCCCACCGCTGATTTTTTGCTATAATCACCTGGACAACACCGGAGGAGGTGACTGCCATGGTCTATACCCCCGCCACCCCCCTCACCGCATTGACAGGGGTGGGCCCTGCCCGGGCAAAGAAACTGGAGAAGCTGGGTCTGACCCACTTGGGCAATCTTTTGGACTACTACCCCCACCGCTACGAGGACCGCCGGACGGTGTATACCATCCGGGAGGCCCCAGCCGGGGAGGCCTGCTGCGTGTGCGCCATGGTGGCAGACTACCCCACCCTGTCCCACATCCGCAAGGGGATGGATTTGGTGAAGCTGCGGGTGGTGGATCACACCGGCCAGCTGCACCTGACCTTCTTCAACCAATCCTATCTGCGTGAGGTGTTCCGGCCGGGGGACAGCTATGTGTTCTTCGGAAAGGTGGAGGCGATGGGCCACCGCCGCTCCATGACCAGCCCCGCCTTCGAGCCGGAGGGACGGGGGCAAATCACCGGGCGCATCCTCCCCGTCTATCCCCTCACAGCGGGCGTGTCCAACCAGCTGCTCCTCTCTCTGGCCCAGCAGGCCGTGGAGCACTGCACCCAGCAGGCGCCCGACGCCATCCCCGCCCCGGTGCGGCTGTCCCATCAGCTGTGCCAGCGGGAGTTCGCCCTCCAAAACATCCACTTCCCCAGGGATTATGAGGCGCTGGCCCTGGCCCGGCGGCGGCTGATTTTCGAGGAGTTTTTCACCCTCACCTGCGGCCTGGGACTGCTCAAGGAGCGGCGGGTGCAGGGTGAGGGCACCCCCCTCCCCCCGCCTCCCATGCACGCCTACCTCTCCCTGCTCCCCTTCACCCCCACCGGCGCTCAGCGCCGGGCCATGGAGGACATCGCCGGGGACATCGCCCGCCCCCGCCCCATGAACCGCCTGGTGATGGGGGATGTGGGTTCCGGCAAAACGGTGGTGGCCGCCTATGCCGCCTGGGCCGCCGCCTGCAATGGGGTGCAGTGCGCCCTTATGGCCCCCACCGAGCTGCTGGCCGAGCAGCACTACCGCACCCTCACCGCCCTGCTCTCCCCCGCCGGTGTTTCCGTGGCCCTGCTCACCGGCTCGGTGAAGGGGAAGGAGCGAAAGGCCATCCTCTCCCAGCTGGAGCAGGGCGCCTTGTCTGTGGCGGTGGGCACCCACGCACTGTTCTCCGAGGGGGTGCGCTATGCCCGCCTGGGGCTGGTCATCACCGATGAGCAGCACCGCTTCGGCGTGGCCCAGCGGGCGGCGCTGGCGGCAAAGGGCTCCGCCCTGGGCGCACAGCCCCATGTACTGGTCATGTCCGCCACCCCCATCCCCCGCACGCTGGCCCTGCTCATCTACGGGGATTTGGAGGTGTCCATTCTGGACGAGCTTCCCCCGGGACGCACCCCCATCTCCACCTTCGCCGTGGGGGAGGCAAAGCGGCAGGGGATGTACGGCTTTATCCGGGAGCAGGTGGCCCAGGGCCGGCAGGTGTACATCGTCTGTCCCGCCGTGGGAGATACCGAGGGACTGATCCCCCTCCCCCAGGAGGAGGACGCCCCCGACCTGAAGGCCGCCACCGCCTACGCCCAGCAGCTGCAAACCCAGGTATTCCCCCACCTGCGGGTGGGACTGGTCCACGGCAAGATGAAGGCCAGGGAGAAAGAATCGGTGATGTCCGCCTTCTCCCAGGGACAGGTGGACATCCTGGTGTCCACCACCGTCATTGAGGTGGGGGTGGATGTGCCCAATGCCACGGTGATGATTGTGGAGAACGCCGAGCGGTTTGGCCTGTCCCAGCTCCACCAGCTGCGGGGACGGGTGGGGCGGGGCTGCCACAAGAGCTGGTGCATCCTGGTCTCCGCCAGCCGGGGGGAAGCCGCCCGGGAGCGCCTGTGCACCCTCTGCCGCACCACCGACGGCTTTGAAATCGCCGAAGCCGACCTCACCCTCCGTGGCCCGGGCGACTTTTTCGGCAAGCGCCAGCACGGCCTGCCCCAGCTCAAGGTGGCCGACTTCGCCTCAGATGTGGAGCTGCTCCACGAGGCCAGAGACGCCGCCCAGGCGCTGCTGGCGCAAGACCCCGACCTCTCCCAGCCGGAGCACGCCCTGCTCCGCCAGCGTGTGGGAGAAATCTTTGCCCAGGAGGCGGATACCTTCAACTGACATCCGCCGCCGGAGCTTTGGAAATCGTATACAGGAGGCATTTCATGCAATCCATCATCAACCAGCTGGCAGCCGAGCTGCAGCAATCCCCCCGCCATGTGGCGCAGGTGGTCAACCTGCTGGACGAGGGCAACACCGTGCCCTTCATCGCCCGCTACCGCAAAGAGCAGCACGGGAGCATGGATGACCAGCTCATCCGCACCCTGTCCGACCGCCTGCACTACCTGCGGGGGCTGGAACAGCGCCGTCAGGAGGTCAGGCAGGCCATCCAAGCCCAGGACAAGCTCACCCCCGAGCTGTCCGCCGCTCTGGACAGCGCCGCCACCCTGGCCGAGGTGGAGGACTTGTACCGCCCCTATAAGCAAAAGCGCCGCACCCGCGCCACCATCGCCCGGGAGCGGGGGCTGGAGCCTCTGGCTGTGACGCTGCTGGCCCAGTCCCCCAAAAGCCCCCCGCCCCGCACCCTGGCTGCGGAGTATGTCAACCCTGGGCAGGGCGTGGACAGCCCGGAGGCCGCCCTCCAGGGGGCTTCGGACATCATCGCAGAGATGCTCTCTGACAACGCCCAGCTGCGCAAGGAGCTGCGTACCCTATCCCAGTGCCGGGCCACCCTCACCTCCCAGGCCGCCGCCAAGGAGCCGGAGGACTCGGTATATCGGCTGTACTACGCCTTCTCCGCCCCCCTGTCCAAGGTGCACGGCCATCAGGTGCTGGCCATCAACCGGGGGGAGCGGGAAGGGGTGCTCAAGGTATCGGTGGACATGGACCGTCAGGACGCCCTTGCCACCCTGCGCCAGGGTGTGGTGCGGGGCAATACCCCCTCCACCCAGCTGCTCAACGCCGCAGCAGAGGACGCCTACGACCGGCTCATTGCCCCCTCTCTGGAACGGGAGGTGCGCACCTGCCTCACCGACCAGGCCAACGAGGGGGCCATCGGCCAGTTTGCCCTCAACCTCAGGCCCCTGCTCATGCAGCCCCCTGTCAAGGGCTTTGTCACCATGGGACTGGATCCCGGCTACCGCATGGGCTGCAAGGTGGCGGTGGTGGACGCCACAGGCAAGGTGCTGGCCACCACAGTGGTCTACCCCACCCGCAAGGACCGGGGGAAGCAGGCGGCCATCAAGACCCTGTCCGCCCTCATCCGCACCCACCACGTCTCCCATCTGGCCATTGGGAACGGCACCGCCAGCCGGGAGACGGAGCAAATGGCAGTGGAGCTGATTGCCGCCGTGGGGGGCGGGGTGAGCTATGCCATGGTCAACGAGGCGGGTGCCTCGGTGTACTCTGCCTCCAAGCTGGCAGCGGAGGAGTTCCCCGACTTTGACGTGAATCTCCGCTCGGCGGTGTCCATCGCCC
Organism: uncultured Oscillospiraceae bacterium; assembly: GCA_944387115.1. Taxonomy (GTDB): domain Bacteria; phylum Bacillota; class Clostridia; order Oscillospirales; family Oscillospiraceae; genus Enterenecus. The sequence goes on from CALXDR010000037.1 coordinate 3,689, forward strand.
GCCGCCTCCAGGACCCTCTGGCAGAACTGGTGAAAATCGACCCCCGCAGCATCGGCGTGGGGCAGTACCAGCACGATATGCCCCAGACCCGACTGGGCGAGGCCCTGGAGGGCGTGGTGGAGGACTGCGTCAACGCCGTGGGCGTGGATGTGAACACCGCCTCCGCCCCGCTGCTCCAGCGGGTGGCCGGGCTGAACGCCGCCACGGCAAAGAATATCGTGGCCTACCGGGAGGAGCACGGCCCCTTCACTGCCCGCAAGCAGCTGCTCAAGGTGCCCAAGCTGGGCCCCAAGGCCTACCAGCAGTGCGCCGGCTTCCTCCGGGTGCCGGAAAGCCCCTCCCCCCTGGACCACACCGCCGTCCACCCCGAGAGCTACCCGGCGGCAGAACGCCTGCTCACCCTGTGCGGCTGTACCATGGCGGATGTGGAAGGGGGAACCCTGCCCGATCTGCCCGCCCTGCTCCACCAGTATGGCCTGGAACAGGCCGCCCAGGTGTGCGGCGTTGGCGTTCCCACCCTGCTGGATGTGGCAGGGGAGCTGATGAAGCCGGGCCGAGATCCCCGGGATGAGCTGCCCCCGCCCATACTGCGCACCGATGTTCTGGACATCAAAGACCTGAAGCCGGGCATGGAGCTCAAGGGCACCGTGCGCAATGTCATCGACTTCGGCGCCTTTGTGGACATCGGCGTACACCAGGATGGGCTGGTGCACATCAGCCAGATTGCCGACCGCTTTGTCAACCACCCGTCCGAGCTGCTGTGCGTGGGCGATGTGGTCACCGTGTGGGTCAGAGAGGTGGACCCCCAAAAGCGCCGCATTTCCCTCACCATGCGCCGTGACCAGCTCATCCCCTGACGCCCTGCCCCCGTCGGCATGGTTCCGCCCCCACCCTGCCCCAAAGGCCCACCGTTTTTGAGAAACCCAGCAAAGGAGACAACAATATGCCTGGCACCCTCTACTTAGTGCCCACCCCCATCGGCAACCTGGGGGACATCTCCCGCCGCATGGCGGACACCCTGGCCCAGGTGGATTTTCTCGCCGTAGAAGACACCCGGGTGACCGTCAAGCTGCTCAACCACCTGGGGCTGAAAAAGCCCATGGTCACCTACCACCGCCACAATGCCACCCCGGCAGGGGAGGCCATCCTCCGCCGCCTGCTGGCTGGCGAGCACTGCGCCCTGGTCACCGATGCGGGCACCCCCGCCATCTCCGACCCCGGGGAGGAATTGGTGGCCCTGTGCGCCGCCAACGGCGTGCCGGTGCTGGCAATCCCCGGCCCCTGCGCCCTGGTCACAGCCCTGTCTGTGTCCGGCCTGCCCACCGCCCGCTTTACCTTCGAGGGCTTTTTGCCCCAGAATAAGAAGAACCGCCGTGCCCACCTGGACAGTCTGGCAGGGGAAGTGCGCACCATGCTCTTCTACGAAGCGCCCCACAAGCTGAGCGCCACCCTCTCCGACCTGGCAGAAACCTTTGGCCCCCAGCGCCCCATCACCCTGTGCCGGGAGCTGACCAAGCTCCACGAGGAGGTGTGGCGCACCACCCTGGGGGAGGCAGCGGCGCACTACCAGAGCCAGGAGCCACGGGGGGAGTTTGTCCTGGTGGTGGAGGGTGCGCCCCCCGCCGTGCAGGAGGCCGACCCCCAGGCCGCCCTGGAGCTGGTTGCCCAGCTCAGGGCTGAAGGGCTCTCCCTCAAGGAGGCCGCCGCCCAGGCCGCCCCCCAGTTCGGCCTGAAAAAGAAGCAGCTGTATGACCTGGCCCTGGGCAAATAACCCCCCACGCCCCCCTGCCCCGCCTCTGTCAGGCCCACCCAGCCTTTGCCGGGCAGCCTGGTACGCAGCCGGGTGTACATCCAGGTGTGCAGCCGGGTGGATACAGACCCTCCAACGCCCCGCTGTCCCCCCGCCCGGCTTCCCGCCCATAGCAACTAAGGCCGTCCGCCTCATCCAAGGCAACCAATGCCGTCCGTCCCACCCACGGCAACCAGCGCCGCCCGTCTCATCCCCGACGACCAACACCGTCTGTCTCATCCACGACAACCAACACCGTCTGTCTCATTCCCGGTCACGCTGCCCAGCATGACCGGGTTTTTCCTTCAAATTCGATAACTATTCGTATATTTTCGCCTGAATTTTTCCGGGGGTTTTTGTGGCAAAGCTGAAAAAAACCTCCGCCGGGCCCTTGGCTCCGGCGGAGGCTTCTCCTGCTGAAAAATTTATTACTTTTGGGCAATCTCTCGCAGGCAGCTGGCGCAGATGTTCTTGCCCTTGAAGTTGGTCACGTCACGGGACTCGCCGCAGAAAAGGCAGGCGGGCTGATACTTCTTCAGAACGATAGAAGCACCATCCACATAAATCTCCAGGGCGTCACGCTCGGCGATGTCCAGGGTGCGGCGCAGCTCGATGGGCAGCACGATGCGGCCCAGCTCATCCACTTTTCTCACGATACCAGTTGACTTCATTTCGACTCCTCCTTATAAATGGCCCATTGTCCTTTGTGTTCCATTGGCATTATCTTTTGGGGTCCAATGCCGTCAGATCCTATCCTGTGCTGATGGGGTCGCCATAGGGTCAACCAACCGACCGGATACCCGGCCCGTCAGCCATCCTTGTAGGTCAAACGATCACCCTTCCGCAGTCCATCCCCCCTTTTTTCAGGGCGCAATTTTTTACGAAAAAGTGACTTTGTGCATCGGAGCAAAGACAACGTGCATGGCAGATCCAATCGGGCAATCTGCGGTACGATACTTCGCTCGCAGGTTCTGTTTGTATTATAACACATCGTATAGTGTTGTCAATGACAAAATAGGAAAAACTATCAAGGAATTTGTGTGATTTTGATTTTTGCTGTCATTTTTTTGAAGGCAATATCCGCTATACGCTTTCATATTGTTATAAGAAATGGTAAAAGGGGGTTTGTTTAATGACAATTTCTTTCATTTGGTTGCTTATGGTAGGTGCCGCAATTTTATCTGGTTTGTCATCTGGTCAGGGGCCTGAAGTGGCCGCTGCGGCCCTGGAAGGGGCGGGGGCGGGGGTGGAGCTGTGCCTGTCCATGGCGGGCGCATTGGCGCTGTGGATGGGGGTGATGGAGGTGATGCGCCGCTCAGGTCTGTCCCATGGGCTGGCCCGGCTGCTGCGCCCCGTCCTCAAGCGGCTCTACCCCGACTTTGCCCAGGATCAGGACACCATGGATGCCGTGAGCGCCAATGTGTCCGCCAACCTGCTGGGGCTGGGCAACGCCGCCACCCCCCTGGGGCTGGAGGCCGCCCGGCGCATGGCCCAGCGCAGCCCCGGGGTGGCCTCGGACAGCCTGTGCCTGCTGGTGGTGTGCAACACCGCCTCCATGCAGCTCATCCCCACCACAGTGGCCAGTGTGCGCTCCGCGGCCGGATGCGCCACCCCCTTTGACATCCTCCCGGCGGTATGGCTGGCCTCCGCCCTCTCCCTCGCCGTGGGCATTGGTGCGGCCAAATGGATGGCCCGGGTGTGGAGGTGAGCGGATGGAACTGCTCATCACAATGCTCGTCCCCTTCCTGCTGTTCTCCATCTCCCTTTGGGGGGTTGTGCGTGGGGTGGACCTGTGGGATGCGCTGGTAAAGGGCGCTGGCGAGGGGCTCCAGGTGGCCGTGCGCATTCTCCCCCCGCTGGTATGCCTGCTGGCTGCGGTGTATATGCTGCGCGCCTCCGGGGCGCTGGACCGCCTCTCCCAACTGCTCTCCCCCGTGCTCTCCCTGCTGGGCCTGCCCCCGGAGGTCATGGGCCTGATGCTGGTACGCCCGGTGAGCGGCTCGGCGGCGCTGGGGGTGGGGGCGGAGCTGATATCCGCCTACGGGCCGGACTCCCTGGTGGGCCGCACTGCGGCTGTGATGCTGGGTTCCACCGAAACCACATTCTACACCGTGGCGGTGTACTTCGGCGCCGCCGGCATTCGCCGCTCCCGCTATGCCATTCCCGCCGCCCTATGCGCTGATCTGGCGGGCTTTCTGGCCGCCAGCTGGGCGGTGCGGCTGTGCTTCCCCGGCTGACCCCCGCCCCGCTCTCTGCTTTCCCCATGTTTCCTCCCCTCCTTTGGCCAATCTTTTATGGATTTAACATTGCATTGGGGCGCATTTGACGGTATAATCTATGCTAGAAAGATTTGCGTACTCATAAGGAGGTTTCCCATGCCTGAACGCTTTTCCAAAGTTCTGGTCGCCAACCGCGGCGAGATTGCCATCCGCATCTTCCGCGCCTGCTATGACCTGGAGCTGAACACGGTGGCCATGTACTCCAACGAGGACATCAACTCCCTGTTCCGCATCAAAGCGGATGAGGCCTATCTCATCGGTGAGAACCAATCCCCGCTGGGGGCCTATCTGGATATCCCCGCCATCATTGACCTGGCCCGCCGCCGCAAGGTGAGCGCCATTCACCCCGGCTACGGCTTTTTGTCCGAAAATGCCGACTTTGCCCGGGCCTGCGAGGAAAACAACATCAAGTTCATCGGCCCTCCCTCCCACATCCTGGCTCAAATGGGGGATAAGCTGGCCGCCAAGGCCACGGCAATGGCCTGCCAGGTGCCCATCATCCCCGGCTCCACCCAGCCCCTGAAGGACGAGGAGGAGGCGGTGGCCAAGGCGGAAAGCTACGGCTTCCCCATCATCCTCAAGGCTGCCGCCGGCGGCGGCGGGCGGGGGATGCGCCGCTGCGACACCGCCGAGGATGTGCGGCGGGAGTTCCACCTGGTGAAGAACGAGGCCCGCAAGGCCTTTGGCAACGAGGACATCTTCATCGAAAAGTTCCTGGTAGACCCCAAACACATTGAGGTGCAGATACTCGCCGACGAGCACGGCAATGTGGTGCACCTGGGGGAGCGCGACTGCTCCCTCCAGCGCCGCTACCAAAAGGTGGTGGAGTATGCCCCCGCCTGGTCGGTGCCCCAGGAGACCATCCAGGCCCTGCGGGCGGACGCGGTGAAGATTGCCCGCCACGTGGGTTACGTCAACGCCGGCACCGTGGAATTCCTGGTGGACGGCAAGACGGGGCAGCACTATTTCATCGAGATGAACCCTCGCATTCAGGTGGAGCACACCGTCACCGAGATGGTCACCGGCGTGGATTTGGTGCGGGCGCAGATTCTCATCGCCGAGGGGCACCCCCTCTCCCACCCCGCCATCGGCATGGGCAGTCAGGACAATCTGAACATCAACGGCTATGCCATTCAGTGCCGTGTCACCACCGAGGACCCCTCCAACAACTTTGCCCCCGACACGGGCAAAATCACCGCCTACCGCTCCGGCGGCGGCTTTGGCGTCCGTCTGGACGGCGGCAATGCTGCGGCAGGCGCCGTCATCTCCCCCTATTACGACTCGCTTCTGGTGAAAATCACCGCCTGGGACAGCACCTTTGAGGGTGCCTGCCGCCGGGCCATCCGTGCCGTGGGGGAGGAGCACGTGCGCGGGGTCAAGACCAACCTGCCCTTCATCACCAACATCCTGGCTCACCCCGCCTTCCATGCCGGGCAGTGCCACACCAAGTTCATCGACACCACCCCCGAGCTGTTTGACATTGAGAGCAGCCGGGACCGTGCCACCAAGGTGCTCAAGTACATTGCCCAAATCCAGGTGGACAATCCCAACACCGAGCGCCACCAGTACGACACCCCCCGCTTCCCCCATCCCACCGGCAAGCCCCTCCACGGCCTCAAGCAGCTGCTGGATGCCCAGGGCCCCGAGGCGGTCAAGCGCTGGGTGCTGGATCAGAAGAAGCTGCTCATCACCGATACCACCATGCGGGACGCCCATCAGTCCCTGCTGTCCACCCGTATGCGCACCCGGGATATGCTCAAGGGCGCCCCCGGCACTGCGGAGATTTTGAACGACTGCTTCTCCCTGGAGATGTGGGGCGGAGCCACCTTTGACACCGCCTACCGTTTCCTCCACGAGTCCCCCTGGGAGCGGTTGGAGATGCTGCGTAAGCGCATTCCCAACATCCCCTTCCAGATGCTCCTGCGTGGCTCCAACATGGTGGGCTACGCCAACTTCCCCGACAATCTGGTGCGGGAATTCATCGCAGAGGCCGCCCGCTCGGGCATTGACGTGTTCCGGGTGTTCGACTCCCTCAACTGGATTCCCGGCATGGAGATTGCCATGGAGGAGGTGCTCCGCCAGAACAAGCTGTGCGAGGCCACCTTGTGCTATACCGGCGACATCCTCGACCCCAAGCGGGACAAGTACACTCTGAACTACTATGTGAACCTGGCCAAGGAGCTGGAAAAGCGGGGGGCGCACCTGCTGTGCATCAAGGATATGTCCGGCCTGCTCAAGCCCTATGCCGCCAAGAAGCTGGTGCACACCCTCAAGCAGGAGGTGGGTCTGCCCATCCACCTGCACACCCACGACACCACCGGCAACCAGGTAGCCGCCTACCTGATGGCCGCCGAGGCAGGTGTGGACATTGTGGACTGCGCCACCGCCTCCCTCTCCTCCCTCACCAGCCAGCCCTCGCTGTCCGCCGTGGTGGCCGCCCTGGAGGGACAGGAGCGGGACACCGGCCTGGACCTGCGGGAGATTCAGCGTCTGGACAACTATTGGGCAGATGTGCGCCTGCGCTATGCCAGCTTCGACGAGGGTCTGCGCAGCCCCACCACGGACATCTACCGCTATGAGATTCCCGGCGGGCAGTACACCAACCTCTATCCCCAAGTGGTCTCCCTGGGCCTCGGCCCCCGGTTTGAAGAGGTCAAGGAGATGTACAAGACCGTCAACGATATGCTGGGCGACCTGGTGAAGGTGACCCCCTCCTCCAAGATGGTGGGAGATTTGGCCATCTTCATGGTGCAAAACGACTTGACCCCCGACAACATTCTGGAGCGGGGCAAATCCCTCTCCTTCCCCGACTCTGTGGTGGCCTACTTCAAGGGCATGATGGGCCAGCCCGCCTGGGGCTTCCAGCCGGAGGGGCTGCAAGAAGTGGTGCTCAAGGGGGAGAAGCCCATCACCTGCCGCCCCGGCGAGCTGCTCCCCCCTGTGGACTTCGACCAGGTGCGCCAGGAAATGCGCCGCTTTATGGACCCCGAGCACATCAACACCCGTGCCATGCTCTCCTACTGCCTCTTCCCCAAGGTGTACGAGGACTACCACCGTCACCGCCAGGAATACGGCTATATCATGCGTATGGGCAGCCATGTGTTCTTCAACGGCATGGCGCTGGGCGAGACAAACAAAATCGACATCGAGGACGGCAAGACCCTGGTCATCCGCTATCTGGGTCTGGGGGACCAGAACGAGGACGGCACCCGCACCGTCAACTTCGAGCTCAACGGTATGCGCCGTGAGGTGGCTGTGCCCGACAAACGGGCGGAGGTGAAGGGGAAGCGTGTGGTCCTGGCCGATCCCGCCGACAAGAGCCAGGTTGGCTCCTCCATCCCCGGCATGGTGTCCAAGGTGGCTGTGAAGCCTGGGGACAAGGTGGAGGAAAACCAGGTGGTGGCCGTGATTGAGGCCATGAAGATGGAGACCTCTGTGGTGGCCCGTATGTCCGGCGTGGTGGATCAGGTGTTCATCCAGGACGGCACCACCGTCAAGGCCGGGGAGCTGCTGCTCACCATCAAAATGAAATAACCGCCTAAAACATAAGCGCAGCTTCCACAATCCTCTCGTAGATTGTGGAAACTGCGCACGTTTTTTCCCACGCTAGTTGCCCGGCTGCGGCAGAGTCACCGTGATGGTGGTCCCAGACCCCACCACGCTGGCCAGCCGTATCTCCCCCCCATAGAGGGCTACAATGTGCTTGACAATGGCCAGCCCCAGCCCTGTGCCCCCTGCGGCCCGGCTGCGCCCCTTGTCCACCCGGTAAAACCGTTCAAACACGTGACTTTGGCATTCCTCAGGAATGCCGATGCCGGTGTCTGACACCACAAAGGTCACTCTGCCCCGCTCCTTGGCAACACAGGCGGTGACCCGCCCGCCGGGACGGTTGTACTTCACCGCATTCTCCATGAGGTTGAGGGCCACCTCTTTGAAACGGTCGGGGGTGATGCACCCCTCCAGGTGCTCCCCCTCCACCTTCAGCTGAATCTGCCTGCGCTCTGCCTGGGGCTGAAGCATTCTGGCCACCTCCTGCGCCACCGCCAGCAGGTCGGCCCGCTCGGTGCCGGTCACGCCCGCCACCGTCTCCAGCTCAGAGACCTTGAGGATGTCGTCCACCAGGCTGGTCAGCCGCTCCACCTCTACGGAAATCATGGACAGAAAGCGCTTTTCGTCCTCCGGGTCTGTCACCAGCCCCGACGCCATCATATCTGTAAACCCCTTGATGGAGGTCAGGGGGGTTTTCAGCTCATGGGTCACATTGGCGGTAAACTCACTGCGGGCATTTTGCAGCGTCTCACCCACCTGGGCCACCGCCACCTGGGCGTCCTCCACCGGCTTAACCGTGTCTGCGGCCAGCTTTCTGGACAGCAAAAGCGCCAGCACCAGCGCCAGCAGCCCCCCTGCAATGAAAACCGCCCCCCACTGCAGCGCCAATGCGTCCACCGAGGCGATGGGCTGGGCCGCCCGCCCCACAATGCCGTCCTCAAAGCGCATGGCCACATACACCATGGTCTTTCCCGTGGTGGCAGAATGGCGCACATCCTCCCCCACGCCCTGCTCCCTGGCCTGCACCACCTCCGGGCGGCCGGCGTGATTTTCCTCCGTGTCCCGCTCTGTGTCCCCCAGCACCTTCCCATCCCCATCAATGAAGGTGAGGCGCAGTCCATTCCCCGACTGCTCAAATTGCCGCAGCAGCCGGTCCATATCCGTCACCGCTCCGTCTGCATCCATGAAGGAGAGCAGCTGATAGAGTGCCCGCTGGGTCCCCTCCACCTCCCGGCAGCGGACGATGGTGATGCCCAACACAGTGGAGAGCATCACCGCAGCGGCGGCAATGAGGAAGATGTACAAGGTCAATTTCCGTCGCATCCCGTCCACCTCACACCATTTTATAGCCCACAGAGCGCACCGTGGTGATATACCCCTCCCCCAGCTTCTGGCGCAGGGACTTGATGTGCATATCCACCGTGCGGGTCTCCCCCACAAAGTTGTAGTCCCACACAGCGGCTAAAATTTCATCTCTGGTCAGTACAGTGCCCCGGCGGGATACCAGCAGGCGGAGCAGTTCAAACTCCTTATAGGTCAGAGAGATCTCCTCATCTCCCCTGCGCACCGTGCGCCCCGCCGGGTCAATGACCAGATCCCCGTACACCAGCTGCGGCTCCCGGTCCCCCACCCGGCGAATGACGGCATTGATGCGGGCCTGCAGCTCCATCACACCAAAGGGCTTGGTGATGTAGTCATCCGCCCCGCTGTCCAGCGCAGTGACCTTGTCCATTTCGGTCTGCCGGGCGGTGAGCATGATAATGGGCATTTTCGCCGTGACAGGGTCCCGGCGCAGCCTGCGCACAATATCCACGCCATCCATGCCGGGGAGCATCCCGTCCAGCAGGGCAATATCCCCCTGCACCTGCCCGGCAAACAGCTCCTCGCCGCTCTCATAGGCCAGCACCTGATGTCCCATGGATGTAAAGTAGTACTCCAACATGGTGCGGATAGACCGGTCGTCCTCCACAAGGATAATCTTCAACGCCATTTTCTTCCCCTTTCCACTGGCCGCCCCCATCCGCACACCATGGCACACACGCCGGCAATGCGCTGCCCGACATGACGCCGCTGAACTGGAAAGCGCAGCCATCGTCCCCTGTCTGAGCAGCACGCCCCCATCACAGAATCTCAAACAGGGGGCCGCTGCAACACCCAGGGCCTGTACATCGTACACTGGATATTTTACAACAGCCCCCTGGCTTTGTCCATCCTTATCACAATTGCGGCCCCTTGCGGCGGGATTAACCGGGCTGCGGGGTACAGGCGCTTCGGTGATGTCACGCCTCACAACCCGCCGCTGTTCCCTCGGCTTCCCTCCGACTCAGGGCAAACTCGGTCGGGCCTTGCCCGCCCTGGGCTTTGCCCTTCGCTCCAGTCCATCCGAGGGGCGGCGGGGTTCGGACGCTTCGGTCTCACCGAGTTTCGCCGCCCGCAGGCGGCGAAAGAAAATCCAATCCCGTGTTTTCCGGGGACATGCGCCTCGGAAAACACTCTGCTCATGGAAAATAGGGTGACAATTCCGAAGGAATCGAGCCCTGTTTTCCATGCATACCCCTCACAAAAGTCCAAGGACTTTTGTGAAAAGGTTCGCAACGGCTCGGACGCTTCGGTGATGTCACGCCTCGCCTGCTCGCAACGGCTGGCTTCCCTCCGATTCGGGACAGGCATGGCGGGCTATGCCCGCCTTATGCCTATCCCTCGCTTCGGTCCATCCAGCCTGCTCACGACGGCTCGGACGCTTCGTTATTGCAGCTCCCCAGTTACGCAGAAGATCGCCCACTTGGCGATGTTCACCGCATGGTCAGCGATGCGCTCCAGGTACTTGGCGATGATAATCAAATCCACCGCACGGCCCGTATGGTCCTGCTGGGTGGCAATCAGATGGGTCAGCTCCTCCTTCAGCTTGAGGAACAGTTCATCCACCACATCATCCAGATTGACCACCCCACGGGCGGTATTCTGATCTCGGTCGGCATAGGCGGCGATGGCCTGTCGCACCATCAGGCAGGCCTGGCGGCTCATAACCACCAAATCCTGCGGGATGTCTGGTCTGGCCCCCTCATCCTGCGCCATGAGTATGGAGATTTCCGCAATATTGGCCGCCTGGTCGCCAATGCGCTGCAAGTCAGTAACCATCTTCAAGGCGGTGGAGATGGTGCGCAGGTCACGGGCCACAGGCTGCTGGCGCATGAGCAGGGTCATGCAGTGGTTTTCGATGCTGCGCTCCAGCTGATCCATGGAGCTGGTCAGGTCAATGGCGCTTTTGGCGCTCTCTTCGCTGCCTGTGCTCAGGGAGGAGGTCACCAGGTCAATGGCGTCTTGGGCGGCCGCCGCCATGCCAATCAGCTCCTTGCTCAGCTCCAACAGCTCTGCATCAAATGTTTTTCTCATGTTCTCCTTCCTCCTGCCTCAGCCGAACCGGCCGGTGATATAGTCCTCTGTACGCTTGTCCTTCGGCATGGAAAACAGCTGCTCGGTGTCCCCTGCCTCCACCAGTTCCCCATGGAGGAAAAAGGCGCAGCGGTCAGATACACGGGTGGCCTGCTGCATATTGTGGGTGACAATGACAATGGTATAGTCCTTTTTCAGGTCTGCAATGAGGTCCTCAATCTTCGAGGTGGAAATGGGGTCCAGCGCAGAGGTGGCCTCGTCCATCAACAGCACGTCCGGCTCCACCGCCAGCGCACGGGCAATGCAAATGCGCTGCTGCTGACCGCCGGACAGGGACAGCGCAGACTTGCGCAGGCGGTCCTTCACCTCGTCCCAAATGGCCGCCCCACGCAGGGACTTCTCCACAATCTCGTCCAGCTCCTTCTTGCCCTTGATGCCATGGGTGCGGGGGCCATAGGCGATGTTGTCGTAAATAGACATGGGGAAGGGGTTGGGCTTTTGGAACACCATACCCACATGGCGGCGCAGCCAGGTCACATCCACCTCAGGGTCAAAGATGTTTCGCCCCCGGTACACCACCTCCCCCTCGATGCGCACCGTGGGAATCAGGTCGTTCATCCGGTCCAGCGTCTTGAGAAAGGTGGACTTTCCGCAGCCGGAGGGGCCGATGAGGGCAGTGACCTGCCGCTGGGGCATCTCCAGGTTGATGTCCTTGAGGGCGTGGTTTTCCCCGTACCAGAGGTTCAGGTTCTTGGTTTTCAAAATAGCATCCATACTGTGTGCTCCTTCTTGACTCGTTCTCGGTTGCCGCTGCGCTGTGAGGAAGCGGAGGCGGGCGGATGTGCCCGCTCGCAGGGGGGGCGCTTGGACTTTTGTGAAGCGCTCAGCGCTTCTTAGATGTCACGCTTCGGGTCTCACCGAGTTTCGCACCCGAAGGGGGCGAAATAAAATCCAATCCTGTGTTTTCCGGGGACATGCGCCTCGGAAAACACGCTTCTCAGGGGAAATAGGGTGACAATTCCGCAGGAATCGAACCCTATTTCCCCTGCATTCCCTCAAAAAAGTCCAAGGAC
>CALXDR010000038.1 GCA_944387115.1 uncultured Oscillospiraceae bacterium
CCATCACCAGGAAGGTGAGGGCAAACAGGGTGAGGGCCAGCTTCTGCACACCGGTGAGGCGAGTCTCCCCCGTGCCCCCCTTGCCAAAGTGGGCCAGATGATCCTCCCGCAGGTCGGCCACCAGGGATTGCTCCGGATGGGCCTTGACCCGCCGGGCGTAGGCGAGCACCAGCCAAATGGAGGCGGCCAGGAGCACGGCCAATATCACAATGCGCAGCAGCATCCCCTCCCCCAGAGATACCCCGGCAAACCCGGCGGCAATGCCGGTGGCAAAGGGATTGACGGTGGAGCCCAGGGTGCCGATGCCCGCCCCCAGCAAAATCACCGCCACTGCGGTGAGGGCGTCATACCCTGCCGCCACAAAAATGGGGAGGATGAGGGGGTAGAAGGCAATGGTCTCCTCTGACATTCCAAAGGTGGTGCCCCCCAGGGCGAAGGCTGACATGAGGATGGGGATGAGGAGGCTTTCCCGCCCGTGGAGCAGGCGGATGATGTTGCCGATGCCTGCATCAATGGCGCCGGTTTTGCCCACCACCCCCAAAAAGCCGCCCACCATCAGAATGAAGGCGGCGATGTCAATGGCCTCGTACAGCCCCTCCAGGGGTGCGGTGAGCACGGCGGTGAGGGGCTGGCGCACATCCTCCACCCGGTGGTAAGTGCCTGCGATGGGGTTGCCCTCCGGGGTGTAGGCATAGTCCCCCGAGGGCACCACCCAGGTGAGCAGGGTCATGGCCAGCAGGATGGCAAAGAGGATGGTATAGGCCGAGGGCATACGAAAGCGTTTCACCCGCCATGCCCCCCTGCCTGGCGCACCTGGGTGCCCACCCCGCCGGAAAGGGCCTCCAGACCCTGGTCAAGGGAGGTGATGAGGGCGGTGCGGTTGGGGGCGGAGCGGACAAACTCCACCGCCGCCTGCACCTTGGGGAGCATGGAGCCCGCGCCGAATTCCCCCTGGCGGGCGTATTCCTCCAGCTGCTCCGGCGTGACCTGGTGCAGATCCTTTTGCTGTGGGGTGCCAAAGCCAATGGCCACCGCAGGCACTTCGGTGAGAATCATGAGCACGTCCGCATCCATCTCCATGGCCAGGCGGCAGGCGGCCAGGTCCTTGTCAATGACGGCTGCAATGCCCTCCAGGGTGCCGTCCTCCCGCTCTACCACGGGGACGCCGCCCCCTCCGCAGGCGATGGACACGGTGGTGTCCCACAGGGTGCGGATGGTGCCAATCTCCACAATGCGCTGGGGACGGGGGGAGGGCACCACCCGCCGCCAGCCGCGGCCGGAGTCCTCCCGCACGGTGTAGCCCCGTTCCTTGGCCAGGGACTGGGCCTCCTCACGGGTGTAGAAGGGGCCGATGGGCTTGGTGGGGTTTTGGAAGGCGGGGTCGGCGGGGTCCACCACCATCTGGGTGATGAGGGTGACCACCGGGATGTCCCGCCCCAGGGCACGCAGGGCGTCGGTGAGGGCCTGCTGCAAATGGTAGCCGATATACCCCTGGCTCATGGCTCCGCACACATCAAAGGGCATGGGCGGCGTCACCGGGGCGGCGGTTTCCCCGGCCAGGAGAATGCGCCCCACCTGGGGGCCGTTGCCGTGAACCACTGCCAGCTCATACCCGGCGGTGACCAGCTGGGCCAGCTGCTGGGCGGTGCGCCGTGCCACAATGCGCTGGGAGGCGGCGGTGGGGGGCAGGCTCTTGTCCTCGAGTGCGTTGCCCCCCAGGGCCACCACCACTTTTTTGGCCCCGCTCATAGGGTGGCTACCAGCACAGCCTTGATGGTGTGCATCCGGTTTTCCGCCTCGTCAAACACCACCGAGTGGGGGCCGCGGAACACCTCGTCGGTGACCTCCCGGATGTCCACGCCCTTGTCCATCCACTCACGGGCCAGCTTGGTCTGGAAGTCGTGGAAGGAGGGCAGGCAGTGGAGGAAGAGCACCTTGGGGTTTCCGGTGCGCTCCAGCAGGGCGTCGTCCACCCGGTAGGGGGCCAGCAGCTTGGCCCGCTCAGGAATCAGAGCTTCTTCACCCATGGAGGCCCAGATGTCCGAGTAGATGACATCCGCACCCACCAGGCAGGCCGGGTCATCGCTCAGGCGGATGTCGGCGCCGGTGCGCCGCCCCTCCTCCTGGCAGGCCTGGAGGGTCTGGTGGTCTGCCCCGTCAATCAGCTCCTTGGGGCCGTAGCCCACAAAGTCCACCCCCATCTTGCAGCAGCCGAACATCCAGGCGTAGGACATATTGTTGCGCACATCGCCTACAAAGGCCACCTTGCACTCGTTCAGGGGCTTGTGCAGGTGCTCCTCCATGGTGAGAAAGTCGGCGAGAATCTGGGTGGGATGATCTAGGTCGGTCAGGCCGTTGTACACCGGAACGCCGGAGAAGCGGGCCAAATCCACCACCACCTGCTGGTCAAAGCCCCGGTACTCAATGCCGTCGAAGAACCGTCCCAGCACTTTGGCGGTGTCCTCCAGGGACTCCTTTTTGCCCATCTGGGAGGAGCCGGGGTCCAGATAGGTCACATTGCCCCCCTCCTCCTGCACTGCCACCTCGAAGGAACAGCGGGTGCGGGTGGAGGTCTTTTCAAACAGCAGCACCACATTCTTGCCCTTGAGGGCCGTACCGCACACGCCCGCCCGCTTTTTTGCCTTCAGGTCATGGGCCAGGTCCAGCAGGTAGCGAATTTCCTGTGCGGACAAATCCATCAGGGTGAGGAAGGACTTTCCTTTCATGTTCACAGCCATGGTTTCTTCTCCTTTTCGCAATGTTGATTGGGGGTGGTCACAGAGCATCCCGCACCAGCGGCATGGTCATACAGCGGGGGCCGCCCCGGCCCCGGCTCAGCTCGGAGGAGGGGATGGTGAGCACCTCAATGCCCGCCTCCTCCATTACCCGGTTGGTCACATAGTTGCGGCTGTACGCAACCACCTTGCCCGGGGCGATGCAGAAGGTGTTGGAGCCGTCGTTCCACTGCTCCCGGGCGGCGTCAATCACAGAGCCGCCGCCGCATTTGAGCAGGGTGACATGGTCCAGGTGGAGGTGCTCCCGCAGGATGTGCTCCAGACTGCCCCGCTCCTCCGTCACCGACAGGTGCCCGTCGCTCCCCGCCTCCAGCACAAACAGGCGCAGGTCGCCGGTGATATTGGGGTGCATGGTGAAGGTGTGGTGGTCCACCATGGTAAACACGGTGTCCAGGTGCATAAAGGCCCGGTGCTTGGGGATGTCAATGGCCAGCACCTTGGCAAAGCCGCCCTCCGGGGTGAGCAGCGCCTTGGCCAGCTGCTCAATGGCCCAGGGCTGGGTGCGCTGGGAAATGCCCACCGCCAGCACCTGGGGGCTGAGCACCAGGATGTCTCCGCCCTCTACAGAGGCGTTGGCGTGGCGCTGGAAGAACACCGGGGTGTCCCTGTACAGCGGATGGTGCTGGAAGATATACGAGCCAAAGAGCGTTTCCCGGCCCCGGGTCACCGTGGACATACGGTGGATGGATACCCCGTGGCCGATGGTGGCGAAGGGGTCGCGGGTGAAGTAGAGGTTGGGGATGGGGTCGAGGAGGAAGGGATAATCCTCACCCAGAAAGTCGGTGAGGTTTTTGCGCCCGTAGCCGGGGATGTCCGCCTTGCGCACCCCTGCCATCATCTGCTCCACCATGTTGCGGGTGGACATTGCCAGGAAGAATTCCACCAGCATTCCCGTGCGCTTTTCTCCGAAAATACCCGCTT
Source organism: uncultured Oscillospiraceae bacterium (assembly GCA_944387115.1). Lineage (GTDB taxonomy): Bacteria > Bacillota > Clostridia > Oscillospirales > Oscillospiraceae > Enterenecus. The sequence continues at coordinate 3,717 of CALXDR010000038.1, forward strand.
CCCGGAGGTAGTCCCGCACAAACTGCTCCTTGACCTCCCCCTCTGCCAGGGATTCCGCCACCAGGTCGGCCAGATAGACCACCTCGACGCCGTTGCGGCGGAGCAGGTCGCAGAAGGCGTCGTGCTCCTCCTGGGCGATTTTCAGATAGGGAATGTCGTCAAAGAGCAGGCGCTCCAGGTATTCGGGCATCAGGTTTTCCAACTCCCGGCCCGGGCGGTGGAGCAGCACCCGGCGCAGGGTGCCAATCTCACTGCTCACATCAATGGCTGGCTGGTGTGTCATGCCGCCACTCCTTTCCGTGTCTGCGCCTGGGCGCAGGGTTTTCACCCTTACTGTGCCCCAAAATCGGAAATTTATTGATGACGGAGAAAAAAGACGCCGGGGAATGGGTGCGTCCAGGGCGGGGGAAAAGCCACTGTGTGCTTGACATACCGGCGAAGATTGGGTAAGGTTAAACCTGTTACCATGTACACGGAAAGGAGGGGCGCAGATGGGACAGGACATACCCGCACTGGTGCGCTGGGTATTGCAGCAGCTGGAGCAGGCGGGGTATCAGGGCTATCTGGTGGGCGGATGTGTGCGGGATTTGCTCCGCAATGCCATCCCCCAGGATTGGGACATCTGCACCAGCGCCCGTCCAGAGGAGATTGAGCAGGTGTTCTCCGGCTGCCCCATGGCGGACACCGGGCGGCGGCACGGCACCATCACCGTGTTGGCCCAGGGCGGCCCCTATGAAATCACCACCTTCCGGGTGGATGGGGAGTACAGCGACGGGCGGCGGCCGGATGCGGTGCGCTTTGTCTCTGAGCTGGAGGCGGACCTGGCACGGCGGGATTTTACCGTCAACGCCATGGCGATGGATGGACGGGGGCGGATATACGATCCCTTTGGCGGGCAGGCGGACCTGCGAGCGGGGGTGATTCGCTGCGTGGGGACGCCGGAGCGCCGCTTTCAAGAGGATGCCCTGCGGGTCATGCGGGGGATACGCTTTTGCTCCGTGCTGGGATTTTCCATGGAAGCGGGCACAGCGCAGGGCGTCCACGCCTGCCGCCGGGGGCTGGAGCGGGTGGCGGCGGAGCGGATACGGCAGGAGCTGACCAAGCTCCTGCAGGGGCCTGATGTGGGGCGGGTGCTGCGGGAGTTTGCCGATGTACTCTGGGTATTTTGGCCTGAGCTGGAGCAGATGGTGGGGGTGGAGCAGCACAATCCATGGCACCGCTGGGATGTGTGGGAGCACACGGTGCGGGCGGTGGAGTGCGTCCCCCCTGACCTGGTGCTCCGGCTGACTATGCTTCTGCATGATTTGGGCAAGCCCGTCTGCCGCACCACGGACCGGGAGGGGATTGACCACTTCTATGGACACCAGACCCACAGCGCCCGCATGGCCGGGGAGATGCTGGAGCGCCTGCGCTTTGACAGGCGCACAAAGCGCCAGGTGGTGGAGCTGGTGACCATCCACGATGAGCGCCTGCGCCTGGAGGACGGCTATCTCCGCCACCAAATCAGCCACCTGGGCGTGGAGCGGTGGCATCAGCTGTTGACGATACAGCGGGCCGACCGCATTGCCCAGGGCTCCGGGCGCAGTGCCGCCGCCCTGGAGCAGCTGGAGCAAATTGCCCGGCGGGGGGAGGCGCTGATACAATCCGGGTCCTGCCTTGGGCTGAAAGAGCTGGACATTGACGGAAACCACCTGCTGGCGGCGGGGGTGCCTGCCGGAGCGGCGGTGGGGGAGATTCTCCGACGGCTGCTCGACCTGGTGCTGGAGGGGCGTGTGGCAAACCGCCGGGGGGAGCTGCTTCAGGCCGCCCGGCAGCTCTATCCCCTGGAGCGGTGAGTGCGGGTGCGTGGTGCGCCGGGAGAAAAAACTGCGTAAAAAGCCCCCTGCTGGACTGCTTGGTGCAGTGCAGCAGGGGGCTTGTTGTCTGTCCGGATTTACCCTTACTTTGTGGCCCAGTTGCCGGTGGCGGAGGCGGTGAGGAAGGCGTTGATAAAGCCGTCCAAATCCCCGTCCATGACGCCGTTGACGTTGGAGGTTTCAAAGGCGGTGCGGTTGTCCTTCACCAGCTGATAGGGCATGAACACATAGGAGCGAATCTGACTGCCCCACTCAATCTTCAGCTGGACGCCCTTGATGTCGGAAATCTTGTCCAGGTGCTCCTGCTCCTTGATTTGAATCAGCTTGGAGCGGAGCATCTTCATACAGGTTTCTTTGTTCTGGAACTGGGAGCGCTCGGTCTGACAGGCCACCACCAGTCCGGTGGGCTTGTGAATCAAGCGCACGGCAGAGGAGGTCTTGTTGATGTGCTGTCCACCGGCGCCGGAGGCACGGTAGACCTGCATTTCCACATCCTCGGGGCGGATATCCACCTCGACGCTGTCATCAATCTCGGGGGTGACCTCCACGGCGGCGAAGGAGGTCTGACGGCGGGCGTTGGCGTCAAAGGGGGAGACACGCACCAGACGGTGCACGCCGTGCTCGCTCTTCAGGTAGCCGTAGGCGTTTTCGCCCTCAATGCGGATGGTGGCGGACTTGATGCCCGCCTCGTCCCCGTCCTGGTAGTCCAGGATGGTGTAGGTGAAGCCGTGGCGCTCTGCCCAGCGGGTGTACATCCGGTAGAGCATCTGGGCCCAGTCCTGCGCCTCGGTGCCACCTGCGCCCGCCTGAAGGGAGAGAATGGCGGGGGAGTTGTCGTACTCGCCGCTGAGCAGGGTCTCCAGCCGGGCGCTCTCCATATTGCGCACCAGGGCGGCAAATCCCTCCTCCACCTCGGGGATGAGGGATTCGTCCTCCTCCTCGTTGCCCATCTCGCACAGCACCATCAGGTCCTCCCAGCTGGCCAGCCGCTTCTGCTGGGCGCTGACCTTGCCCTCCAGCTGGCTGATGCGCTGTTGAATCTTCTGGGCCTTCTCCACGTTGTCCCAGAAGCCATCGGAGGCGGATTCCGCCTGGAGCATATCCAGCTCCCGCTCCGCCCGCTCCAAATCCAGAGATTGGCCCAGCTGCTCCAGCTCGGGCTTGAGGTTGTTGAGTTTTACTTTATATTCGTCGAATTGCAGCATAACGTCCATCCTTTGCCAGCCATCAGGCTGAAATATCATACCCTACATTATAGCCAAAAACCTCCTGGTTGTAAAGGGGGGAGGGAGGCCGCCTTTGGAAACGGAGAGAAAAGCGCCCCGGCAGGGAAAAGCTGCCGGGGCGCGCAAATGAAAGTGATTACCGCTGGCTGACAAACTGGTCAGTCTGGCCGGAAAAAATCAGGTCGTCAATATCCTGAATATCCCGAACCTCCCTGGAAGGGGGGGAGGGGATCTGCTGGGTGTTGGGTTCTGCCATGCTCATCGCTCCTTCTCGTTTCTGTTCTGCCGTGTGGCGCATACAGAATAGTATATGGTACAGGAGCGAAAAACTTGCACGAAGTTTGGAGGTCTGAAAAATATCCTCCAGACTCTCCCTTTCCCAGGGTTTACTCGGCGGAAATCATATAGTAGTACACCGGCTGACCGCCCGCCAGAAGGGTGACCTCAGCGGAGGGACACAGCCGCTGGAACAGTTCCAGGGTGGCCTGGGCATCTTCCGCAGAGACATCCTCGCCGTAGAAGATGTTGATGAAGCTGGCGTTCTGCTGAGGCTCTGCCTGGGCCAGCTGCTCCAGCAGCTGGGGCATGGTGGCCCCGGTGCCAAAGAGGTGGCCGTCTGCCAGGGCCATATAGTCCCCCGCCTTGATGGAGAACCCGTCAAACTCGGAGTCCCGGGCGGCATAGGTCAGCTCGCTGGTGTGCACAGCGGCGGCGGCCTCACCCATGGCCTGGACATTGGCGTCCACTTCGCCCTCCGGGTCGAGCACCAGCATGGCGGACACGCCCTGGGGCACGGTGCGGGTGGGGATGACCACCACCTCACGGCCCTCGATGAGCCCCACGCACTGCTGGGCTGCCATGATGATGTTCTTGTTGTTGGGGAGCACGAACACCACTTCGGCGGGGGTGTGGGCGATTTCACGGGCGATGTCCTCCGTAGAGGGGTTCATGGTCTGCCCGCCGGAGATAATGCCGTCTACGCCCAGGTCACGGAACACAGAGGCCATGCCCTCACCGGCGCACACAGCCACCACGCCGTACTTTTTCTCCACGGGGACGATGCCCGGCTCTTCCGGCTGGGCAGCCTGATCCATGTCCAGGTCGTCGGTGCTCTGGGGGGTGCGTCCGGCGGCCATATCCTCATACTGGGTGCGCATATTCTCGATTTTTGCCAGCTCCAAAGTGCCGTACTTCTGCGCCTCGGTGAGGGCCTGGCCGGGGATGTCGGTGTGGACGTGTACCTTGAAGGCCTCGTCGTCCTCGCCAATCACCAGGCTGTCCCCGATGGAGTTGAGGTAGGTGCGGAAGGATTCAATGGATTTGCCGGGCTGCTTGCGCACGATGAACACCGTGTCGAAGGTGAAGGTAATCTCCTCGTCGGTGAGGGAGGCGAAGTCTGCCTTCTCCTGCACCGCTCCGCCCTCGCTCTGGGGGGCGGGGATGCCCCGCAGCTCGTCCAGCATACCCTGGAGAATGACCAGGAAGCCCTTGCCGCCAGCGTCCACCACTCCGGCCTTTTTCAGCACCGGGTTCTGGTTGATGGTATCAGCCAGGGCCAGCTCGCCCTCGGCAATGGCGGCCTCCAGCACGTGCTCCACGCTGTTGTGCTCCTGGGCGGCCTGGCAGGCGCGCTGGGCCGCCAGGCGGGACACGGTGAGAATGGTGCCCTCGGCGGGCTTCATCACCGCTTTATAGGCCGAGCGCACCCCTTCGTTGAGGGCGGCGGAGAGGAGGATGCCGTCGGCAGTGTCGTGGCCCTTGAGCCCCATGGACACCCCGCGGAAGAGGAGGGATAGAATGACCCCCGAATTGCCGCGGGCGCCCCGCAGCAGTGCGGAGGCGTTGGAGGCGGCGGCCTGACCGATGGAGGCGGCAGGCTTCTTGCGCGCTTCGGTGGCGGCGGTGTCGATGGTGAGGGTCATGTTGGTGCCCGTGTCTCCGTCGGGGACGGGGAACACGTTCAATTCGTTGATGGTTTGCTTTTGTGCGTTGAGGGAGGCGGCAGCATGGATGACCATGCGTTGAAATTGGGCGCCGTCGATGATGTCGATCATAACTCGGATAGTTCCTTTCTGTCTGTCCCGGGTTTACCCGATGACCATAGAATCTACGCAGACATTCACGCTGCGGACCTCAATGCCGGTCAAGCGGTGCACATGGTACTGAACCTCGCTCTGAATCGAGTGGCTTACAGCCATCAGGTTCACGCCGTTGTCCACAATGATGTGCAGTTCAATGGTGATGGAGCCGTCGTCGTTGTAGACGATTTTCACGCCCTTGGACATGGACTCCCGGCGGAGCAGGTGAACCAGACCGTCCGTCTTGGAGCGGAAGGCCATGCCCTTTACGCCGTAGCAACGGGTGGCGGTGGCGCCGGTGATGCTGGTGAACACATCATTGGCCAGGCGGATGTGGCCCTTTTCCGTTTGTATCCTCATGGGACCCTTCCTTTCTGTGCGATGAGGGGCATCGTTGGATGCATTGGGTGATTTTCATCATTGTAGTCTATTTTGCCCCAAAATACAAGGGGCGTTTTGTCAGTTGTCTGTTTTGCCTGAATCTGCTCGGGGGAGGAATTTTCCGCTGGCTCTTGTAATTTGCCCCGCTATCGTGTAAACTAGAGAACACCAGACAGGAAAAGGAGGAACTGCAATGAAAAATATGATTCGCTGCCTTGCCAAGCTGACCGTGGCTCTGGCCGCTGTGGGCGCCGTTGTGTGCGTGGTTGCCGCCTATTGGGACCGCATCGTGGATGCCTTCTACGCCATTGCCGACCGTGTGGAGGAGAAGAAGGCTGACGGTTACTTCTGCGCCTGTGAGTCTGACGACTTCGACGACGACAGTCTGTAACCCGGCACCGACACATTGCCCCAGTACCATCTGCCCCTGTGGGGGGAGGATGGTGCTGGGGCGTTTTTTTGTCATACATCCCCCTCCAGGGCCTGCTGGGCAGCGGCAGCCAGGGCGGGGCGGTCCAGGGGGCGGCCCAGGAAATGCTCCAGGGCGAGCACCGCCTGGTAGATGAGCATGGGCAAGCCGTTGAGGGTGGCAAGCCCCCGCCGCCGGGCCTGGGTGAGCAGCTGGGTGCGGGAGGGGTGGTAAATCAGATCCATCACGCCGGCTTGAGGGGGCAGGGCGTCCAGAAAGGAGAAGTCGGAGAACTCCCCCGGGCAGCCCTCCATGCCCAGATTGGTGCAGTTGACAAGCAGGCTGGCCCCTGCGCACCGCTGGGCCACCCCCTCCGGGGTGAATGGGGCGGGGGCGAGCACGCCCCTGCAATCTGCCTGGGCCAGAGCCTGGGCCTTTTCCAGGGTGCGGTTGCACACCCATACCCGCTGCGCTCCCGCCTGGGACAGCTGGAGCGCAACCGCCTTGGCAGCGCCGCCCGCCCCCAGCACCACCACAGTGCCCCCCTGCCACAGGCCGTGGTGCTCCAGTGCACACACACATCCCGCCCCGTCGGTGTTAAACCCCACCCACTGCCCCGCCCGGCGGCAGACGGTGTTCACCGCCTGGCAGGCCAGGGCCTCCGGGGAAATTTGGTCCAGCAGCGGGAGCAAATCCTCCTTGTGGGGCATGGTGGCGTTAAACCCCACGATGTGATGGGCCTTGGCCCATTCCAGGTACTGGGGCAGGCCGCCCTTTGGAACCGTGTGGGCGGTGTAGGGCAAATCCACCCCCAGGTGGGCGAGCATGGCCCCCTGAATGCGGGGGGATTTGGAGTGGCGCACAGGGTCGCCAATCACTTGCAGGGCGCCCATTGCCTTCCCTCCAAAAAGTAGTCCATTGCCATCAGGTAGCCCTGGAGGCCATGGCCCCACAGCTGTCCCACACAGGCCGGAGCGGTGACGGACACGGTGCGGAAGGGCTCCCGCTGGTCAATGTGGCTGATGTGAACCTCGTAGGCGGGCACATCCACGGCCTTGAGGGCGTCCAGAATGGCATAGCTGTAGTGGGTATACGCTCCGGGGTTGATGATAATGGCGTCATACACCCCGTCGGCCTGGTGAATCTGGTCGATGAGGTCGCCCTCGTGGTTGGACTGGTAGCAGGTGGCCTGGGCATGGTGGGCCTGGGCATGGTCGGTGATGAGCTGACACAGATGGGCATAGGTCTGGGCGCCGTACACCTCTGGCTCCCGCTTGCCCAGCAGGTTTAGGTTGGGGCCGTTGAGGATGAGAAAGCGCATGGCCGGCTCCTCCAGGCGGCGCAAAATCTCTTCCACTGTGGCCTGCGGGGAGGAGAAGTCCAAAATCACCTCGTCCGCCGCCGCCCGGTAGGCGGGCAGACGGCGCTGAAAGGTGTTGAGAAATGCTTCCTCGCCCTCCTGGGCCAGGGGACGGTCGGACACACAGCCGGAGCGGTAAATCTCCTGGGCGGGGCGGTGGAGGAAGAACAGGGTGCCGTTGCGCCGCAAAGCCTCCACATTGGCCTGGCGGAGGGGTGCGCCGCCCCCTGTGGCGATGACCAGGCCGGTCTGCGCTCCAAGCTCCTGGAGCACCTGGCTCTCCAGCTGGCGGAAGGCCTCCTCCCCATGGGTGGCAAAGAACTGGGGGATGCTCTGCCCCGTGTACCCGGCAATGAGCTGGTCACTGTCCACAAAGGGACGGGCCAGGCGCTGGGCCAGCAGCTGACCGCAGGTGGTTTTGCCGCAGCCCATCATGCCGATGAGCACAATGTTGCCCATGGCAGCCACCCTCAGTCCTGCTCCACCTGGGTGATGAGGTCCACCCGGCGCTGGTGGCGGCCCCCTTCAAAGGGAGTGCTCAGGAAGGCGTCCGCCATCCGCTCGGCCTCCAGGGGGCCGGTGAACCCTCCGGCCAGCGCCATCATGTTGGCGTCGTTGTGCTGGCGGGTGAGCTGGGCGGAGAGCACGTCCCGGCACAGGGCGCAGCGGATGCCCTCCACCTTGTTGGCGGTGATGGAAATGCCGATGCCGGTGGTGCACAGCACAATGCCCCGCTCACAAGCGCCGGAGGCGACCAGCCGGGCGGCCTGCTCGCCGTACACAGGGTAGTCGCAGCTCTGGGTGGAGTGGGTGCCGCAGTCCACGATTTCGTGGCCCTGCTTGGTGAGATAGTCCTTCAGATGCTCCTTGAGGGTATAAGCGCCGTGGTCACAGCCCATAGAAATTTTCATTGTTGTTGTCTCCTTTTGCTTGGTATCGGTGAATGTCGCCCGCCCCGCCGTTTACAGGGGGCGGAGGACAGGGGTGCGGCGGCGGTAGACGGTCACATGGGTGAACCCCGTCTGGCGCAGCAACTGTGCCGCCTGGGAGATGCCCTTGGCCATATCTTCCGGGCGGTGGGCGTCCGAGCCGAGGGTGACGTACTCCCCGCCGCAATCCCGGAACCAGGTGAGCAGAATGCGCCAGTCCTCCACATTCCTGCCCCGGCAGGTGTTGACCTCCAGGGCGTGCCCGGACTGGGCCACCACACGGAAAATCTCCCGGATGGGTGCCTCGAACTGCCGGATGTCCAGCGCAATGCCGTCCCGCTGGATATAGCGCAGGGGGTAGATGATGTGGGCCAGGCTGTCATAGCAGTCGGGAAGCTGGGTCACCAGGGTGCGGGTGTGGGTCAGGCAGCACTCCATGGCCTCCCGAGCCAGGGCGGGATTGTTGGAAAAGTCGGTGAAGTACAGCTCCTGGTTGTCCCGCCGCCCAATCCAGTTGTGGAGGGAGCCCAGGACGAAGTCCAGATGATCGCCGCCCTGCCGGAGAATGTGCCGGGCGCTGTCTGGACAGGCGGGGGCGGAGCCAAGCTCCAGACCCAGGCGCAGGGTGAGCTTGCCCTGCAATTGCGCCTGCACCTGGTGGAATTGGGCCATCGCCCCCGCCCAGTCAAAGTGGGCGTTGGGATGGCCGGTGTAATCCAGCAGGTCACAGTGGTCGGTGACGCACAGCTCGGACAGCCCCCGCTCCAGGGCCGCCTGGGCCATGTCCGCCAGCGGGGCAGAGCTGTCGGGGGAGATCAGGGAGTGGGTGTGAAAGTCGCAGAGATACATATCAATTTCCCTCCGATGGTGAAATCCCGGGTCACAGGGGCCAGCTGGGCAGCCAGCGCAGGAAGAGGTCGGCGTACCAGGTGGGCATATACAGTCCTGTGAGGGCGGGGTAGAACAGGAAGTACACCCCCACCACACCGCCGGTAAAGCCGTACACCGCCAGCCGGTACCCCTCGCGCCGGCGCTCAAACATATCGTTCATCAGATAGGTGATGGTCATGGACAAAAACAGAATGGTGGGGAAGTAGTGGTAGGCGAAGAGGATGCGCCCGATGGGCAGCCAGGGCACGAACTGGGACAGGGTTCCGATGACCAGAAACAGCCCCGTTCCGCACCGGCGGCGCACCGTCTGGATGAGCACGGCGAAGAAGGAGAGCAGCCCTGCCCAGGACACCAGGGGGTTATTGAAGGCGGCAAACAGGCTCTTGGTGCCGTTGACGTTCACCAGGTCCAGGTCCCGATAGTACAAAATGGGGCGGGCATCCACAATCCACTGATACCAGGAGGAGGAATAGGGGTGGGGTGTGGTGACTCCCTGGTGGTAGGTGAACATGAACACCTGATTGTTCCACATCAGATCCAGCAGGTTGTGCATCTGGAGGGGGACGTTATACTCTGCGGCCTGGGCGGTGGCGTAGGGCAGGTAGGAGGCCACGTAGATGACCACGGGGATGGCCACAAAGCACACCAGAGAGAGCAGGGTGGTGCCCGCCGCAAAGGGGACAAAGCCCCAGGTGGTATTTTCGAGGCTCCAGGCCGAGCGGGGCCACTCCCGGTACTTGAATATCAGCCCCAGCAGCCACAGCACAGCCAGGCCCGCCCCGGCATAGATCACCGTCCACTTGCTGGCGCACCCAATGCCCCAGAACAGCCCGCTGAGGAACAGGGGCAGGGCGGTGCGGCGCAGGGGGGTGCCGGCGGGGAGGGACAGCCAGCGGTACATGAAATAGTAGGACACCAGGATGAAGAACACCCCGTAGGTGTCAATGGTGGCAATGCGGGTCTGCACCAGGTGCATAAAGTCAAAGGTGAACAGGCACGTCCCGCACAGGGCCACAGGGGTTTTGCCAAAGAGGTTTTTGAGGAAAACATACAGGATGGGCACCATCAGCACGCCGAAGAGCGTACCCATGAAGCGCCAGCCGAAGGGGGTCATGCCAAACAGGGAGATGCCCAGGGAGATGATGAGCTTGCCCAGGGGCGGGTGGGACACCTCATAGGGGTAGACGTTGTTCAGGTGCTCAATGGCGGTGCGGGGGTGGTAGATTTCATCGAAATAGGAGGAGTTGAGGTAGGTGGACTTGTTGGCCCACAGCTCCGTCTCGTCAAACAGCGCCTCACCTCCGGCGGACACACTGTCGGGCACCAGAGGCTTTCCCTGGCTCCACAGGGCCAGTTCGGACAGCCAAACCCCCTCAAAGCGCTCTGCCTTTGTGGCGGTAATCTGCCACTGGGAGGCGGTGACGCCGCCCCCAACGGACAAATCCAGCACCTGCCACTTAAGTAGGCCGTCGTAGTTCTGGTACAGCGTGAGGGTGTTCCAGGTGGTTCCGTCCTGAGAGTAGGCCAGCTCATATTCTCCCGTACCGATACAGGTGTAGTAGGACAGCTGATCCACCGTCACCGGCTGGTCGAAGGTGAAGGTATAGCTGTCCCCCTGGTGGAAGGTCAGATATTGCTGGGGCACCTTGGTATCTCCCAGATTAAAAAAGGCGGTAAAGGCGTACACCGCTGTGAGCACCAGCAGGGGGAGCAGGTCCTTGCGCTCCATGGGGTGGTGAGGGAGGGTGAGGGACATCCGGCGGGGGGTCTGCTCCGCCTCAGACATGGCAATCCACTCCAGAGAGTTGGGGCGGGGCTTAAGACAGTGCCAGTAGTACCTGAAAAACAGCGCACACACCACCACACCCAGCACTGCCCACAGGACGGCAGGGGAGAGACTGCTGAAAAACCAGGATACTCCCTCCGCCACACTGCGCCACAGCTCGCCGGCGGATGGAGATGCCTCTGGCTGGGCGCTGGCGGTGAGGGCAAGCCAGGAGCGTGCATTGGGTTGCATACAAAACCTCCTAAATTGTATTCAGACATAGAAATTGCCAGTTCCGGGAAGTCTATTGTCTAAGCTATCATACTACGAATTGCAGAGAAAGGAAAGCCCTATTTGGCGCACGCCCCCTGCAAATTTGCGTTGGAACCGAGGGAATGTGGGGAATTTCGGAGGGGTTGATGGGGGGTGTGTCTGTGCAAAAGGGGGAGGGGGACTTCGATCTGGTCTATCCGGGGGGCGGCGGGGTTCGGATGCTTCGTGTCTCACAGAGTTTCGCCGTCCGCAGACGGCGAAATAAAGTCCAATCCCGTGTTTTCCGGGGACATGCGCCTCGGAAAACACTCCACTCAGGGGAAATGGGGTGACAATTCCGAAGGAATCGAACCCTATTTCCCCTGCATCCCCTCAAAAAAGTC
>CALXDR010000039.1 GCA_944387115.1 uncultured Oscillospiraceae bacterium
TCAGCTTTTTTTGCGTCTGAAGGAGGAAAAATGATGTTGACATCACTGGCATTTGTCTTTCTTGTGGGGCTATCCATGGCCGCCCTCTGCCAAAAGCTGAAGCTGCCCCGCATCATTGGGATGCTGCTTACGGGGGTTGTGCTGGGGCCGTACGTTCTGGATGTGCTCGACCCTTCGATCCTGTCCATTTCCGCACAGCTGCGGCAGATGGCGCTGATTATCATTCTGCTCAAAGCGGGCCTCTCCCTCGACCTTTCTGATTTGAAGCGGGTGGGGCGGCCTGCCGTCTTGATGTCCTGCGTCCCGGCAAGCTGCGAAATATTGGCGTTTTTTCTCTTTGCGCCCAGTGTGTTAGGCGTCACCAGAATTGAGGCCGCTGTGATGGGCGCGGTCCTCGGCGCAGTCTCGCCGGCGGTGGTTGTGCCGCGGATGGTTCAGCTGATGGAGGAGGGATATGGAACATGCAAGAGCATACCCCAGATGATTCTGGCCGGGGCGTCCTGCGACGACATCTTCGTGATTGTGCTCTTCTCCACCTTTGTCCGCATGGCCCAGGGCGGTCATGCGGATTGGATGGCGTTTCTCAATATCCCGGTGTCCATACTCCTGGGCGTTGCGGTGGGTGCGGGTGCGGGGTATCTGCTCAGTCTGTTTTTTGAAACTGCCTATGCCCATCAGCACTGTGTGCGAAACAGCATGAAGGTGATTGTGGTTTTGGGCGTGGCATTCCTGCTGATGGCCATTGAAACATGGCTGGAGGGGATTGTGTCCGTGTCCGGCCTGCTGGCTGTGGTGAGTATGGCCTGCGTGCTCAAAATCAAGAGCATTGCCTTTGTGTCCAAGCGATTGTCCGAAAAGTTCGGAAAACTCTGGCTGGCTGCGGAGGTGCTCCTGTTTGTGCTGGTGGGGGCAGCGGTTGACATTCGCTATACGCTGCACGCCGGGATTGCAGCGGTGCTGATGATTGTCCTCGCCCTCCTCTTCCGTTCGGTGGGCGTGGCCCTGTGTTTGATTGGAACTCCGCTGCATTGGAAAGAGCGTGTGTTCTGCGTGATTGCCTATCTCCCCAAAGCCACTGTCCAGGCGGCAATCGGTTCGGTGCCCCTTGCCATGGGACTGCCCTGCGGACAAATGGTCCTGTCGGTTGCCGTCCTGGCCATATTGATTACGGCTCCCCTGGGTGCGCTGGGGATGGACTTGACCTACAAGCGCCTGCTGGAGAAAGGGGGGCAGTGCGAGGTGGCGCTGTCAGAGTGAGCTATCGTGGATGGGAGAAGGTTTCTCTGGATAGATGCAGTGCATGGAACATTGGAGATGCTGTTCATTGCGCCGGAGGAGGTTGGCAGGGGCTTGGGCAGGCGGCTGATGGGGTATGGGATACAACACTGCGGGGTGGAAAGGCTGGCTGTGAATGAGCAAAATCCCCAGGCGAGGGGGTTTTACGAGCACATGGGGTTTCAAGTCTGCAAGAGAACGGAAACAGACGAGCAGGGAGACCCCTACCCGCTTTTGTACATGAAGCGTTCCGGTGTGGAGTAATCTCAAGACAGGAAGTCAGCCCTAGGGGGAGATGAGGGGGGTGCAAACGCCCGGTATGGACGGCCTGCGTCCCAGAGGCGCAGCGTGCCACAGGGCCTTTGCCTTTGATAAAACAAAAGGGACATCCCTATGGATGTCCCTTTTTATATAAGTTGGTACGGGTAGTGGGACTCGAACCCACAAGCCTCACGGCACTGGAACCTAAATCCAGCATGTTTACCAATTTCATCATACCCGTATGTTGGTGTTGTGCCCCTGCCCCACAGACGGGGAGGAAGGCGCGGGGGAGCATGACAGCAACCCCTGAACTTCTCCAATCAATCTGCCCGCCCGGAGTACGGCTAGTATAGTATAGCACGATACACTGGAAAACGCAAGGGGGGAAATGGGGGGGATGCGCCGCAGCGCCCCTTTTACGCAAAGGCGGACGGGAGGGAGAGGCACACTTGAGGGGACACAAATGGCCTGGAGCTCCGGCGGGGAACTCCAGGCCATTTGACTGCGCAATTGAGAGGATACCAGCTCAGGGACGGCCCAGGAGGGCGAACATATTCTTCTTGTAGGCCTCCACGCCGGGCTGGTTGAAAGGATTGACCCCCAGCACATGGCCGCTGATGCCGCAGGACAGCTCGAAGAAGTAGAACAGCTCGCCCAGGGTGCGGGCGTCCATGTGGGGCATACGGAGGACCATAGCGGGGACGCCGCCGTCGTGATGGGCGTCCAGAGTGCCCTGGAAGGCCATCTCACGCACGAAGCTCAGGGGCTTGCCCGCCAGGTAGTTCAGGTTATCGCCGTCGTCCTCGCTGGAGGGGAGGGTGACATCACAGCCGGTGTCATCCACATAGAGCACAGTCTCCATCAGGATGCGCTCGCCGTCCTGGATATACTGGCCCAGGGAGTGCAGGTCGGTGGTGAACTGTGCGGAGGCAGGGAAGATGCCCTTGCCGTCCTTGCCCTCGGACTCGCCGAACAGCTGCTTAAGCCACTCGCCCACAAAGGTGTAGGAGGGCTCGTAGTTGCAGTAGATTTCCACAGTCTTGCCCTGGCGGTAGAGCAGGTTGCGGGCGGCGACATACTGCCACACGGGATTCTCCATGGAGCGCAGGTCATAGCGGTTCATGGCGTCGGCTGCACCGGCCATGAGGGCCTCAATGTCTGTGCCGCCCACGGCGATGGGGAGCAGACCTACAGCGGTGAGCACGGAGAAGCGGCCGCCCACGTTGTCGGGGATGACGAAGCTCTCCCAGCCGTTGCGGTCAGCAATGGTCTTGAGTGCGCCCCGGGCCTTGTCGGTGGTGGCATAGATGCGGCTGTTGGCCTGCTGGCCGTACTGCGCCACCAGCATATCACGGAAAATGCGGAAGGCGATGGCGGGCTCGGTGGTGCCGCCGGACTTGGAAATGACATTGATGGACCAGTTCTTGCCCGCCACCTTCTTCTGCACCGACTGAATCTCGTTGGGGCTGAGGGAGCAGCCCACAAAGCAGATTTCAGGCCCGTCAGAGGGGAACACCTCCAGGGCGGCACGGGCGCCCAGGTAAGAGCCGCCGATGCCCACAACCACCAGCACATCGGAATCCTGGCGAATCTTGGCTGCCGCCTTCTGGATGCGGGCGAACTCTTCTTTGTCATAGTTCTCGGGCAGACGCACCCAGCCGGTGAAATCAGAGCCGGGGGCGGTGGGGTCATACAGCTTGGCATGGGCGGCGGACAGCTCCTCGCTCATGCCCTGGAGGGCCTCGGCGGTGACGTGAGGGGCCAGCTTGTTCAGATCAAGATTCAACATAATGGCATCTCCTTTGTGGTGAAAAGATAGGGTTATCTTGGAACACGGGGTGCAAATTACGCCTGGCAGAAGAACAGGCCCGCACCACCGTAAATCCCGGCGTTGTTGCCCAGCTCGGCAAGTGCGAAGCGGGCGTTGCGGCAAGGGGCGAATACCCACTTGCGATAGGCTTCCTCAATGGGGGTGAGGAGCATACGTCCTGCGGCAGACACGCCGCCGCCGATGAGAAACAGCTCTGGATTGACGATGCAGCCAATCATAGCCGTGGCCATGCCCAGGCAGGCGCCCGCCTCGTCCACCACCCGCTGGGCGTCCTCATTGCCCGCCTTGGCCGCGTCAAATACGTCCTTGGCAGTGACAGAGAGCATATCCTTGAAGGGGGCGTATTCCTTGGCCGCCCGGATGATGCCGGTGGCGGAGGCAGTGACCTCCAGACAGCCGGTTTTGCCGCAGGAGCAGCTCCAATCGGTGTGGTAGGGCATGGGGATGTGACCGGCCTCACCGGCGGCGCCCACACAGCCGTCGATAATCCGCCCGTCGGCGATGACGCCTGCGCCCACACCGGTGCCCACGGTGAGCATGACCAGGTTGCGGTGGCCCTGACCGGCGCCCTGCCACATCTCGCCCAATGTGGCCAGATTGGCGTCGTTCTCCACCCGCACGGGGAGGGAGAGACGGCTGGACAGCTCCTGGGATACATCGATTTCACCCCAGTTGAGATTGACGCAGCCCAGCACCCGCTTTTGCTCCAGCACAGGGCCGGGGACGCCCACGCCCACCCCCACGCACTCCACCAGGGGGAAGCGGTCCCGGATGGACTGGATTTGGGCTGCGATTTCATCAAACATGGCACACTGCTCCTTCTCGGAGGGGAATTCCACCTTTGTGAGCAGTTCTCCAGAGCGGCTGACCAGGCCCAGCTTCACCGAGGTGCCGCCAATGTCTACACCAAAACAAGCTTGATTCATTGTTGTCTCTCTCCTTCTTCGATGATCACGCCGCCCCAGGGAGCCAGGGTCACCTGGTCGTCGGACGCTGTGCCGTTGTGGAGCAGCAAAACCTTACCCGAGCGGGGTACGCTGCACCCCTGCCCGCCGCTGACCAGAACCCGAATCTGGCTGCCCTGGTGCTGCCGGATGTAGCAGATACACTGGGGAGGGGCGGGCAGGAAGAAGATATCTCCCCGGCGCAGGGCGTGGTAGGTATGCTTGAGCCGGGAGAGCATCCGGTAGAAGTTCATCAGCTCGATATGCTCGTTGCCCCAGGGGAAGCAGCGGCGGTTGAAGGGGTCCTCGTGGCCCTCCAGCCCGGCCTCGTCCCCGTAGTAGATACAGGGGCTGCCCGGCAGGGTAAACTGCAGCATCGCCGCCACCTGCTCCCGCCGGATGGCCTGCTCCCGCTCCTCGGGCGCTAGGGCGTGGCGGGCCTTATCCTCCTTACTGCCGTGGAAGGGAGCGCCCAGCAGGGTGAGAATGCGGGGGGTGTCGTGGGTGGACAGGCTGTTCATCACGCTGTGGAGGACGGGGGCGGGGTAGTGCTCCACGATGGACATAATCTGACGGCGGAAGGCGTCCCCGTCGCTGTTGGACATAAAGCCCAGAATGGCGTTGCGGAAGGGGTAGTTCATCACGCCGTCCAGCTCACCGGCGGAAAAATACTGCCGGCGCACCCCGTAGCTGATTTTATTGGAGGCGTCCTCCCACACCTCGCCAATGAGCCAGGCGTCGGGGTTGAGCTCCTTGAGCCGCTTGCGGAAGGCGGCGATGAAGGCGTCGGGCAGCTCGTCGGCCACATCCAGCCGGAACCCGTCGGCACCCAGTCCCATCCAATGGGCAATGACACTGTTGGCGTCACGCACGATGTAGTCCAGGAAGGAGTCGTCCATCTCGTTGACGCAGGGCAGGGTTGCAATGCCCCACCAGGAGGTGTATTGGTCGGGGTAGTGCTGGAAATCGTACCAGCTGCGGTAGGGGGAGTTGGGGTTGCTCACTGCGCCGTTTCCAAACAGGTGGTTTTTGTCAAAATACACGCTGTTGCTGCCGGTGTGGGAGAATACCCCGTCCAGCACCACCTTCATGCCCAGGGCATGGGCGGCGGCACACAGGTCGGCAAAGTCCTGGTCAGTGCCCAGCATGGGGTCTACCCGCTTGTAATCGGCGGTGTCGTACCGGTGGTTGGAGAAGCCCATGCAGATGGGGTTGAGGTAGATCACATCCGTGCCCAGGGAGGCCAGATAATTCAGCTTCTTCTCAATGCCCTTGAGGTTGCCCCCGAAAAAGTCGTTGTTGAGAATTTCTCCGTTGGCATCGGGGAGGTAATGGGGCGTTTCTCCCCACTGCTCGTGCACCCAATAGGGCTGCAGCTTGCCTTGGAGGTCGCAGGTCCCGGCGCGGTAAAACCGGTCGGGGAAAATCTGATACATCACTGCGCCCTGAAAGTCCTCCGGGGGATTGAAGTCCTCGGGATAGCAGGTGATTTGCCAGCTGTCCCCCTCGTTGGCCCGCAAACCGGTTTCACCGGCGCGGTAGAGGGTGAAGGAGGTGTGGATGAGCTGGACGTCAAAGTGGTAGAAATATAGACCGGGGCGGGGGAGGGAGAACTCGGTGCGATACTCCCAGTAGTCCTGACTCTCCCCCTCACGGGTGAAGGATACCCGCAGTGCATAGCCAGTCTCACACTCCACCACCACTTCCAGATGGGTGAGGGGGCAATCTTTGGGGACCTCCACCATGAGCTGGCAGAGCTGGTGCTGCTTCAGGCAGCCGAATGGGCGCTTGTACCGCCCAGACAGGCTGTTAAATTGCATTTCTCTCATATTCATAACTCCAGACGGCCCGTTCCACCAGGGGGCGGGCAGGGGTTTGGGGGCTGCCGATACAGGGGGGCAGAGGCCTCCGCCATGCAGGACTGGGGAAGGTCACGCCACACCCAGGAAAAGGACAGCCCGTGGATTGCGGGCTGTCCTTTTATCATGCACAAATGTCTCGGCACAAAGGACGGGTAACCAGTACCCTCTTAGTCTACCATAGAACGATAGATTTGCCAATACTCTTCGACAGAATGCGCCCAAGAACTGTCATAGTCCATATCAATGCCCCGCAGGGTGTTCCAGGCTTTGGTGTCGTGATAGAGGGTGGCGGCACGGCGGATGGCATCGAGCATATCGTGTGCGTTATAGGTTTTGAAGGTGAAGCCCCGGCCCTCCTGGGTCTCCGGGTTATAGGCGGGCACGGTGTCAAACAGGCCGCCGGTCTCCCGCACCACGGGGATGGTGCCGTAGCGCATGGCAATCAACTGGGTCAGGCCGCAGGGCTCCTGCTTGGAGGGCATGAGCATGATGTCGGCGCTGGCATAGGTCTGGTGGGCCAGCTGGTTGTCAAAGACGATGTTGGCGGACATCTTGTCTGGGTGGCAGGAGGCGTGCCAGCGGAACATATCCTCGTACTGCTGATCTCCGGTGCCGATGACCACCAGCTGAATGTCGTCCCACATCAAATCGTCCATCACAGCCTGCACCAGATCCAGCCCCTTGTGGCCCACCAGGCGGGTAATCATGGCAACCATGGGCACGTCGTCCCGCCGTTCCAGCCCCAGCTTATCCTGCAAGTAGCGCTTGTTGGCCAGCTTTTGCTTTGCCGCATTCTTTTTGGTGAAGTTGGCGTGGATGAGGGGGTCGGTGGCGGGGTTGAACACCTCGGTGTCAATGCCGTTGACCACCCCGGAGAGCTTGTAGCTGTACTCCTGCAGGATGTTGTGCAGGCCGTGGGCGTAATAGGGGTTCTGGATTTCATAGGCGTAGGTGCGGGAGACGGTGCTCACCCGGTCCGCGGTGAGAATGGCCGCCTTCATCAGGTTGGTGCAGCCGTCAAACTGCATGGTGCCCTTCCAGCTGTCGGGCAGTCCCAGGCACTCGTCCACGAAGGAGTCGGGGGCTTTGCCCTGGTACTCCATGTTGTGAATGGTGAACAGCGTCCGGATGGACTGGTAGGCGGGGAGGTTCTGGTAAAAGGCCTGGAGGAACACGGGGATGAGGGCGGTCTGCCAGTCGTTGGCGTGAATGACGTCCGGGTACCAATCCAGGTGCATCAGCGCCTCCAAAACCGCCTTAGAGAAGAAGGCGAACCGCTCGCCGTCGTCAAAATAGCCGTAGGCATTGTCCCGGTAGAAGTAGTACTCGTTGTCAATGAAGTAGTACACCGGCCCGCCCTCCTTGCTCTGGGCGCGGAACAGGCCGGCATACACGCTGCGCCAGGACAGGGGGATGAAGAAGTTGGTCAGGTACTCCAGCTGAAACTTGGGGTTCTCCTTGATGGACTTGTAGTAGGGCAGGAAGATGCACACCTCGGTGCCTGGGGTGTTGCAAAGTGCCTTGGGGAGGGCGGCGGCCACATCGCCCAGGCCGCCCGTCTTGATGTAGGGGGCGGCTTCACTGGAGGCAAGTAAGATTTTCATACGGTTGCTCCTTTGCGAATGATCACCGGGGAGTTGGGGGCGCCCTTCAGCTCGGTGCCGGCGGAGATGGTGGCCCATTTATCCACAACCACGTGCTCCAGCACGGCGCCCTCGCCCACAACACTGCCCTGCATGATGATACAGTCCTTCACCACAGCGCCCTTTCCGATGCGCACCCCGCGGGAAATGACGCAGTGCTGGGCGGAGCCTTCGATGATGCAGCCGTCGGCAATGATGCAGCCGGATACATCGCAGTCCATGCCGTAGTAGGCGGGCACCTCGTCGTGGACACGGGTATAGATGGGGGCGTCGGTGCGGAACAGGGCGGAGGCAATCTCAGGCTGGGTGAGGGAGAGGTTGTTGGCGATGTACTCCTCTGCATTGCGGATGTGGAGCACCACGTCCTGGAAGTGGTAGACGTTGATGCTCAGATTGCCCTGGTTGAACTGGGCCTGAACGAAGTCCCGGTACAGGTCGTAGGAACCTCTGGCGGTGTAATCCCGCACCACCTGGATGAGCTTTTCCCGGCTCATGATGCACACGCCCATGCCTGTGTAGGCGCCGGGGGCGGCCTGGGTATCCACTGCGAAGGAGGTGGCCCGCAGGTCGTCGCCCGCCTCCATGACGATGCCGTAGGGCTCCTGGGTGGCTTCGGTCTGGCAGGTGGCGGCCAGAGTGATGTCGCAGCCGCTGTCAATGTGGGACTGGAGCACCAGGCGGTAGTCCAGGTTGTAAATCACATGGGCGTCAGCCAGCAGGACATAGGGGGTGTCTGCATCCTCCAGATAAATCAGGGCGTTGCGCAGGTCGTCCAGCTTGCCCCGGTGGGTCTGGCTGAAGC
This sequence comes from uncultured Oscillospiraceae bacterium, assembly GCA_944387115.1. Lineage (GTDB taxonomy): Bacteria > Bacillota > Clostridia > Oscillospirales > Oscillospiraceae > Enterenecus. The sequence goes on from CALXDR010000039.1 coordinate 8,619, forward strand.
TGCCGTTGACGAAGGGGGGGAGGATGAGCAGACCGCCGTTTTTGCGGTTCAAATCCCACTCCTGAGATTTGGACAGATGGTCCATCAGGGAGTGGTAGTGCTGCTTTGCCACCACAGCCACATTGGTAATGCCGGAGTTGACCATGTTGGACAGGGGGAAGTCCACCAGGCGGTAGCGGCCGCCAAAGGGGATGGCTGCCATGTTGCGGTCCAGGGTGAATGCGTTGAGGTTGTCGTTGCACATCTCAGAGAAGATGATACCAGTCATGTTCATATCTGCGGGCCTCCCTTACACGATTTCCTTAGGCTTGATCACGGTGCCGGTGGGGATGGTCTTTCCGTGGCCAATCACGCTGATGCCCCACGCTTCCTCGCCCCGCTCCTCGGGACGCAGGCCGATGGTGACGCCGGACTCGATGGTGCAGCCCTCGCCCACGATGGCGTAATGAACCTTGCTGTCCCGTTTGACCACGGTGTTGGGCATGACCACTGCGCCGGACACCGAGGCGCCGGCCTCCACCACGCACCCGGTATACAGTACGGAGTTCTCCACGGTGCCCTCAATGCGGCAGCCCTCTGCCACAAAGGAGTTGCTCACCTTGGAGCCGGGGGCCAGCAGGGTGGAGGGGCTGGCGTAGTTGCGGGAGTAGACCTTGAAGCGGGGGTTGCGCATATCCAGGGGATCGTTGGGGTCGAGCAAATCCATATTGGCGTCCCACAGACTGCCCAGGGTGCCCACGTCCTTCCAATACCCGTCAAAGGGATAGGCAAAGGCCCGGCGGCCGTCGCGGAGGAATGCGGGGATGACGTTTTTGCCAAAGTCGTTCTCCGAGTTGGGGTCGGCCTCGTCCTCGATGAGGTACTGCTTGAGCACCTCCCAGGTGAAGATGTACACGCCCATGGAGGCCTGGTTGCTCTTGGGGTGGGCGGGCTTTTCCTCGAAGTCGGTGATGGCATTGTTCTCGTCGGTGCTCATAATGCCCATGCGGGTGGCGTCCTCCGGGTCCACGGTGATCACGGCGATGGTGCACTCAGCGCCCTTCTCCTTGTGGAATTGGAGCATTTTGCTGTAATCCATCTTGTAAATGTGGTCGCCGGAGAGGATGACCACATATTCCGGCTGGTAGCGCTCGATGAAGGGGATGTTTTGGTAAATGGCATTGGCGGTGCCCTTATACCACTCGTTGTTGGAGGTCTTGGTATAGGGCGGCAGGACGTGGGCGCCGCCGAAGTTGCGGTTCAGGTCCCAGGGCTGCCCGTTGCCGATGTAGTCATTCAGCTCCAGCGGCTGATACTGGGTGAGAATGCCAACGGTGTCAATGCCGGAGTTGACGCAGTTGGACAGCGAAAAGTCGATGATACGGTACTTGCCGCCAAAGGGTACGGCGGGCTTTGCAGTGTTTTCGGTCAGTACATACAGTCTGCTGCCCTGGCCACCGGCCAGCAGCATGGCGATACATTCCTTTTTCCGTTCAATCACAAGGAGTCCCCCCTAAATAGTGTGTGTTTTTCAATGCGGCGTATCTGAGATACACCGGGAAACGGTCTGCTCAGTCTTGTTTTGGTACGCTCTCCCTCACTTTGCCGGTTTGGATGGTTGCTTTTGGCCTGTGCCCTGCTCTGCCATGCGCTTGGCGGCGCGAGCGGGGGTGCGGCGGGTGGATTTCTTCCCTCCCCGGGCGGCATGGGGCACCCGCTCGTAAAACACCGTGGACATGGGCGGCAGGGTCAGCTCCAGGCAATGCTCCTGCCCGTGCATGGGCTTGTTCTTGGTGCTCACCGTGCGCAGGCGCACCCCGGTGCCGCCGTATTTGGCCGCATCACTGGAGAGCACCGGCTTGTAGCTGCCCGCCTTCTCCACACCCACGCAGTAGCGCTTGCGCTCCACAGGGCAGAAGTTGCACACCACGATAATCTCCTTGCCTTTGGCGTCTATGCGGCGGAAGGCGATGACACTTTGGGCGTTGTCGTCGCAGGCAATCCACTGGAAGCCGTGCCAATCGGCGTCATTTTGCCATAGTGCGGGATGCTCCAGATAGAAATGGTTCAAATCCCGTACATACTGCTGGAGCTGACGGTGCTTGTCATAGTCCAGCAGGAACCAGTCCAGCTGCTTTTGGAAGTCCCATTCGATGAACTGTCCGAATTCGCCCCCCATGAAGAGGAGCTTTTTGCCCGGATGGGTCATCATATAGCCGTAGAAGGCCCGCAGGTTCTGGAACTTGGCGTCGTAATCTCCCGGCATTTTGTTGATGAGGGAGCACTTTTCGTGCACCACCTCGTCGTGGGAGAGGGGCAAAATGAAATTCTCCGAGAAGGCATAGGTTAGGGAGAAGGTGATGTTGTTGTGACAGCCCTTGCGGAACAGGGGGTCGGTGGACATATAGTCCAGCATATCGTGCATCCAGCCCATGTTCCACTTGAAACCAAAGCCCAAGCCGCCGTTGTATACCGGCTGTGTGACCTTGGGGAAGGCGGTGGATTCCTCGGCAATCATCAGCACCGAGGGGTCGAAGGCGTAGGCGGCGGAGTTCATCGCCTGTAGGAACTCCACGGCGTTTAGGTTAATGTTTCCGCCGTCCTTATTGGGACGCCATTGACCGCCCTGCCGGCCGTAGTCCAGGTAGAGCATGGAGGCCACGGCGTCCACCCGGATGCCGTCGATGTGATAGTAGTCTAACCAGTAGAGCACGTTGGAGATGAGGAAGGAGCGCACCTCGAACCGGGAGTAGTCAAAGATGCGGGTGCCCCATTCCGGGTGTTCCTTCATCAGAGGGTCGGAGGACTCATAGCAGCAGGTGCCGTCAAATTCATACAGGCCGGGGGCGTCCTTGGGGAAGTGGGCGCCCACCCAGTCCAAAATCACGCCGATGCCCGCCTTGTGGCAGATGTTCACAAACTCCATGAAGTCATGGGGGGTTCCGTAGCGGGAGGTGGGAGCGTAGTAGCCGGTGACCTGATAGCCCCAGGAGGGGTCGTAGGGGTATTCGCTCACGGGGAGCAGCTCCACGTGGGTATATCCCATATCCGAGCAATAGGCAGCCAGCTCGTGGGCGTATTCCTGGTAGGTGTAGAAGCTGCCGTCTTCATGCCGCTTCCAGGAGCCGAGATGTACTTCATAGATGTTGACCGGGCTTTTCAACGGGTTTTTCCGGCTCCGGTTGCGGCGGTACACGCCGTCGGACCAGCGGAAGCCCTCCAGGTCAAATACCTTGCTGTCGGTGGCGGGGCGGGTGCTGGCGTGCACGGCATAGGGGTCGCTTTTATAGGCAAAGCTGCCGTCTGGGCGCTCGATGTAATACTTATACTCGTCATAGACCTGTGCATTGGGGACAAATGCCTCCCAAATGGAAGGGGTGATCCGCTCCATAGGCGCAACGGCGGTGTCCCAGTTGTTAAAGCGCCCTAGAACCCGCACGCTTTTGGCATTGGGCGCCCAGACTCGGAACACAAACCCGGACTGTCCGTCCCGTACCTGGCGATGGCAGCCCATAAAGCGGTAGGCGTCCCCGCTGCTCCCTGCGGAGAAGCGTTCCAACGCCTCCATCAGTTGCTCGTTGTGTTTCATGGTGTGTACCTCCAAGGTCGTGCACGCCCGCCGCAAACTCTGGGTGGCACGATTTTACTGTCCAATTATACTTTACGCCGGGTAAAAAGTCAAGGTGCACAAAAACAAAAGGGCGTATCAGGAACTGCTTAAACAAAAGCACAAAAACGAAGTAAGAAATAGTAAAGACTTTGGCAGGATAGGGCCTTGCAACCCACTTTTCTTTTTGAAAGGTACGAAAAATTGAGAATGGGCGAATTTTGGCCGGAAGAAACGGCGGAAAAGCTGTGCAATTTGACTGTATCCATGAAAAAGAGAACTTGACGAAAGGATTGCAAAAAATTTACAGATAAAGGCGGGGTGGAGGCATAAGCATCCTAACAGGGCAGCGCTGCAAAGGGGCGGGAAATGGGGCGCAGGACGGGCAGGGGAAAGCGCCGGGAAGGGGCTGCGTTTTTTCGGGGAAGTTTGGAGGTTTTCCCCTTTTGTTTTTCTGTCAAGTGTGCTACAATGGGAAACAACGACCGCAGTGGGCAGGCCTGCTGCGGTTTCCGTTTGGAGTGAGAAGGGGAAAGGGAGTGTGTGCGTGTTTACCCGTCGTCAAATCACCGCCTTGCTCATCCCGCTGATGCTGGAGCAGATGCTGTCCGGCATGATGGGGATTGTGGATACCATGATGGTCACCAGAGTGGGGGAGTCGGCCATTTCCGCAGTGTCGCTGGTGGATTCCATCAATACGCTGATGCTGAACCTGCTGGCGGCCATGGCGGCAGGGGGCGTGATTGTCTGTTCGCAGTACCTGGGGCGCAGGGAGAGGGAGAAGGCCAATCAGGCCGCCCGCCAGGTGCTGCTGATCAGTGTGACCCTCAGTGTGGCGGTGTCTGTGGTGTGTCTGATTTTCCGCCGGCCGCTGGTGCAGCTGATTTTCGGTCAGGCGGAGCAGGAGGTTCTGAATCAGGCGGTGGAGTATTTCCTGGTTACAGCCCTTTCCTATCCCTTTGTGGCGGCCCAGCAGACGGCCTCAGCGGTCTTTCGAGCCAGCGGACACGCAGCGCCCCCCATGGCGGTGGTGGCCATGGCCAATGTGACCAATATCATCGGAAACAGTGTCCTGATTTTCGGGCTTGGATGGGGCGTTGTGGGTGCGGCGCTGTCCACGCTGTTCTCCCGTGTGCTCAGTGCGGTGGTGCTGCTTGCGGCGCTGCGCAGCCCCAAACTGGAGGTGTCCATCCGGGACTATGCCAGGATACGGCCCGATCGTGAGATGATTGGCATGGTGTTCCGAGTGGGAGTGCCCACTGGGCTGGAAAATTCCATGTTCCAGCTGGGAAAACTGGCGGTGCAGTCCACAGTGTCCACCCTGGGCACGGCGGCTATGGCGACCCAGGCCATGACGCAGACCCTGGAGCTGGTGGCGGCGATGCCCAGCCAGGCCATTGGAATCGGGCTGCTCACCGTGGCCGGGCAGTGTATGGGCGCCGGGCGTGTGGATGAGGCCAAGCGGTATACAAGGCAGTTTTGTTGGATTGCGGAGGGTATCCTGGCGGTGATGTCCCTGTTTATGGTGGCCATGACCCCGGTGATCACCCGAGTGTCCGGCATGGGGGCGGACAGTGCCGCCGCGACCTTCCGGCTGATGTGCCTCATCGGCCTGGTGAAGATGGTGCTCTGGGTGCCCGCCTTTACCCTGCCCAATGCCATGCGGGCGGCAGGGGATGTGCGCTTCTCGGCCAGTATTTCTGCGCTGTCCATGTGGGTGTTCCGTGTGGGTGTGTGCGTGGTGCTGTGCCGTGGGTTCCATGTGGGACTCATCGGCGTGTGGATTGCCTGGTTCTCCGATTGGCTGTTCCGGGTCATCGTCTATGTGTGGCGCTACCGCAGCGGCCGTTGGCAGAAGAAAACCGTGATTCAGTGAGCGTCCCGGGGCGGGGAGGAGGTATCTTTCCCGCCCCCACAGGGAATGATAAGAAAACCATTGACAATCGGCGAGGAATGGGGTATCCTAGTAGGGCCCTGTTCCCGTTGGGCGTAATGGAATAGGCAGCGGTATCGAAGTGGTCATAACGGGGCTGACTCGAAATCAGTTTGCAGGAAACTGCACGTGGGTTCGAATCCCACCCGCTGCGCCAAGAAGCCAGCAATGTGAGCGCATTGCTGGCTTCTTTCTGTATGTGAGAAACCAGCCCAAGCCCGCTTAGCGTTGAGCCTGCCGAATACAGCTTCGAGCGGACAAATCAAAGACACTATGGTTGTGCCGTCCATTATCCATTGAAGCGCTTCCAGATGCACAGCGGCGGATGGCTTGCCTGTAATGTCGCTTCTTATGCGACCAAATCGAAGAGGCTTCCCCCTATACTGTGACTGCAAGCAAAAGCAGTCACAGTTTTTCTATATGGGAGGAATCATCATGAAAAAGAACTTAACCGAGATTGTCTTTATCCT
>CALXDR010000040.1 GCA_944387115.1 uncultured Oscillospiraceae bacterium
CGGCTTCCCTACGACTCAGGGCAAACCCGGCCGGGCCTTGCCCGCCCTGGGCTTTGCCCTTCGCTCCAGTCCATCCGGGCTGTTCGCAACGGCTCGGACGCTTCTGTTAAAAAACAAGGGACACACCAATAACAGTGCGCCCCTTTCTTTACATAATTTTCAGGATTTCCTCACCCATTTTTTCAATTAGTGGAACTACAAGGGCATTACCCATAACGAAGTATCTCTGCCTCTCTGGTATGCCAGTGTCGGTCCAACCCGCATCAAAACCATTGATGCGCTCACATTCTTCTGGTGTCAATCTGCGATATCTTCCAGTAATCTTATCTACAATGACATGACTGCTACGGTTTGCCGTACCCTCGCTAGTCAGCATCGTTCTGGCCGGTCGATCCAGCGGGTCAGGAAATGCAATGGCTCCTTCTGAAAACTGATAGCAAAACCCCTCTTTAGAAGTACGTTCAATTTTTTTAGCACCTTTCATATATTCCCATTTTGGCATCTGGTCTTGGGAAATAAAATACTTTTCCTCTATAGGTTCCTCAAAAACAATATTTCCCAACAGTTTCTGTGGACCAGTATAGTCGGAACTCAACTCTTCCGAATAAATTTTCCCACCACACATTACACCGCCGTTATGAAACACACCCTTAAATGTGTCGCTTATATTCACCAGGTCACCGTAATCGTGTAAATCCAGTTCTGTGTTTTTCTTCTTTTTGTTATGTTCCTGCTTGACAGGGAAACTTTCTGCAAAGAATCCACGCTTAGTCAACCAATCGAAGGCATTCTGGCCTTCCATATGCTCTTTGATACGAGCAAACTGCTTCGTTGTATCCTTGCATGCGAAAATGAACGTTCGACGGCGGCGCTGGATTTCCCCATATTCCGCCGCATTGATGACACGCCACTCAACAGCGTAACCTTCATCACATAAACATTTGAGAATAACACCAAAATCTCGGCCACGCTGCTTTGATGGGGATTTTAAAAGACGATCGACATTTTCCAACAGGATAAATTTCGGGTGTCTTTTACGTACAATATCGTTGATTGACCACCAAAGGACACCTTTTTCACCTTCGATACCCTTTGCACCAGTGCTCGCCACAGAATAATCTTGGCAAGGAAAACCTCCTACCAGCAAATCGTGTTCCGGTACCTGTTCAATCACCGTCGCAACGTCCCGATTTACGCAATTTGCCTTTTCACCAAAATGTTCCGAGTAGCACTTATATGCCCACTGTCCTTTTTGACCAGGTTCCCATTGATTTGCCCATACGGTCTGAAATACATCCTTGGCACATCTTTCGAGGCCAACACGGAAACCGCCGACGCCAGCAAAAAGCTCGACTACACGAACATTCTTTTTGTTGTTAGCCACTTTCGTATCACCTCTCGATTTGATATAATAGGCATGCCTATATAGCTGTGTCAGTATAACACATCTGTGTCAAAAGATCAAGAACTATTTTTGAATTCTGAAATCAAGGTGATTTTTGTGGAAGGAACAACCTATACTACCAAAGCATCCATTCTCAAAAGAGCCAAAGAAGTGATCGGCATTCCCATGCGGGACATCGATAAGACCGGACGGATTCAGACCGGCAAAGGTGCCATTGGAACCGTTGTTGAGGAGAGCTGGTTTGGCTATACTCCTAACTCCGAAGCTGCGCCCGACTTTCCCGAGGCAGGTGTAGAACTTAAGGTCACGCCTTATGTTCGCAAATCGGGGGATATTCGTGCAAAGGAGCGCTTGGTCTGCAATATCATCGATTACATGACCGAGTATGATAAAACCCTTAGAACCAGCTCCTTCTGGCATAAATGCCAAACATTATTGCTCATGTCCTATGAACACAGGTACGACGTTCCCAAGAGCGAGTACACTATCGACAAAGCAGTCTTGTTCAGTTTCCCAGAAGAAGATTTGGCCATCATCGAGCATGACTGGGAAACCATTATGAATAAAGTCCGCTCGGGCAATGCCCATCTGATTTCCGAGGGCGACACGATGTATCTGTCTGCCTGCACTAAAGGTACCAACGCAAAAACTGTCCGCCAGCAGCCCTTTTCTGATATTCCCGCAAAGCAGAGAGCTTACGCTTTGAAAGCCTCCTATATGACGCATATCTTGAATGCGTATATCTTCGGAAACAAACAAAATGAACGCATCATCAAAGACCCCAGCATCTTACAGACACAAAACTTTGAACAGCATATCATCGATACAGTTTCTCCATATATTGGATTGACTCAAAATCAACTACAGAATCGATTCGGGCTTGCCTGTAAGGCCAAAAACCTTAACGAGGTCCTGCTGGCCAAGATGCTCGGCGTTTCCGGAAAAATCGCATATACCGACGAATTTCAAAAAGCAAGCATCGTACCTAAAACCATCCGAGTCCGGCGTAATGGAACTATTAAAGAGAGTATGTCCTTCCCCACCTTTGATTTTATCAAGTTAAGCCAGGAAGAGTGGGAAGAGTCCACGCTCCGCAACTACCTTGCCCCTACAAAGTTCTTATTCGTTATCTTTCAGGAAAACGATGCTGGTGAGTTAGTATTTGACCGTATCCAGTTCTGGAACATCCCAGATGCAGACCTTGACGAGGTTCATCGTGTTTGGGAGAAAACTGTACAAATCATTCGAGAAGGTGTACAACTTATCCATACTCCTCAGGGTGTGAGAAACAACCTACCCAAGCGTACCGATAATCGCGTAGCTCATGTTCGGCCTCACGGAAAGAACGCCGCCGATAAATTACCGCTCCCCGATGGACGTATGATGACTAAGCAGTGCTTCTGGCTCAACAATACCTATATTGCTGAACAAATCCGGAAGTAAAATCAGCATATCCGGTTATGGCTTTGCCATTGGAAAACCTCCTGACCCCATGGCGACAATTCCCCAGAAATCGAGCCCTATTCCCCATACCCCCATCAAAAAAGTCCTGGGGCTTTGGGGGCAGGGATTGGACACTTCTTCATTGTCATGCCACGCCTCCCTCCGCTTACGCCCGGCCTGTCACGCCTCACAACCCGCCGCTGTCCCTCGGCTTCCCTCCGACTCAGGGCAAACCCGGCCGGGCCTTGCCCGCCCTGGGCTTTGCCCTTCGCTCCGGTCCATCCGGGCTGTTCGCAACGGCTCGGACGCTTCCGCTTTGTCATGCTACGCCTCCCTCCGCTGACGCCCGGCCTGTCACGCCTCACAACCCACCGCTGTCCCTCGGCTTCCCTACGACTCAGGGCAAACCCGGCCGGGCCTTGCCCGCCCTGGGCTTTGCCCTTCGCTCCAGTCCATCCGAGGGGCGGCGGGGTTCGGACGCTTCGCTTCTTCCCTCCGACTCGGAACAGCCATTGCGGGCTTCGCCCGCCTGTCATGGCTATTCCTCGCTTCAGTCCAACCGGGCTGCTCCGGGGGCTTCGCACTTCTTCTAAAAAAACCTCTTGCATTTCCAAAAATTTGTGCTATACTATGGAATTAGAATCTGCGCTCTGGTTCAGAGCAAATCCAACAGATTTCCATATTTAGGAGGGTACTTATTTTTGGACGACCCGTTAATACCAATTCTTGTGCTCACAGTCCTCATCTTGATTAATGCGTTCTTTGCTGCGGCAGAGATTGCGGTCATCTCCCTGTCGGAGACGAAGCTGCGCAAGCAAGCTGAGGAGGGCGACAAACCTGCTGCGAAACTTCTGGCGCTGATGCAGAAGCCGGACAATTTCCTCTCCGCCATCCAGATTGCCATCACCCTGGCGGGCTTTCTGTCCTCCGCATTTGCGGCCGACAGCTTTTCTGACCCCCTGGTGCATTGGCTCACCGAGGATTTGGGCTTTCGAGCCATCCCCAGCGCAACGCTGAACACCATGATGGTGGTGCTCATCACCATCATCCTGTCCTACTTCAGCCTGGTGCTGGGCGAGCTGGTTCCCAAGCGCATCGCCATGAAAAAGACCGAGGCCGTGGCCCGGCTCGCCGTCGGCCCTGTCACTGCGGTGGCCACCGTGTTCCGTCCCATCATCTGGTTCCTCTCTGTGTCCACCAACGGCGTGCTCCGCCTGCTCCACATCGACCCCAAGGCCGACGAGGAGGCCGTGTCCGAGGACGAAATCCGTATGATGGTGGACCTGGGCGAGGAGCGAGGGGCCATTGAGTCGTCAGAAAAAGAGCTCATCGAAAATATCTTTGAATTCAACAACACCACTGCGGAGGACGTCATGGTCCACCGCACAGACATGGTGCTCATCTGGGCAGAGGATCCCGCCGACGAGATTCTGCGCACCATTCGGGAGTCGGGTATGTCCCGCTTCCCCGTCTACGAAGAGGATGCCGATGACATCGTGGGCATTCTCAGCACCCGGGAATATCTGCTCAACACCCAGCAGCCCCATCCCAAAGCCCTGCGGGAGCTGCTCCGCCCCGCCTACTTTGTGCCTGAATCGGTGCGCACCGACGTGCTCTTCCGAGATATGCAGAGCAAAAAGGTGCACATGGCCATTGTGGTGGATGAATACGGCGGCACCTCCGGTCTGGTGACCATGGAGGACCTGTTGGAGGAGATTGTGGGCAACATCTACGACGAGTTTGACCCCCAGGAGGAGAAGGACATCGAGCAGCTGGAGGAAAACCTGTGGCGCATATCCGGCTCCTGCCCCCTGGAGCTGGTGTCTGAAACCCTTCAGGTGGACTTCCCCAGCGACGAGGAGTACGATACCCTGGGCGGGCTGATTTTCGCCCAGCTCTCCGTCATCCCCCAGGACGGCAGCCTGGTGGAGGTGGATACCTGCGGCCTGCACATCAAGGTGCAGGAGCTCACCGACCGGCGTGTCGAGTGGGCGCTGGTATCGAAACAAGAAGCGTCCGAGCCGTCGTGAGCAGGCTGGATGGAGCGAAGTGAGGAATAAAACCCAGGGGGGGCGGAGCCACCCGGTTTTGTTCCGAATCGTGAGCCTGCTCACAAAAGTCCAAGGACTTTTGTGAGGGGGATTCAGGGGAAATTGGGCTCTATATTCCTCTGGAATTGTCGCCCCATTTCCCCTGAGCAGAGTGTTTTCCGAGGCGCATGTCCCCGGAAAACACCAGATTGGATTTCATTTTGCCGTCTGCGGACGGCAAAACTCTGTGAGACACAAAGCGCCCGAGCCGTTCATAACGGCTCGGGCGCTTCCCTGTTTTCGCCCTTCGCTCCAGTCCATCCGAGCTACTCCGACGGCTCAGCGCTTCCCTGATGTCACGCTTCGCTCCCCTCCGCCACGCTTGACTTCCCTCCGACTCGGGACAAATTCGGCCGGGCTGCGCCCGGCCTGGAATTTATCCCTCGCTGCGGTCCAGTCAAGCTGCTCCGGGGGCTCAGCGCTTCCCTATAAATTCTCCCTCGATTCCATATTGTCAAACGGCTCAAAATCGTGTATGATAAGGGCGTATGCGGAAACTCTAACTCGAACGACAATGGAGGTATCCCCAATGAGAAAAACAAAAATCGTATGCACCCTCGGCCCTGCCACCGAGCGCCCCGAGGTCCTGGAGCAGCTGGTTCGTTCCGGCATGGACGCCGCCCGCTTCAACTTCTCCCACGGCAACCACGAAACCCACATGGTCATGCTCAACAAGCTGAGACAGGCCCGTGAAACTGTGGGCCGTCCCGTTGCCACCATCCTGGACACCAAGGGCCCCGAAATTCGCGTGCGTGCCTTTGGCTGCGGCAAGATCAACCTGGCAGAGGGCGCAAACTTCACCCTCACCACCCGTGAGGTGGAAGGCACTTCCGACATTGTCTCTGTTACCTACGACAACCTGCACAACGAGCTGGAGGTGGGCTGCCACGTTCTGGTGGACGACGGCCTGATTGACCTCCAGGTTGCCGACATCCAGGGCCAGGACATCCTGTGCCGTGTGGTCACCGGCGGCGAGATGGGCAGCAACAAGAGCATCAACATCCCCGGCGTACACATCGCCCTGCCCGCCCTCACCGAGAAGGACAAGGCCGACCTGCGCTTTGCCGCCGAGAACGACTTTGACTTCATCGCCGCCTCCTTCGTGCGCCGCGCCTCCGACGTGGTGGAAATCCGCAAGGTGCTGGCTGAGCACGGCGGCGAGCACATCGGCATCATCGCCAAGATTGAGAACCGCGAGGGCGTGGACAATCTGGACGAGATTGTGGACGTGGCCGACGGCCTGATGGTGGCCCGTGGCGACCTGGGCGTGGAGATTCCCGCCTATGAGGTGCCCATCGTGCAAAAGCGCATGATCAAGTCCGCCATCCGCAAGGGCAAGCACGTCATCACCGCCACCCAGATGCTCGACTCCATGATCCGCAACCCCCGTCCCACCCGTGCTGAGGTGTCCGACGTGGCAAACGCCGTGTTTGACGGCACCGGCTGCGTGATGCTCTCCGGCGAGACCGCCTCCGGCAAGTACCCCGTGGAGGCCCTCCAGACCATGGCCCAGATTGCCGTGGCCGCCGAGAACGACATCGACTACTGGAAGCGCTTTGGCAAGAACACCATGGACCACACCACCACCATCACCGACGCCATCAGCCATGCCAGCTGCCAGACCGCCGCTGACCTGGAGGCCTCCGCCATCCTGGCCGCCACCCAGAGCGGCTACACCGCCCGCATGATCTCCCGCTATCGTCCGGGCTGCACCGTGGTGGCCCTCACCCCCGAGGAGCGTGTGCGCCGTCAGCTGAACATCGCCTGGGGCGTGGCGCCCGCCCTCACCGACGAGGTCAGCTCCACCGACGAGCTGTTCTCCATGTGCGTGGAGAACGCCAAGCAGGGCGACCTGGTGCACATCGGTGACACCGTGGTCATCACCGCCGGCGTGCCCATCGGCAAGAGCGGCTCTACCAACCTGATTAAGGCCCAGGTGGTCAAGTAAGTCCAACAATGATTCCACACTATGGGGCGACCGAAAGGCCGCCCCATAGCGCCGTTCAGGAGGTTTTGCCACAGGATGAACATCTTTGACATCATGGGGCCCATCATGGTCGGCCCCTCCAGTTCCCACACCGCCGGCGCCGTGCGCATCGGCCGGGTGGCCCGCCGGCTGCTGGGCGTTTGCCCCGTAAAGGCGGACATCCAGCTCCACGGCTCCTTCGCCGCCACCGGCACGGGCCACGGTACCGACAAGGCTCTGGTGGCCGGTCTGCTGGATTTGGCCCCCGATGACCCCGCCATTCCCCAGAGCATCCGCCTGGCCCAGGCCGCCAACATCGAGATTTCCATCCGCCCGGTGGACCTGCGGGACGCCCATCCCAACACCGCCGTCCTCACCCTCACCGCCCCCGATGGGCGCACCCTCACCCTGTCCGCCTCCTCCCTGGGGGGCGGCCGGATTCGGGTCAACGCCATTGACGGGCTGGAGGCCTCCTTCTCCGGGGCCTCCCCCACCCTCATCATCCGCAACGAGGATCGCCCCGGCATGGTGGCGGAGGTGTCCCGGGTGCTCTCCAGCCAAAAGGCCAACATCGCAACCATGCAGCTCTACCGGGCCCGCCGTGGGGATTTGGCAGTGATGGTCATCGAGTGTGACCTCCCCCTCCCCCACGACCTGCGGCGTGCCGTAGCCGCCCTGGACGGCGTGGTGCAGTGTACCTATCTGGATATGGAAGGAGTGTAAGAGATGGCATTTCAATCTGTGGAGCAGCTGCTCTCCGCCGCCTCTGATCGTCCCCTGTGGCAGGCAGTGCAGGAGGAGGACTGCCGGGACCGTGGGGCAGATTGCGCCGACAGCCACGCCCGCATGGAGGCCCTCTGGGCGGCGATGAAGCGCTCGGTGGCGGAATACGACCCGGCAAAGCGCTCGGCCTCCGGCCTGTCCGGCGGCGAGGGCGCCAAAATGGCCGCCGCCGTCAACCCCCTGTGCGGCCCCTTCCTACAGCAGGTGATTGCCACCGCCCTCATGGTGGGCGAGCAGAACGCCTGCATGGGGCGCATTGTGGCCGCCCCCACCGCCGGAGCCAGCGGGGTGATGCCCGCCGCCCTCCTCCCCCTCCAGGAGCGGGAGGGCCTGTCCGACGCCCAGATGGTGGAGTGCCTGTACGTAGCGGCGGGTTTTGGGCAGGTGATTGCCGCCCGAGCCTCCATTTCCGGCGCAGAGGGCGGGTGTCAGGCAGAGGTGGGCTCTGCCTCGGGCATGGCCGCCGCCGCCCTGGTACACGCCCGGGGCGGCACGCCCCAGCAGATGGCTGCGGGGTGCGCCATGGCGCTGCAAAATGTGCTGGGTCTGGTGTGCGACCCGGTGGCGGGGCTGGTAGAGGTGCCCTGTATCAAGCGCAACGTCATGGGGGCCACCAATGCCCTGGCCTGTGCAGATATGGCTCTGGCCGGTCTGTCCACCCCCATCCCCTGCGATGAAGTCATCGACTCCATGGGGGTGGTGGGCCGGTGCCTGCCCGCCGCCCTGCGGGAGACGGGGGAGGGCGGTCTGGCCGCCACCCCCGCCGGACGGCGCATTGCCCAGGGCCTTTGATTCCATCACCGCCCCCAAATCACCATTTCTCAGGAATAGGAGCAATCTCATGTATCAATTCCAGCATTTCAACTTCAATGTGTCCGACCTGGACAAGAGCCTGGCCTTCTACCGGGAGGCGCTGGGCCTGGAGCCTGTGGGCGAGCCCATCCGGGCTGAGGACGGCAGCTTCCTCATCACCTACCTGGGGGACGGCGTGTCCCCCTTCCGCCTGGAGCTGACCTGGCTGCGGGACCATCCCCAGAAGTACGATTTGGGGGAGTGCGAGTTCCATCTGGCCCTCACCACCCCGGATATGGCCGCCTCCCTGGCCAAGCACAAGGCCATGGGCTGCGTCTGCTTTGAAAACCCGGATATGGGCATCTACTTCATCGAAGACCCCGATGGGTATTGGGTAGAAGTAATCCCTGAGCGCTGAGCCGTCGTGAGCAGGCTGGATGGACCGGAGTGAGGGATAGGCATAAGGCGGGCGCAGCCCGCCATGCCTGTCCCGAATCGGAGGGAAGCCAGCCGTAGCGAACAGGCGAAGCGTGACACCACCTGAGCGCTGAGCGCTTCAAAAAAGTCCAAGGACTTTTTTGAGGGGATGCAGTGTAAATGCGGCTCGATTCCTTCGGAATTGTCGCCCCATTTCCCCTGAGCAGAGTGTTTTCCGAGGCGCATGTCCCCGGAAAACACATAATTGGATTTTATTCCGCCGCCTGCGGGCGGCGGAACTCGGTGAGACACGAAGCGCTGAGCCCCCGGAGTAGCTCGGATGGACTGGAGCGAAGGGCAAAGCCCAGGGCGGGCAACGCCCGGCCGGGTTTGCCCTGAGTCGCAAGGAAGCCGAGCGTAAACGGAGGGGAGCGAAGCGTGACAACTGAGAAGCGCTGAGCCCCCGGAGTAGCTCGGATGGACTGGAGCGAAGGGCAAAACCCAGGGCGGGCAACGCCCGGCCGGATTTGCCCTGAGTCGCAAGGAAGCCGAGGGACAGCGGCGGGTTGTGAGGCGTGACAGGCCGGGCGTCGTGAGCGCTCTCACCCCCCAGCCTTTTTGAGGGGGCACAGGGTAAATGGGGCTTGATTCTTAGGGGCATTGTCACCACAACCTTCCCAGCGCCCTGACGGGCAAATGTCTAGACAAGCAGCGCCCCCGGCTGTCCGTATTGACAGCCGGGGGATTTTCCTGATATAGTAAAATTCCAGTCTTACCCTGCTCAAAGCCGCTTCAAATCCTGCAAGACCCCCTGAATCACCCCTGCGGGCAGCCAGCTGGCGAGAAAGTCCGCCAGCTGTTCCAAGGTCACTGTGCGGGCCGCCCCCTGCAGCGGGTGCTTGGACAGCATGGGGATGCGCCGCTGGAATACCGCCCGGCTGCGTGGATTGTCCCACAGCTCCCCCAGTGTAATGTGGTTGCCCTTCAAATCCATACCTCTCACCTCCCCTCTCTCACACTCTATGCGCATACAGCGCCAGTACACTACAAGAAAAGGAGACTGTTCATGTCGAAAGAAATCCAACCGGCCGCAGCGCCGGAAAACCGTCCGCAAAAGCCCAAAAAGGCGGTGTATGTCACCTACTTTGTCCTCCGGCTCTCTGTGATTGTCATGCTGGTGGCCCAGGTGTTCCGGGGCAACTTTGAAAATGTGCTCCTGTGCGTGCTCACCCTGGTGCTCTTCACCCTCCCCTCCGCCTTCGAGCGCCGGCTGCACGTGGACCTGCCTGACACGCTGGAGATTATCATCCTGCTGTTCATCTATGCGGCGGAGATTTTGGGGGAAATCCAGTCCTACTACACCGCCTTCCCCTACTGGGACACCATGCTCCACACCATCAACGGCTTTTTGTGCGCCGCCATCGGCTTTGCCCTGGTGGACATCCTCAACCGGGAAGAGCGTATCTCCCTCCATCTCTCCCCCTTCTTCATGGCGGTGGTGGCCTTCTGCTTCTCCATGACCATCGGCGTGCTGTGGGAATTTTTTGAGTTTGCCATGGATCAGATGTTCCTCTTCGATATGCAGAAGGATGTGATCCTCAACACCATCTCCACCGTCAACCTGGACCCCAACCACGGCACCCAGGCCGTTGTGATTGAGGGCATCCAGGATGTGATTCTGGTGCTCTCCGACGGAACCCAGCGTGCCCTGGGTCTGGGGGGCTATCTGGATGTGGGCATCGTGGATACCATGCAGGATTTGCTGGTCAACTTTGCGGGGGCCACGGTGTTTTCCCTCATCGGCTTCTTCTACGTGAAGAGCCGTGGGAAGGGGCGCTTTGCCAACCGCTTTATCCCCCGTGTGCTCACCCACGCCGAGCAGGAAAAGCTGGCCCCCCAGGATGGGACGGAGTGCGGCCAGGCCCCGGAGGAATAATGTGCTGCAAAACCGGGCATACTCCTTTTGAATTTCATGAAGGAGGAACCGACTTATGCAGAACCAGACCAACCCCAGCATCAAGTGTACCGTGAACAGCTGCACCTACCACAAGGACGCCCACTGCACCCTCAACCAGATTCAGGTGGGCTGCTGCCAGAACCATGTGGGCGCCCCCGGCGAGACGGAGTGCGCCTCCTTCCAGCTGGGCGACCACGGCACGCAATGCGGCCGCTGAAGCATACCCCAAAACAAAACACCGGCATAGCCAAGCTATGCCGGTGTTTTTTGTGCGCCTTTCAGATGCGCACCGCCCCCACGCCCAGTGCGCCGGGGCCGGTGTGGACCGCCACCGAGAGGGTGAGGGGATCTCCCTCGATGACGGGCTCATCGGGGAAGGCGGCGTGGATTTCCGCCCGCCAGTCCTCCCACAGCTCCGGGGACACCTGACTGCACGCCATCTTAATGGCCAGATGCCCGCTGTCCCGCAGGGGCTTGAGCCGTCCCTCCACATCCGCCCGCACCCGCTCCAGCATCAGCTTGCGGGCGGCCTTCATCCCCCGCACCTTTGCCACGGGGGTGAGCTTGTCCCGGGCAATCTCCATCACGGGCTTGATGTTGAGCATGGCGCCCGCCACCGCCTCCACGCCGTTGACACGCCCGCCCTTGCGCAGGTACTTGAGGGTATCCACGGTGATGTAGATACAAAAATCGTCCCCCTGCTCCTCCAGAGTGGTGCGGATGTCCGATGCACTGTGTCCCGCCTGGGCCAGCGCCAGGGCGTCCAGCACAGCATAGCGCTGGACAATGGAGATGCGGCGGTTGTCCACCACCTGCACCCGCCCCTGGTACCCCTGCGCCAGCATCTGTGCGGTGGCGCAGGAGGAGCTGAGCCCTGCAGACATGGGGATATACACCAGCCCGTCGTGCTCCTCCAGCACCCGGTCCCATAGTCCGGTGATATCCCCCGGGGCGGGCTGGGAGGTGCTCAGCTCCGCCCCCGCCGCCATGTGCCGGTAAAAGTCATCCTGGGTGAGGTTTTCCCCCTCATAAAAGGTGGTTCCATCAATCTGGACGGGCATGGGCATCACATATACCCCCAGCTTCCGTCCGTCTGCTACGGTAATGCCACTGTTGCTGTCTGTGACTACGGCAATCTTTGCCATGATTATACTCCCTCCTGGGTTCTCGCCTGGGTTCTTGCCTGGTCTTTTATCTGCGCCGCTCCTGGGCAATTAGCCCCTTGAGGGCCTCCACCGCCGTGGCCACCGCCCCGCTGGTGTCCTCGTCCCGCAGCTGGTCCAGCCCTGCGGCATTGCGCTCCTGGTTCCAAATGACGTGGAAGATGGCCCCGCAGCGCACCCCACGGCAGGCCGCCACGGTGAACAGCGCCGCCGCCTCCATCTCCGAGGCCAGCACCCCCAGCCGCTTCCACGCCTCCCACTTCTCCTCCAGCATGGGGGCCACCGGCATCCGCGCCGGGTCATGCTGGCCGTAAAAGGAGTCCTTGCTCTGCACCACCCCGGTGTGACAGGGGCGGCCGGAGGCCTGTCCCGCCGCCGCCAGAGCCTGGCAGAGGGTGAAGTCCGCCACAGCGGGAAACTCAATGGGGGCATACTCCCGGCTGGTGCCCTCCATGCGCACCGCCCCGGTGGCCACCACCAGGTCGCCGCTCTTGACGTCCAGCCGGATGCCCCCGCAGGTGCCCACCCGGATGAAGGTGTCCGCCCCCAGGTTTGCCAGCTCCTCCAGGGCAATGGCGGCGGACGGCCCCCCGATGCCGGTGGATACCACACTCACCCGCTCCCCCAGCAGGGTGCCGGTGTAGGTGACAAATTCCCGGTTGGTGACGATATGCACCGGGTTGTCCAGGTGCTGGGCCAGCTGGGCGCAGCGGCCCGGATCGCCGGGCAGCAGGCAGTAGCGCCCCACCTCCCCCTGGCGGCACCGGATGTGAAATTGTCTCTCCTGCTCAATCATACCCAAACCTCCTGTCAGCCTAGTCCTCTTTCCCCGGCTCCAGCGCCAGGCTCTTGCCGTCCAGCACCGCCCGCACCAGCCGCCCGGCGGCATACTCCAGGGTGAGGAGGAAGGGGGGATGCTCCTGGGCCAGCAGCTCCAGGAAGATTTTATCCCCCTCCCAGATGGGCAGGCGGGGCACCTCCTCCCGGGGCACCCAGGCCAGCTCCCCCTCGGGGCAGTCCTGGCGCAGCGCCCCCTCCCAGCTGTGGGCGGTGAAGAGGTACATATACTCCCCCTCCCAGCCGCCGTCGGTGAGAAAGGTGACCACCCCCCGGAAGCGGTATCCGGTGAGGGTGACCCCCGTCTCCTCCCGCACCTCACGCAGCAGGCACTCGTCGGGACTCTCCCCCTCCTCCAGCTTGCCCCCTACGCCAATCCATTTGTCCTGGTTCACATCCTGCTTCTTCTTCACCCGGTGGAGCATGAGGTACTCTCCCCGCTGGTTTTCCAGGTAGCACAGCGTCGTACTAAACATCCCGCTTCTCCCTCCCACACAAGATACAGACGGCCGCCGCAGGCACGCTGCAGCGGCCGTCTGGCACGCATTTGTTATAAGACCTTAAAAAGGAAGCCCCAGACCTCCGGTGAGCTTGGACATCTGGCTGGCGGCGTCCTCATTGGCCTTGCGCATGGCCTCGTTCACCGCCGCCACAATCAAATCCTGGAGCATCTCCACATCGTCGGGGTCCACCGCCTCGGGGTCGATGGTCACGCCGGTCAGCTCCTTCTTGCCGGACACCACTGCGGACACCACGCCGCCGCCGGCGCTGGCCTCATAGCTCTTGCCCTCCAGCTCCTCCTGGGCCTTGAGCATATCCTGCTGCATCTTCTGCGCCTGGCGAATCATGTTGTTCATATTGGCGCCGCCCAGGCCGCCCATACCGCCCATGCCACGGTTAAATCCCTTTGCCATTGTGTTTACCTCCTAAAATCCATGGAAAACCAGTTATTCTACCACAATATTCCCCGCATTGCGGGCGATAAAGGCCTCCAGCGCATCCCCCTCCGGGGGGACAGCGGGCTGCGGCTGGGTGATGGCGTCCGCCGGAGCCGTCCCCACACGGAACACCACCGGCACCTGCCTGCCCAGATACCGTGCCGCCACCTGGGCCACGGCCTGCCGGGGGGCAGGCATATCCAGCATGGACACCACAAACTCATTGGCCCCCCAGATGGTCACCGCAGTGCCGTCCCAACGGCCCTCTGCCATGGCGCTGGTACACATCATGCTGTAGTCTGCGTGGGAGAGCATTCCCCGCAGCTCCCCACGCACCTGCTCCCAGCCGGGCCAGCCGCCCATCCCCTCCTGGACGGGGACAACAGGGGGTTCCGCCTGGGGCTGCACTTCGGCCATCCTCTGCCCTGCCTCCCCCGGACTGGGCGCAGCGGGCGCTGCGGCCTCCGCCTTGACGGCCTGGGCCGCAGGGGACGGGGGGGCTGCCCGAAGGGGCGGCTCCTCCCAAGGGACTTCCTCCACCGGGGGAGCGGGCTGCGCCTTCACCGGCGGCTCCTCCCAGGGGACTTCCTCCACCGGGGGCGCAGGCTGCGCCTTCACCGGCGGCTCCTCCCAGGGGACTTCCTCCACCGGGGGAGCGGGCTGCGCCTTCACCGGCGGCTCCTCCCAGGGGACCTCCTCCGCCGGGGGGGCAGGCTGCGCCTTCACCGGCGGCTCCTCCCAGGGGACTTCCTCCGCCGGGGGCGCAGGCTGCGCCTTCACCGGCGGCTC
>CALXDR010000041.1 GCA_944387115.1 uncultured Oscillospiraceae bacterium
GGATACCTTTGCGCCTGCCGATGACGGCGCAGGACGGGGCGGGGCGCTCTCCCGGCAGCGCCGGGGGATGGGCCTGCCTCCGGCGCAAAAGAGAACGGCCGCCGTGGCAAACGCCACGGCGGCCTTGTGTTTTCGTGGGAAGCATCCAGAGCAGGGCAGCGGCGGCCCTTTCCCGCTGGAGGGCTGTGCCGCGGGGAGGACGGGGGGACCGCTCAGGCGCTGCCCTCCACCCGCTGACCGTGGAAGAACACATCCTTCAGGTTCAAGTGATCATCCAGAATGGCCAGGTTGGCGGTTTTGCCCACATCCAGGCTGCCCAGCCGGTGGAAGATGCCCAGAACCTGAGCCGGATTTACCGCAGCGGCCCGCACTGCGTCATGGAGGGGAATGCCGAAGGACACTGCGTGCTTCACGCAGGCCATCAGATCGGACACCGAGCCTGCCAGGGTGTCCGGTGCGCCCACCATGGTGGCCCGGTTGCCGTGCACCTCGATTTCCTGTCCGCCAAAGGGGTAGCGGCCGTCGGGCATACCCGTGGCCCGCAGGGAGTCGGAGACGAGAATGACCCGCTCAGCCCCAAACAGCTGGAACACCGCCCGCACCATAGCGGGGTGGATGTGCACTCCGTCGCAAATCAGCTCCACCTTCACCTGGGGGTGGTCGAAGGCCGCACCCACCACGCCGGGCGCCCGGTGGGTGAAGGCGGGCATGGCGTTGAACAGGTGGGTGGCCTGGCGTGCCCCCGCCTCGTAGGCGGCGCAGGCGGTGTCGTAGTCCGCTGTGGTATGCCCCAGGCTGACGGTAATGCCTTCGGCCTGGGCGCTTCGGATGAAGTCCAGGGCGCCGGGCTGCTCCGGGGCCAGGGTGACCAGCTTCACCATGCCCTGGGCCGCCTGCTGCAGGCGGTGGAGCATGGCGGGATCCGGGTCGTGGAGGAAGGCCTCGTTCTGTGCGCCCTTTTTGGCCTTGGACAGGAAGGGCCCCTCCAGATGCACCCCCACCAGCTCCGCCCCGCCGGAATGCCCGGCCCGGTGGGCGGCGGCATTCTGGCAGATGCGGATGAGCTGCGCCTCCCCCAGGGTCATGCCCGCCGGACAAATCTGGGTCACGCCCCGGCTGAGCTGGTAGCGGGCAATCTTCCCAAGGCCCTCCGGGGTGGCGTCGGAGAAGTCCTCGCCCACACAGCCGTGGAAGTGCAGGTCGGTGAGGCCGGGAATCACATAGCAGCCGGAGGCGTCGTAGCAGCTGCCGTCGGCGCTGTCCTGCGCCAGCAGCGCACCGTCAAAGCACACATCCCGCCGGACAAAGCCTTTTTCCAGGTCAAAGACCTGGCCGCCGATTAACCGCATAGGGGAACACCCTCCTTTTTCAGTTTGGACAGGGCGGCTGTGTCGCCCACCAGGGTCACATCGGGGTGGAGCTGGAGAATGGAGGCGGGCACCTGGTCGGTGACCCGCCCGGCCACCGCCTGGTACACGGCCTCGGCCTTGTCCGCCCCGCTCACCACCACCAAAATGCGCCGGGCGCCCATGATACTTTTGATGCCCATGCTCAGGGCATGGCGGGGCACCTGCTCCCGGCGGTCAAAGAAGCGCTGATTGGCGTCGATGGTGCGCTCGGACAGGGTGACCACATGGGTGCCCAGGCCGAAGTTGTCCCCCGGCTCGTTGAAGGCGATGTGCCCGTTGTGCCCCATGCCCAGCAGCTGCAAATCCACGCCCCCCAAATCCCGGATGAGCCGGTCGAAGGCTGCGCACTCCGCCTGGGGGTCGGGGGCCAGGCCGTTGAGCACATGGGTGTTCTCCGCCTTGATGTCGATGTGGTCAAAGAGATGCTGCTGCATGAAATAGCGGTAGCTCTGCTGATGGGTGGGGGGCAGACCCAGGTACTCGTCCAGGTTGACAGTGCGGATGCCGGCAAAGCGCACCACGCCCTGCCTGTGCCACGCCACCAGCTGGCGGTACAGGCCAATGGGGGTGGAGCCGGTGGCCAGGCCCAGAACCCCCTCCGGCTTCAGCAGCACCTGGGCGGCAATCAGGCTGGCGGCCTGGCGGCTCATGGCGTCGTAGCCGGCACATTCATAAATTCGCATGGAAAGGAGGCTCCTTTCAGCAGTATTTGGAGATTGCGGCGGCAATCATGGCGGCGCTCTCCTCCACCACCGCCTGATCGGCCTGGGTGAGGGGGGGAAGGGGCAGGCGCACCCCGCCGCAGTCAGGACCGCCCAGGCGGCGCAGAATGCCCTTCATCACGGCGTACAGGTTGCCCTGGGCGGAGCACATCTGATAGATGATGCGGCAGCACTCGTTTTGAATCTGGCGGGCCTGCTCCATGCTGCCCTCCAGGAAGAGGGTGCGGATTTTTTGATACAGCTCGGGCATCACCCCGTAGGTGCCCCCGATGCCGCCGATGGCCCCTGCGGCCAGGCCGGAGAGCAGCTGCTCGTCGGGGCCGTTGAAGACAATCGCCCCTTCGTCCCGGAACATCTGGATGTCCTGGACGGGCATGGAGGAGTTTTTCACGCCGATGACCCGGGGGTTTTTCTGCATCTCCTTGAGCAGAGCGGTGGTGAGGGACACCCCGGCCAGCTGGGGGATGTTGTAGATGATGAAGTCGGTGTCAGGGGCGGCCTGGGAAATGGCGTTCCAATAGGCCGCAATGGCGTGCTCGGGGAGGTGGAAGTAGATGGGGGGGATGGCGGCGATGGCGTCCACCCCCTGGGCCTGGGCATGGGCGGCCAGCACCTGGCTGTCGGCGGTGTTGTTGCAGGCCACATGGGCGATGACGGTGAGCTTGCCCCGGGCCACGGCCATGACCTGCTCCAGCACCAGCTTGCGCTCGTCCACACTCTGATAGATGCACTCACCGGAGGAGCCGCCCACATACACTCCCTGGACGCCCTTGCGGATGAAATACTCGGTCAAAGCCTGGACGCCGGCGGGGCTGATGGCCCCGTTTTCGTCATAGCAGGCGTAGAAGGCGGGGATAATCCCCTGGTATTTGCTGAAATTATTCATGTTTCGCCACTCCAAGTTTCAAGATTTTCCGGCATGGGTCAAGGGTCGATGCAGATTTTGAACACCGCCTTGCTGACGGTTTCCGGCCCGTCCACCTGTAGCTTGATGCGGTGGGCGTCCTCGGGAAAGACCACCAGAAACGCCCCGGGCCGCAGGATGACGGAGTGCCAGCCCTCCCCCTGGTAGGCGTAGAAGTCGTGTTCCTCCTGGGCCTGGGTGGGGGTGAGGGCCTGGGGACGGTTCACATCCACCCGCTCCCCGCCCGCCAGCATGATGTGGATGTCCAGGTAACGGCGGTGGGCCTCAAAGAAGCCCTCCTCCTGGGGGATGGTCTGATAGGTAAATCGGGTGCAGTACACCTGCTCGCCCCGCAGCGCCACCCGCTGGTTGTCCCGGAGGGAGGCGAGGAAGGCGGGGGTGATATGCTCCAGGGCCAAATCCAGGTTGGGGTGGATGCCCCGGTAGGACAGGGCATCCCCGTTTTGGGCATAGATCATCTCCTCACCCCTTCACAGCGCCCATGGCAATGCCCTGGGTGAAGTACTTCTGGAAGGCGACAAACACGGTGATGATGGGCACGGAGGCCAGGGCTGCGCCGGCCATAATCAAGCCGTAGTCGGTGGACATTTCACCCTGCATATTGGCAATGGCCAGGGGGAGGGTCCACTTGGTGTCGCTGGTGAGCATGACCAGCTGGAGGAAGTAGTCGTTCCAGGTGTTCACGAAGGTGAAGATGGCCAGTGCGCCGATGCCCGGCTTAATCATGGGAAAGACCACGCTGGTAAAGGTGCGCAGCTCCCCGGCGCCGTCCACCCGGGCGGCCTCCAAAATCTCGCTGGGGATGTTCTCCGAGAACTGCTTCATCAGAAATACGCCGAAGGGCCAGCCCACCGTGGGCAGGATGACCGCCCAGAGGGTGTCGTTGAGGTGGAAGAACAGGGTCATTTCCTGGGCCAGGGGGATGACGATGACCTGCTTGGGCAGGGCCATGGCGCAGATGATGATGGTGAAGAGCACGCCCCGGCCGATAAACCGCTTCTTACCCAGGGCATACCCGGCCAGGGAGGCGGTGATGCAGGTGAGCACCATGGCGGCAAAGGAGATGAAAATGATGTTGAACAGCCACAGGAAGGCGGGGTTGTCAAACAGCTTGGTGTAGTTCTCCACCGTGGGGGAGAGGGGGAACCAGATGGGCTGGCGGGCGGTAATCTCAATGCGGTCTTTGAAGGACCCGGTGATAATCCAGTACAGGGGGAAGAGGAAGAAGAGGACCAGGACCACCAAAATGGACACGGAGAGCATCCGATAGCCCTTGGAGGTGCCGGTCAAATCCCTAGTCTTAGTCATGTGCTCGTCCCTCCTCAATCGTCCGTCTTTGCCAGCTTGAACTGGATGGCAGAGAAAATTGCAATGATGATGGCCAGAACCACACCGATGGCACAGGCGTAGCCCAGGTCATTGAGCCGGTAGGCCGTGTCGTACACCTGGTACATGATGGTCATGGTGGAGTTGAGTGGCCCGCCCTTGGTGAGCAGCTGAATCAGGGCAAAGCACTGGAAGGAGTTGATGGTGGTGATGACCATCACGTACAGGGTGGTGGGCATAATCTGCGGCCACTTGATTTTCCAGAACACCTGCAGCTTGGTGGCGCCGTCCACCTGTGCGGCCTCCACCAGGGATTGGTCCACATTGCCCAGGGCGGCCACATAGAGCACGATGGGCTGGCCGATGGAGGTGGTGAAGAGGATGAGGATGATAAACCAGATGGCCGTGCGCTGGTTGCCCAGCCAGTCAAAGCCGGTGGTGCCCGCCACCTGATTGAGGATGCCGTTGTAGGGGTCCAGAATCCACTTCCACACCACGGTGATGGCCACCGAGCCGGTGACCACCGGCAGGTAGAACACACACCGGAAGAAGGAGCGGGGAATGGCGTGCATCTTGTAGATGGCGGAGCTGACCCACAGGGAGAAGGCGGTCACTGTGGGCACTGCCACCGCCACAATGAGCACGGTGTTGAGGAAGCCCCGGTGGAAAATGGGGTCCTGGAACAGCTTCAGGTAGTTGTCCAGCCCGGCAAAGCCCTTGACGCCGCCCAAGCCGTACTCGGTAAAGCTGTAAAACACGCAGATGAACATGGGGACGACCACGAAGGTCACAAAGAACAGCAGGCTGGGAAGCAGAAAGCAGTAGGCTGAGATGGTCTCCCGCCGGATCAGCGCCTTGCTCATACCGGAGTGGGGGGACTGCTTGGATTTCTTCGGCTTGTGTCCGGCGGCCGCCGCCGCAGAGGTGTGCGCCATAGATGTCTCCTCCCTTTTCAGGTGTTTTCTTTCTTATGCACATACGCAGTGCGCATACACAGGGATGAAAGGGCTGCGCCCGCCCCCTCTCACGAAGGGAGCGGGCACAGGCGTGCGTGATTGTTTAATGGATGGGGTCACTTGATGTTGGCGTTGGCCTGATTGACGTAGTTGTCCGCCGCAGTCTGCACATCTGCATCGGTGGTGAGAATCTCAGCCAGCATGGGCCACCACAGGGCGCGCTGCTCGGTCCAGCCGCCGGTGAGGTTGTAATAGCGGCCCAGGTAGTCGCTCATCAGTGCGAAGGGGGCGCGCAGCTCGGCGTCGGCGTCGCCGGCATACACATCGCCCCAGTCGGAATGGACGGGGAAGAAGCCGGTGGTCTTGACGGCCTGGGTGCCCACGGTCTGGTCGTTGCACACAAAGTCGATGAAGGTCTTGGCGGCGTCGATCTTGGCCTGGTCGCCCTTGTCAAACACACCGAAGCCATAGGGGCCGGCCATCTCCAGCGCAGGCACCTTGTCGTCGGAGGGGAAGGCCATGGCGAAGGGGGTGAACTGGGCCTGCTCGGCGTACTGGGTGTAGTTGGAGTAGTTCCAGCAGAAGGTGACCGCGCAGGTCTGGTTGGCAAAGGCCTGCAGCTCCTCGGCGGCGGCATAGCTGGCGTTGGCGGACAGGGAGCCGTTTTTCACCATGTCCTTGAGCAGGGTGAGGGCCTGCACGTTCTTGGCGCTGTTGGCGTTGTAGGAGGTGCCGTCCTCGGTGACGTAGTAGTCGGAGTACAGGTTGTTCACCAGAGCCCGGGTGCCCTGGTCGCCGCCCTGGGCACCGCAGTAGACAATGCCGGGGGTGGCCACGGAGACGGTGCCGTTGTCAATGGCGGTCTTGATGGCCTCCATGGCGGCCTTGAAGTCGTCGGTGGACCAGGTACGGGTTTCCTCGTCGATATACTGCAATGCGCCGGCGGCCTCAAACACCTCGTAGTTGATGGCCATGCAGTGGGCCGCTGCGCTCAGGGGATACATATAGTAGGTGCCGTCCAGCTGAGACACGCTGGAGATGCCCTCTGCGATGTCAGAGCCGCTCTTGCTCCACAGGTCGGACAGATCCACCATCAGGCCCTCCCGGGCGTAGTTGCCCACGATGCGCTCGGGGCCTTCAAAGATGATGTCGGGGCCGCTGCCGGAGGTGATGGCGGAGGTGAGCTTCTGGTCGCCGTCCTGATAGTTGATGGGGGTGACGTTGACGGTGATGTCGGGGTACTTGTCGTTGAAAGCGGTGAGGATGCTGTCCCAGTTGGAAGCCTCGGTGAAGCTGCCGATGTTGAAGGACCAAAGATCCAGGGTGACAGCGCTGCTGTCAGGGGAATTGGCGGAGGGCGAGCTGGAGGCAGGGGCGTTGGAGCTGCCCGGTTGGCTGGGGTCTCCGCAGGCGGTGAGACCGAGGGTCATGCCGGCGGCCAGCAGGAAAGCAAGAGGTCGTTTCATGTTCATATTGGGTCCTCCTTCACTTTTTACAAAAATGACGTTTAAGAAACCGTCACCGTTGTATGGATTGTATAATCATCTGCGGGATTTGTCAATATGATTTTTGAAAAAATTTTGAGAAAATATAAATCATGAAAATTTCCTTCAAGCATACGCCCTGGGCAGAGCGGGGGGACCCCCGGTGGGGCAGGTCAGACGTGCTTGTCGGACAGGGACTCGGCCACCACCTGGCGGGCCTCGGCGCAGGCATCGGGGTGGCGGCGGCACACCTCGTGGAAGAGCACGTCGGTGAGGAAGAGCTGGGTCACACGGGCGGGCACCGAGCCCCCCTGGAGGGGGCCCTCCCGGGAGCCGCACTGGAGCACCACATGGGCGTAGGAGGCCCCGGGGGACTTGGGGAAGCGGGTGATGAGGATGACCTTGGCCTTCCGCTCCCGGACGATTTTCAGGTTTTTCAGCAGCTCTTCCGTGGAGCCGGAGTAGGAGTAATAGAGCACGGCGTCCCGCTTTGTCAGGTGGGAGCAGGCCATGGCCTGGAGGTGGGAGTCCATCACCGCATAGTAATTTGGCAGGCTGGTGCTGAACAGGTGGGCGCACTCCTGGGCCAGAAGCATGGAGCCGCCCTGGCCCATGCACAGCACCTTTTCCGCCGAGGAGAGGATGTCCGCAGCCCGGCGTATCTGCTCGGGCTGAATCAAATCCAGGGTCTGGGCCATGGCGTCCCGGCTGATGACATAGAGCTTCTGGCTCAACGACTCAATGGTGTCCTCCGGTTTGATGTCGCTTTCCGGGGGGAGGGTGTCCACCCGGCCGGCGGTGGAGTTGGCAATGGCCAGCTTAAAGGCGTTGTAGCCCTTATAGTGCAGGCGGCGGCAGAACCGGGAGATGGTGGCCTCCGCCACGCCGCACTCCTCGGCCAGCTCGGAGATGGACATGAACTGGGTTTTCTGCTGGTGGGCCACCACATAGTCGGCCACCCGCTTCTCTGCGCCGGTGAGCTGATAGTATTCGCTGTTGATTTTCTCAAAGACATTTCCGAAGGGCATACTGGGTCTCCTTTTGTGTGGGATAAAAACGTTTTGCGTGCAGGAAGGCCTGGCCTCAGGCCTTCCTGCTCAGAATCTGGTTGATCATCTGGTCGCACATGATGAGCATACGGGGCAGGTGGAAGGGGCCTTTGAAGGTGCTGCCCTTGCAGGGGGGCATGGTGGGCTTGCCGTCCCGGCGGAGATAGCCGTACCACTCCCCGTACTCGGGGTCGGAGAAGTGGGCCTTGCAGTAGTCCATGGTCCGCTCAAACCAGGTCAGGTACTGCTCCTCCCCGGTATCTCGGAAAATCATCAGGCTGGCAATCATCGTCTCGTTGTGGGGCCACCACAGCTTCATGTCGTGCTCGTAGGCCTCGGGGGGACGGCCCAGACAGTCGATGAAGTAGAGCAGTCCGCCGTACTCGTGGTCCCAGCCGCTTTGGATGGCCTGGTCGAACATCTTCACGGCAAGCTTGTGCTGCGCTTCGTCCCCCCTCCGGTTGGCGTCCTCCATGAGGAACCAGGCGCATTCGATGTCGTGGCCGGGGTTGACCACCCGGCCCTCGGTCACATCCAGGCGGGGGGCGCCGTCCACACCCACGCTCTCCAGGGTGCAGCCCAGCTCCGGCTTGTAGTGGTAGCGGAAAATCTCATCCACGCACTGCTGGGCACGCTGGTTGTACAGGGTCTCCCGGGCGGGGTCCACCCGGCGGAGCACAGAGGTGATGTTCAGATAAATCATGGGGTTGGCCAGGGCCCTGCCCGAGCGGGTCTCCGCAATGGTCTTGGGCCCCAGGCCGGTGGGATCCTCCATCAGACCCTGGTTCAGGTTCCAAATCAAATCATATGCCCATCTGGCCCGCTCCAGACATACCTCGTCGCCGGTCACACCGTAATACTCGGCATTGGCGATGGCGTAAAAGCCCTCGGAGAAGCAGTAGCGGCGCTGACGCAGAGGCTTGCCGTCGGCGGTGACGGTAAAGTACATCCGCCCGCCCGCCTGGCGGTTGATGCAGTGGCGCTCCAGAAAGTCCAGACAGCTCTTGCTGGCGGAAAGCCACCCCTCCTGCACCCCGTACACATGGCACAGGTAGGCGAAGGTCCAGGCGCACCGGCCCTGCATCCACACGCTTTTGTCGGTGGAGAACACCTTCCCCTCCCGGTCCAGGCAGGTGTAGACGCCGCCGTGCACCGGGTCCATTCCGTGCTCCAGCCAAAAGCGGACGCTGCGCTCCAGTTCCTCCTTCAGCCACTTCTGATGGCTTTGCAGCCGGACAGACAGATCCATATGGATCCCACCTTTCTTGTATTGGGGGATGCCTCCCCCTGCTGCCTTCATCATACTCGACCCTGCTCCCCCCGTCAATAGATGGGAAGAAAATTATTTTCAATTTCATGAAAATATGCTTGACATATTGAGAAAAACTGATAGTCTATATGGTGAGATGGCTGTACATTTACCACAAATTCCACGAAAAATGGGAGGGCTTATCAATGAAACACCTTGGAATCGAAGTTTCTGTGAAGTATGTGCCCGAGCTGGACCCCGGCTTTCTTCCCCTGGGCAAGTTCAACCAGGCCTTTTTGAGGGATGCCAAACAGCCGCTGGATGTGGCGGTGGAGCGAGCGGGCGGCCAGGTGGCTGTGTACAGGAGCTTTATCCACGGCACGGCGGAGATGGCGGAGGCTGATAACTACTATGTGGATCGCCTCGTCAAAATGCTGTTGTGGATGAAGGGGGGCTTTCGGGTCTACCTCAGCGGCAGCAAGGCCGTCTATGAGGCGGTGAAGGCCGCCTACTGCGTGGGGGGTAAGCGGGCCTTTGACGCTGATTTCATGTCCAAGGTGTACGAAAGGCCCTTTGAGGTGGTGTATACCCACCAGGTGCCGGAGGAGAAGAGCAATCCCCAGGCGGTGGGCCGTCATCTGGACGGGTGCCGCATCGGCTTTGATGCAGGCGGCTCCGACCGGAAGGTGTCCGCTGTCATCGACGGCCAGCCGGTGTTTTCCGAGGAGGTGGTGTGGCACCCCAAGACCACCGCCGACCCGGAGTACCATTATGAGGGGATTGTCTCCGCCCTGAAGGCCGCCGCCGCCCATATGCCCCGGGTGGATGGGGTGGGGGTGTCCTCCGCCGGAATCTACATTGAGAACCGCACCATGGTGGCCTCGCTGTTCCTCAAGGTGCCCGAAGATCTGTTTGAGGCCAAGGTGAAGGATATCTACATCCGGGCTATCCGGGATACCTTCGGAGATGTGCCCTATGTGGTGGCGAATGACGGCGATGTGTCTGCCCTGGCGGGGGCCATGAGTCTGGAGGAGAACAACATCCTGGGCATTGCCATGGGCACCAGCGAGGCGGTGGGCTATGTGGATGGCAACGGCAACATCACCGGCTGGCTCAACGAGCTGGCCTTCGCCCCGGTGGACGCCTCCCCCCGGGCCATGGAGGACGAGTGGTCCGGGGACATCGGCTGCGGGGTGAAGTATTTCTCCCAGGATGGGGTGATTAAGCTTGCACCTGCCGCCGGCATCAGCCTGTCTGACCATCTCTCGCCCGCCGAGAAGCTCAAGGAGGTGCAGAAGCTGATGGAGCAGCCCGGTTCCCCCGCCGAGGCCATTTACCGCTCCATCGGCGTCTACCTGGGCCACACCCTGGCCCTCTACCACCATTTTTACGGTTTCCGCCATGTGCTGCTGCTGGGCCGGGTGATGTCGGGCCGGGGCGGAGATGTGATTTTGGAGGTGTGCAAGCGGGTGCTTGCCGAGGAGTACCCGGAGGTGGCCGGGAAGGTGCATCCCACGCTGCCCGATGAAAAAGCCCGCCGGGTGGGGCAGAGCGTGGCCGCCGCCTCTCTGCCGGAGCTGG
The DNA here is from genome assembly GCA_944387115.1 of uncultured Oscillospiraceae bacterium. GTDB lineage: Bacteria > Bacillota > Clostridia > Oscillospirales > Oscillospiraceae > Enterenecus. The sequence continues at coordinate 10,702 of CALXDR010000041.1, forward strand.
CCTGACCGGCTGGAGCTACTACCGGTACGACAAACAAGCATGAGGAAAGGGCGGTTCCGGCACCATTCTGACGGGACCGCCCCCGAAAGGAGCGTCTGCTATGGGGATTTTCAACCCGGAAAAGGGGATTTGGCGCTGGACGGGAAAGCTGGTGGACCTGATGATTCTCAGCGTGTTCTGGCTGCTCTGCGCCGTGCCTGTGGTCACCCTGGGGCCTGCCAGCGCCGCCCTCTACCGCACGGTGCGGGCGTGCATCCGTGGAAACCGGCGGGACAGCTGGAGCCTGTTTTTCCGCACCTTCCGGGAAAATCTCAAGGTGGGGGTTCCCGCCACCCTGGCGGTGCTGGCGGTGGGGGCTGCCCTGGCCTTTCTCCATGGTCTGGCCTACCAGATGGCCGCCGCCGGAACCGCCCAGTCGGTGTTTTACCTGTGCTATACCTTCCTCCTGCTCCTCCCCCTGGGGGTGGCCTGCTACCTCTTCCCGGTGCTGTCCCGGTTTACCTTCGGGGTACCCGGCCTGCTAAGCAACTGCGCCAGGCTGGCCATAGTCCACCTGCCCGCCACGCTGGCCATGGCGTTGGAGCTCTACCTGGCCCTGGAATTGCTCCTCCGCCTTCCCGTTATCGTCCTGGTGCTTGGCCCTGGCGTTACGGCCCTGTTCCAGTCCTGGCTCCTGGAGCCCATCTTTGCCCCCTACATCAGCGCCCAGCTGGGGGAGGAGGAAGAAGGAGAAGGGGAGGAAGAAAGAGAGGAAGAAGGGGCGTGCTCCGGCGGCTAGAGGCCGGGATCTGCGGGGCAAAGCGGGCATACCGCCTGGAAGGGGAGAGAGGCCCCTAGGGTTGACATTTTGCAGCGGAAGTGTGCCCCCCATGGGCATAAAAAACCCCTGGAACCGGTGTGGTTCCAGGGGTTTTGCAGCTTGGGTAAGTGAGATTAGCGCTTGGAGAACTGCGGAGCGCGACGGGCAGCCTTGAGGCCGTACTTCTTACGCTCCTTCATACGAGGATCGCGGGTGAGGAAGCCGGCGGCCTTGAGGGCAGCGCGGAACTCGGGATCCATCTCCAGCAGGGCACGGGAGATGCCGTGGCGCAGAGCGCCGGCCTGACCGGTGACGCCGCCGCCGGTCACGGTGGCGACGATGTCCACCTTGCCCACCACACCGGTGGTGTTCAGGGGCTGACGGACCACCATCTTCAGGGTCTCCAGACCGAAATACTCCTCGATGTCACGGCCGTTGATGGTGATGGAGCCGGTGCCATTGGGGAAGAGATGGACGCGGGCCACGGAGGACTTCCGGCGGCCGGTACCATAGTGATAAGGCTTCTTGCTCTTGTACATGGTCAGTTACCTCCTTATTCCGCAGTCCAGGCCTCGGGCTTCTGAGCGGCGTGCTTGTGCTCAGCGCCACGATAAATCTTCAGGCGGCTCAGAGAGTCCTTGCTGATGATGTTGCGGGGCATCATGCCGCGGATGGCCACCTTCATGGCCAGCTCGGGCTTCTCCTGCATCAGGATGCGGTACTGAGTCTCCTTCAGACCGCCAACCCAGCCGGAGTGGGTGCGGTAGTACTTCTGAGTGGCCTTGTTGCCGGTGAGCACGGCCTTCTCAGCGTTGATGACCACCACGAAATCGCCGCAGTCGGCGTGGGGGGTGTACTCGGGCTTGTGCTTGCCCCGCAGCAGGGTGGCAGCGGTGGCAGCAGTCTTGCCCAGAGGCTTGTTGGCAGCATCGAGAATGTACCACTTGCGCTCGATGTTACCCTTGTTTGCCATAAAGGTAGACATATTGGGTTCCTCCGTTTATGATGATTTTTTCTTTGAAAACAAAGGGAATGCGCCCCTTTACAAGTTAGCGCATGATGTATTATAATGCGCTTGCTCTGTTGTGTCAACCGGAAAACGGGAAAAAAGCAAAAGATTTTTTGAATGCTCGCAAATTCTCTGATATACTCCCGTTTACTCTATTTATCTCATTTTGATTTTATCTTTTGGAGGTAGTGTATGAAGGCCATTTTGTCCCACGTCCGCCGCTGTATTGAAGACTACGACATGATTGCGCCCGGCGACCGGATTGCGGTGGGGGTATCGGGGGGGAAGGACTCCCTCACCCTGCTTCTGGCCATGGCCAAGCTGCGGGAGTTTTACCCGGTGCCCTTTGAGCTGCACGCTCTGACGGTGCACCCCGGGGTGCCCGAGATGGACTTTGGCCCGGTGGAGGCCATGTGCCGGCAGCTGGGGGTGCCCTATCACATCATTCCCACGGAGATTTTCCACATCATCTTCGATGTGCGCCAGGAGAAAAACCCCTGCTCCATGTGCGCCAAAATGCGCAGAGGGGCCATTCACAACGCCATGGTGGAGCTGGGGCTGAACAAAATTGCCCTGGGGCACCATTTTGACGATGCGGTGGAGACCTTCTTCCTCTCCCTATTCTACGAGGGGCGGCTGTCCTGCTTCCAGCCGGTGACCTATCTGGACCGCACGGGGATTACCCAGATTCGCCCCCTGCTCTATTGCGGGGAGGGGATGGTGCGCAACGCCGCTGCACGCAACCAGCTGCCCATTGTCCACAACCCCTGTCCCGCAGACGGGCACACCCGCCGCCAGGAGGTGAAGGAGCTGGTGGCCCAGCTCAGCCAGGACTATCCCCGGCTGAAGGACTATGTATTCGGGGCCATGCAGCGCCTGCCCCTGCCGGAGTGGGGACCGAGGGAGTACCGGAGAAGGCCCCAGATCGAGCGGGAGGAGGGGTAAGCCCGGGGGCTGGGCCGCCCCTGGGGAGCACCTGCGCCCACAGGCAGCTGTATTATAGTAAAACACCCCCAATCCCCGTGCCGGGGATTGGGGGTGTTTGCTTGCACAGGTCAGCGCCGTCCGCCGCCCCGTCCACCGCTGGGGCGTCCGCCGCCGCCCGTATGCCGCCCGCCCCCGAAGGAGCCGGGGCGCTTGGTGGGAGAGGGCCGTCCACCGCCAAAGGAGCCGGGGCGGGGGCCGGAGGGCCGTCCACCTCCAAAGGAACCGGGGCGGGGGTC
>CALXDR010000042.1 GCA_944387115.1 uncultured Oscillospiraceae bacterium
TCCACCAGCACCTCCATGTGGGTGCCTGCAATCCCCTGGGACTGCCGCCGCTGGGGGCGGAGGGTCACCCCCGGCAATCCCAGGTGATTCATGGTGTGGAGAAACCCCTCCTGATCGGGGAGCAGGTCGTACAGCGCCCCCAGGAGCATATCTCCCGAGGCCCCCATGGTGCACTCCAAGTACAGTGTTTTCACAGTGTATCCTCCTTTTCCGGGGAAATCCCCTCCATTTGATTGATGCGGTTTGCCAAAAATCCCGCTCCAAAGCCGTTGTCAATGTTCACCACGCTCACCCCGCTGGAGCAGGAGTTGAGCATGGACAGCAGGGCAGACAGGCCGCCGAAGTTGGCCCCATATCCCACACTGGTGGGCACGGCAATCACAGGGCAGTCCACCAGGCCGCCCACCACCGAGGCCAGCGCCCCCTCCATCCCCGCCACGGCAATGACGCACCGGGCGGACATGATGTGCTCCAGGCTGCCCAGCAGACGGTGGATGCCCGCCACCCCCACATCGTACAGCCGGGTCACCCGGCTGCCCAGCGCCTCAGCGGTGAGGGCGGCCTCCTCGCACACAGGCAGGTCGCTGGTGCCTCCTGACACCACCGCCACGTGCCCCACCCCCTGCCGGGGTGCGGGAAACGCAATGCCCAGCTTGGGCTGGGCATGGTAGTCCAGCGGAAATGCCCCGGCAATCTCCTCTGCCGCCTGGGGGGCCAGGCGGGTGATGAGCACATTGCGGCACCCCCTCTCCCCCATGGCGGACAAAATCCCCTTGATTTGCTGGGGGGTTTTAGACTGTCCATAGATGACCTCCGCCGCTCCCTGGCGCACAGAGCGGTGAAAATCCACCTTGGCATATCCCAAATCCTCAAAGGGGGCCTGCTTGAGCGCCAGCAGCGCCTCCTCCGGCTCCATCGCCCCCGCCTGTACCTGGCGGAGCAGCGTCAGCACCTCCTGCTTGTTGTCCATACCCCGTTCCTCCTCAACCTCTTGGCTGCAAGTCCAGCAAAATCTCAGAAAAATCCGCTCCCAGCCGCTCCACCAGGGCGTCCCGGCAGGCCAGAGCCTGGGGCATCTGCTCCTGGGGGAGCTGAATGCGGGCGGCAGTGTGGAACAGCCGCACCCGGTAGTCGGAAAACCCCAGCTCAGCCAGCGCCTGCTCCGCCCGCTCCACCCGGGCCAAATCCCCGGGGATGATGGGCGTGCCCGTGGGAATGCGGGTGGCAAGGCAGGCATAGGCCGGCTTGTTCCACACAGGCAGCTGTGCCTGGCGGGCCAAACGGCGCACCGCCTCCTTGGTCAATCCGCACTCCCGCAGCGGGGAGCGCACCCCCGCCTCCAGCAGCGCCTGCATTCCAGGGCGCTCTGCCGGGTCATCCGAGGCATTGGAGCCGTCCAGCACCAGAGGGAAGCCGTCCTTCTCCGCTTCCCGGCAAATGAGGGAGAACACCGCCTGCTTGCAGTAGTAGCACCGGCGGGGGCCGTTTTCCGCCACCTCAGGCCGCTGCAAGGGGTGGGCGGTGAGCACCGTCAGCTCCACCCCCAGCCGTTGGGCAAGCTGGCGGGCGTCCTCCAACTCAAACTTGGGCTGAAAGGGCGAGCGTACGCAATAGGCCCGCACCTGCCGCCCATAGGTGCGGGCAGCCCAGAGGACTACGGCGGAATCCACCCCGCCGGAAAAAGCCACCGCTGTGCGGGGATTCTGCTCGAAAAACTCTTGTAGCGTCATAGAAGGTTCCTCCCTATGGGGAAATGAGAAAAGGCGCACCGACCCCTTGGGAATCTGTGCGCCTTCAGGCACCAGGCGGCCCTTTGACCGCCCCGCAAAACCTGCAAATTCGCCCCGCCTGGGGGTACGGGGTGTGTGCCCTGTTAAGCTACAGCATAACAAACTCTCCGCCCGCTGTCAAGGCGCACCACCCAGGGGACAGGGCAGTGTGCCCTGTCCCCTGGGTGGTGCGGGCATACGGGGGCGCCAGCCCGGCTCCAAAGGGCATATCCCCCGCCTTGCCCCGCATAAATTGGGACATCGAAAGCCTTGGAAGGGGGAAGGGTGCATGGGATTTTGGGTCATCCGCCGGCGCACCATCGGGGTACTGGCCTGTGCGGCAGCTGCCCTGGCAATGTTTTGGACGGTGAGCAGTCCGGCGGTGGTGGGCGCCTCTGCCACCCAGCGTCAGCTGCCCATTTACAGCGTTCAGACGGATTATAAGCAGCTGTCCATCAGCTTCGACGCCGCCTGGGGAAATGAAGACACAGAGCAGCTCATTGATATATTGGGCCGTTATCAGGTGAAGGCCACCTTCTTTGTGGTGGGCGAGTGGGTGGACAAATACCCCCAGTCCGTAGCCGCCCTCCACCAGGCAGGCCACGAGATTATGAGCCACTCCAACGACCACGCCCACTTCAACAGCCTGAGCACCCAGCAAATCATAGACGACCTGAACGCCTGCAACGATAAAATCGAGGCCGTCACCGGGGTGCGCCCCACCTTGTTCCGCTGTCCCTACGGGGAATACGATGACCATGTGGTCAACGCCGTGCGCTCCATCGGCATGGAGCCCATCCAGTGGGATGTGGACAGCCTGGACTGGAAGGACCTGCCCGCCAGTGAAATCGCCCAGCGGGTGACGGGCAAGGTGCAGCCCGGCTCCATCGTGCTCTTCCACAATGCCGCCCTGCACACTCCAGAGGCCCTGCCCAGCATTTTAGAGACTCTGCTGGGCCAGGGGTACACCTTTGTCCCCATCTCAGATCTGATTCTCCCCGGCACTTACGGGCAGGACTACACCCTGGACCACACCGGGCGGCAAATCCCCAATTAACCCCCGGCGCACAGGCAGCCGCCCGCCCCGATGCTCTCGGGGCGGGCGGCTGCTGTCTGTCTGAATGCAATGGGATACTGCCCTTACTGCCCGCTCACCGCCAGGGTAATGGTCCCCAGGTCGGGCGCGCCGGGCACCGTCATGGTAAAGGCAAAGTCCTCATAGTTGTTGTGGATATACAGCTGCTCCAGGGTCCACTGGGGATTTGCCAGCAGGTCGCCCACCGTGTTGCTGTCCCCCCACAGGGACACCCCGCACTGGTGGAGGCCGCCCAGGAAGGCGTTCACCTGGGCCTTGGTGCTGCTGCCGTCCATCAGCACCCGAATGGCCTGCGCCGTGCTCCAGATGTTGTCCCGGATGGTGACCACCGAGGTGGTGCTGTCAAAGAGCACCCCCGGATTGATGGCCTGGATAATCTGGCTCATGGCGGCACTCTGGCTGGCTGAGAGCGCCCCGGCAGCCTGGTGCATCCCCTGGGCGGCGCTGGAGTAGAAGCTGCTCACCGCCTGCACCTGCTGGGGATAGGTCTCGGGCATACCGCCCACCACCACTGCAAAGCCCTCGGCCCGCTGCTCCACCTGCTGGACAATCATCTCAATGGCCTGGCCCACCGTGGTGTCCTTGCTCACCGTCACCCCCAGGTTGTGGGAATCAAAGGCCCGCAGCCCAACGGCAAACCGCTGGGGAATGGCAGGCGGCTCCGTCACCGTCTGGTCATTTCCAGAGGAGGGCGTGTCATTTCCAGAGGTCTGGCCGCCGCCCTGGGAGGGCGGGGTGCTATCTCCGGCGCTCTGATTGCCGTCCTCAGAGGGCTGGGTGGTATCTCCAGCGGTCTGATTGCCGTCCTCAGAGGGGCTGGGCGTTGTGTCCGCCGGAGTCTCCTCCGAAGTCTCCGCAGTGGGGAGAATGACCACGCCGTTGTTGTTGGGCAGCTTGGTGACGGCCTTATCAATGTACACCTTCTCCGCCCAGTTTCCGTGAATCCCCACCCCATCGGCTGTGACCTTCACCTGACCAATCTGGCCCTGGTTATCCACCTGCACCGCATCGTTGGCGCAGAAGGTTTGAATGCTCCCCTGGTTTTTCACCTGTGCGGCGGTGTTGACCTCCATATAGTCCACATTGGCCCCCGCCTGGACACTCACACCTCTCCGGGTACCCACCAGCATCCGGCCCACCCGGCCGCTCACAATCACGCTGCCCTGGTCCCACACAGACACGCTGTCCGCCGCCGCCCGCTGGTAGAGATAAACGGTAGCCTGTTCGTCTACCCAAAGCTGCTGAGTCTGCACATCCTCCCCCAGATGTACGGTGGCGTTGCCGCTCACCTTGAGGCCGTCGGTGTGCATCCCCTTCAGCTCCATGTTCAAATCTTGGGAGCCGGTGGCAACCACCACCTGTGCGCTGCGCCCGGTGATGGACAGCGTGGCCTCATCCTCCTGGCTGCCGGCCAGATTGACCACCACAAAGCGGTTGTCCTCGGCCGCCTCCACCTGTCCCGGCTGGGTGACATAGTGCTCGATGCTCTTGTCCAGCATGGCCATCACTGAGCCGCGGCTCATATCCAAATCCCCGGCGATGGTATCCTCTCCCATGCCGTGGATGAGATCCATCTCCACCATTGCGCTCACATAGCCCGCCGCCCAGTCGCTCACGCTGTTCTGGTCGGAAAACTGGCTCAAATCCACGTCGGAGTCCTCCGTCACACCCATGGTGCGGGCGAACATGACAATGGCCTCCTGGCGGGTGAGGGGCTGCTTTGCATCACAGTACACCGCCCCATCTCTGGCCACGCCCTCCATAATCCCTGCGCCGGTGCACAGGAGAATGGCCTGGGCGTACCACTCGTCCCCCTCCAGGTCGGCATAGATGTTCTCTCCCACGCTGTGCAGCCCCAGAAGACGGGTGAGGATGGTGGCAAACTCCCCTCTGGTCACGGCCTTATCCGGCTGGAACCGTCCCCACCGGTTGCCCTGTACAATCCCATACTCCGCCCAGCGGCGCATATGCTCCTCCGCCCAGTGGCCGTTGATATCCCCCAGCGGACTGCGGGCTGCCAGCGCATATCCCCCAATCAAGATTCCAGAAGCGGCCACAGCGGACAGTATTCCAGCCAGCAGTCTTTTTCCCCCTACCATACACTTACCTCCCCAGTATCCTATCCCAAGGGGACACACTGAAATTTCCGGCCTCAATTTTAGCCTATCTGTTTCAGCATACCACACAACCCAGCGGGGCGCAAGGCGCAGTTTCCTCCCCAAATCCCCCCAATGCTCCGCCGTTTCAGTAAAACTTCCCATTTCTTTCTCCGCCCCCTTGCAATCGCCGGGGAAATCCCGTATAATTTTTTATCATTGTGCCTGTGCGTCGGGGTATACACATAGCTTGGGCGGCCCTGCGGCTTATCCCTCTCCCCGCTGCACAGCCACCCCCACTCTATTCGTAAAAGGAGCGAAGTGACCATGAGGGAGCCTGCCCCCGAGGCGCGCGGCGGACTTGTGCGCATCGACTTTATCGAGCTGCTGCTGGTCTATCTGCGTAAGTGGTGGCTCATTGTGCTGTGCGCATTGGTTGCCGGCGGCCTGGCCCTGCTCTATACCAAGACCCAGGTGGAGCCGGTGTACCAGGCCGGCGTGTCCGTGTATGTGAACAATGCCCGCAACAACGAGCAGTCGGACTATGTGTCGGGCACCGACCTGTCCACCTCCAAAATGCTGGTGAATACCTATGTCAATATCATCAGCAGCGACACGGTGCTGGGAAAGGTGATTGAGGCGGCCCAGCTGGACTACACCCCCGACCAGCTCCGCTCCATCCTCTCTGCCCGCCAGGTGGGGGATACGGAGATTTTCAAGGTGTACATCAACCACACCGACCCCCAGGAGTGCGCCCGCATCGCCAATGCGGTGGCCAACATCGCCCCGGGGGAGATTGAGCTGTTTGTGGAAGGCAGCTCCTGCAAAATCATCGACTACGCCACCGTCCCCACCACCCCCATCGGCCCCAACTACAGCCGCAATGCGGCGCTGGGCGCCCTGCTGGGCTGCGTGGCGGTGCTGGCCTTCCTCACCCTGCGCCACACCATGGACACCCGCATCAAAACCGAGGCGGATTTGGAGTTTCTGGGCAGCATCCCCGTGTTGGGGCAAATCCCCTCCTTCTCCCAGCCCACCAAGGGCCGCGGCTATCAGGGTGAGCGTCTCAACCCGTCCCCCTGTCAATCCAGCTCCACCAATCATAAGGAGGCCCGTTGATGAGTCTGTTTCGCCGTGGAAAAAAGCAGAGCAGCAAGCATACGCTCCAAGAACAGAACCGCCGCAAGGAGGAGCGTAAGAACCTGCTGTCCGTCTCCCGGGATTTTTTCATGCAGGAGGCGTACAAGAGCCTGCGCACCAACGTGAACTTCTCCCTGGCCGGGGATTTGAACCGCACCATGGTCATCTCCGTCACCTCGGCGCTCCAGGGAGAGGGTAAGAGCTTCACCGCCACCAACCTTGCCATCTCCTATGCCCAGGCCGACCAGAAGGTTCTGCTGATGGACTGCGACCTGCGCCGCCCCAAGATTCACACCCTGCTCCAGCTCCAAAACGAGCTGGGGCTAAGCAATGTCCTCATGGATTTGACCTTGCTCCCCTCTGCCATTGTGCCCTCCGGCATTTCCGGCCTGGATGTGCTCACCTCGGGGACGGTGCCCCCCAACCCCTCCGAGCTGCTGGACTCCAGCCGCATGGAGCAGCTGCTCTGCCAGGTGCAGGAGCAGTACGACTGCGTGATTTTGGACACTCCGCCGGTGAACATGGTCACCGACTCCGCTGTGCTGGCCTCTAAGGTGGAGGGGGTGCTGTTTGTGGTGCGTGTGGGGGTATCCCAGCGCCCGGCGGTGCTCCAGGCCGTGGATCAGCTGCTGTACGGTCGGGGCAAGGTATTGGGCTTCGTGCTCAACGGCGTGGACCTGAGCAAGCCCTATTACGGATACAACCGGTACGGATATGGCCGCTATTACGGACGGTATGGCGGCTATGGCTACCGCAGCGCCGAGCAGGAACGCCCTCCCTCTGGAGGTTCGGTCCCCCCCAGTCCCTGACCCAATTCCCTGAGAGAGAAAGCGAGGCACACCCATGGACGGAGAATGGAAGTGGATTACATCTTGGAAGGTCTGGCTCATCATCCTGATGGACTGGTTCCTTCTGGCCGCCACAGGGTTTCTAGCTCTGCTGGTGCGCTTCGACTTTTCCCTGACGGATATTCCCGGCTTTTACTTCCACTCCTGGGTGTGCTGCTGTATGCTCCAAATGGCCACCGCCGGTATTCTCTTCCCGCTGCGGCGGATGTACCACTACATTTGGCACAAGGTGGACATCCGAGATGTGGTGAGCATGGTGGCCTCGGTGTTCCTCAACTTCGCCTTCTCCTGCTGTGTCTGTGCGCTGTTCTCACTCCACCTGCCTGCCAGCGTGTGGTTCCTCATGCTGATTTTCCAGGTGTGCGCCCTGGTGGGCGCCCGTCTGATTTTGCGCATCTGGGGCGTGCTCTCCCAGTCCTTCCACCCCGCCCGTCAGGAGGGGCCCCGCATTATGCTCATTGGCGCAGGGGAGGCCGGGCGGCTGCTCTCCAAGGAGATTCACTCCAGCGGCCGTGTGCGGGGCCAGCTGTGCTGCGTCATTGACGACAATCCTATGCTGGCGGGAAAGTACCTGGATGGCGTGCGCATTGTGGGCGGGCGGGGGTGTATCCCGGCCGCCGCCGAGGAATTTGACATCGACCAGATTATCATGGCCATGCCCTCCGCCCCTCAGGATGAGCGGGCCAACATCCTCAATATATGCAGCCTAACCGGCTGCCGCCTGCGGGTGCTCCCCGGCATTTACCAGCTGCTCAACGGCGAAGTGAGCCTCTCTGCGGTGCAGGATGTGCAGGTGGAGGACTTGCTGGGCCGCACCCCCATCCGCCTGGACACCAAGGCAGTCTCCCACTCGCTGGCGGGCAAGGTGGTCCTGGTCACCGGCGGCGGCGGTTCCATCGGCAGTGAGCTGTGCAGGCAGATTGCCAAATACCACCCCAAGACACTGGTGATACTGGACATCTACGAGAACAACGCCTACGACATTCAGCAGGAGCTCCACCGCACCTACGGTGCGCAGCTGGATTTGCGGGTGGAGATAGCCTCCATCCGGGACAAAGATAAGATGTACCGTCTATTCGACCGCTACCGCCCCCAGGTGGTGTTTCACGCCGCAGCCCACAAGCACGTCCCCCTCATGGAGCTGTGCCCTGAGGAGGCCATCAAGAACAACATCTTCGGCACCTATCATGTGGTGCGGGCGGCGGAGAAGTACGGCGTGCAGAAATTTGTGATGATTTCCTCTGACAAGGCGGTGAATCCCACCAACCTCATGGGGGCCACCAAGCGCTTTTGCGAGATGATTCTCCAAAGCCGGGTGGACAGCCCCACGGAGTTCTCCTCCGTGCGCTTTGGCAATGTGCTGGGCTCCAACGGCTCTGTGGTGCCCCTGTTCCAGCGGCAAATTCAGATGGGCGGCCCGGTGACCATCACCGACCGGCGGATGATTCGCTACTTTATGACCATCCCCGAGGCCGCCATGCTGGTGCTGGAGGCGGGAGCCATGGCCGGACAGGGGCAGATTTTCGTGCTGGACATGGGGGAGCCGGTAAAAATCCTCACCCTGGCAGAAAATATGATTCGCCTGTGCGGGCGGGAGCCGTACACCGAAATTGAAATTCGGGAGATTGGTCTGCGCCCCGGGGAAAAGCTCTACGAAGAGCTGCTGATGCAGAGTGAAACCCTGTCCAAGACCAGCAACCAGAAGATTTTTGTGGAGCAGCAGCGCTCCATCACCCCGGAATCCATTTTGCACGCCCTGGTGATGTTGGATAACACCCTGTCCGCCCCCCATACCGAGCAGGCGCTCATTGACCTGATGCGCCAGCTTGTGCCCACCTACACGCCCCAGCAGGAGCAGGCGCACACGCCCACCACCACCTCCGCGTGATGGACACGCCCGCAAGGGCTCACACCTGATCCCGCCGCCCTTGGGGCACGTCTGAGAAAAGGAGGATTTCCCCATGAAGTGGTTCAAACGCATCCTGCTGTGCGCACTGGCGGCGCTCCTGCTGGCAGCGGCAGTGCTGTGCGCCACCCAGTGGGACAATCTCACCGCCCTCTACCGCAGCTTTACCCACACCGCCCAGGAGATTTTAGGGGACATGGAGTCCCACCGGCAGGACCTCCAGTCCGCCCTGGAAAAGCACCATGTCACCCTGGCACCCCCCAGCGTCCAGCAAAATGAGGCCCTGCTCAACGGGGAGGCCGACCCCCAGGAAGTCAAGGAGTCCCTGGGTCTGGACGACCCGGACGCCCCCCTCTCTCTGGAGGACTTCGAGGGGGAGTCGGCAGACCTGCTCACCACCTGCGTGGCAGACCTGTACGGCTATCAGATTGACCTGATGGCCCAGCTGGGCTCCATGAAGCAGGAGGTTGTGGACTACTGGAACAGCCTCCATCCCAGCCAGCAGGACCCGGCCCTGCTGCACAGCATGGGTCTGGAGGGGCTGTCCAAGTGCTTTGACCTGGAGGTAGAGGCAGACCGGCAGGTACAGGCCATTTTGGAGGAGTACCGCCCTCAGCTGGAGGCTCTGGGAGAGGACACCGCCATTCTGGACCAGCTGTGGCGCTACTACTGTGATGCCAAGGCGTCGCAAAAGGCATACTATCTCAAAAAATACTTGAACTAAGGAGACTCAACCCATGGACTGTACCATTGCGCAGCTGTTTGACCTGGAGCACACCCTGGCGGCAGACTACCTCCGCCAGTTTTCCTATCCCTGGCAGGCTCTGGAGGGCATTTCTGAGATGATTTGCACCCTGGGGGAAACCCTCTCCCCGGAGGAGTACCATCAGGTCTCCCCCCAGGTGTGGGTACACCGCACTGCCACCGTAGCCCCCACCGCTTATCTGGGCGCCCCCTGTATCATCGGGCCGGGAAGTGAGGTGCGCCACTGTGCCTTTATCCGCGGCTCCGCCCTGGTGGGCGCAGGCTGCGTGGTGGGCAACTCGGTGGAACTGAAGAATGTCATTCTCTTCGACCAGGTGCAAACCCCCCACTACAACTATGTGGGCGACTCCATTCTGGGCTATAAGAGCCACATGGGGGCAGGCTCCATCACCTCCAATGTGAAGTCGGACAAGACCCCCGTGGTGGTGAAGGCAGACCCCGCCCTTCCCACCGGGCGGAAAAAGGTGGGAGCGATGCTGGGCGACTTTGTGGAGGTGGGCTGCAACAGCGTGCTCAACCCCGGCACCGTTCTGGGCCGCCACGCCAGCGTCTATCCCACCTCCTGTGTGCGCGGCGTGGTGCCCGAAGGGCACATCTACAAAGACGCCTACCACATTGTCCCCCGGCAGGACTAACCCCCACTCCCCCCTTCCCATGGGCACATACAGCCCCCACACCCTTACGGGTGTGGGGGCTGTCCGCTTTTCTCTCTTCCAATTGATACGACCCGCTGGTAGGGAGCCTATACGCCCTCGCATATCCCCTCGTAGAGCCGCACTCCGCCTTTGCCGCTGTTCTTCACCTGGTAGAGCGCTTTGTCAGCCTGCTCCAGAATGGCTTCGTAGCTCTCTCCGTGCTCTCCGGCGGCAATGCCAATGCTGTAGGACACCGCAACCTTCCCGCCCTGGGTCTTCATAGGTATCAGGGACTGATTGATCATGTACCGGCACTTCTCCTCCACGGTCTCCTGCTCCTGGTCCACAAAGAGCACCAGGAACTCATCCCCGCCAAACCGGCACACATAGTCCGCCGGTCCCAGGGCGGCAGTCAGTCTGCGGCTGGTGGCCCGCAGCACCTCATCCCCCGCCTGGTGCCCGCAGCTGTCGTTGATTTTCTTGAAGTCGTCCACATCTACAATGGCCAAATAGAGGGGCTTTGACGGCTGGCTGTGTACAATGGAGTCGTAGTACGCCTCAAACATGGTGCGGGTGGGCAGGCGGGTGAGGCCGTCGCTCATGGCCATCAGGTCCTGGCTGACCTGCATATAGTTGATGATTTCCCCCTCTGCATCGCGCATGGGAATCATGCTGTTGCGGTCATGCCCCACAAAGGCCCCCCGCTCGGAAAAGCGCACCTCGTAGTCCACGCTCTCCCCCTGGGCGGCCCGCTCCATGATTTCCTCCATCTCCATCCCCAAAATGTGCTCCCCCACCAGGCGGTGGAGGGACTTTGCCGTCCTGTCCAGGTAGGGACACTCCTGGGCATGGCGGTTTTGGTAGATGATGTTGGTGTCCCGGTCGCAAATCATAATCTTGTTGGGCATATTGTCCAGGTAGAATTCCAGCCGCTTGCGCTCGTACTCCAGGCTCTTCATCTCTGTGATGTCCATGATGGTGACGTACCAGCAGTTGTACTCCCGCTCGTACTTGGCTGTATCATGGACCCAGAACACATCCCCCTGCTTGTTGCGCATCCGGTATTCAAAGTCCAGGTCCTTGCCCTGGGCAATTTTCTGGTCAATGGTGCTCAGAATGTGGGACACATCGTCCACCACCAAATCTGCAAAGCGGTTGCCGAACAGAATGGCAAACTCATCCTTGGCATAGCCAATCATCTGATAGAAGTAGTCGTTTGCATATAGAATCGTGGAATGTTCGTCATTTTTGCAGTACAATACCCCTGCGTGAATATGGTTTAGGATATTCACCGCACGGTTGTCCAATGTCAACTGCGCCGCCATAAGCCTCCTCCTAAATCGTCGCCCTTCCTCCAGCGGTTATTTGAGCCATTTTCCCGTATTTCAATAGAGGAATTATATCACATCAGGGGCTATTTTGAAATGTTGTTTGGGGCTTTCGCCTCTTTTCCCAGCCTTTTTGTATAAACATCAAAAAAAAAAAAAAAAAAAAAAAACCAAAAAATAAAAAACAAAAAAAAAAAAAAAAAAAAAAACACCCCTAAAATTGTAGATGGTGCACAGGTTTCAGCAATGGTATAAACCCTCCCCCGCACCCAGCCAGGTACGGGGGAGGGTTTGCATTACGGTCTGCGAATGAGCAGGTTGAGCACCAGCGCCACCACGGACAGCGCCAGCAGGAGCATAAAGGGCAGGGTATACCCGCCCGAGGAGGCCAGCAGGTTGCTGGAGACGGTGGCCATCAGAGAGGCGCCCATCAAATTGAAGTTCATAATGGCGAAGTTGGTGGGGTAATATTTGGCCCCATAGAACGCCCCGATGAAGGCGGCGCTCACCGTGGGGCAGGAGCCGTAGGACAGCCCCGTGAGGCACAGCCCCACCACGCACAGGGGCAGGGAGCCGATGGACACCGACAGCAGGGTGACCCCGGCAGCCACAATGGTGAGCACGTTGGTACACAGCATGGTAGCCCGGCGGCCAATGGCGTCAAACAGCGCCCCGGTGATGATGCGTCCCAGGCCATTGCACACCGACAGCACCCCCACCAGCGTGGTGGCCAGGGCAGCGGTGGCCTGCACGGACAGCGCCAAATCCTTGGCAAAGCTAATCACCGAATTGCCCACAGCCGCCAACAGCAGCAGACACACAAAGGCCAGCCAGAAGCTGGGGCGGCGGAGCATCTCCCCGGTGGTGTAATCCCGCTGTTCCGACTGCTGGCTGTCACCCCCCTTGCCCTGTTTGGGCTGGGGAAACTGGGTATCCGGGTTGGGCATACGCAGCACCAGCCCCGCAACCACCATCACTGCCGCCAGCCCCGCCCCCAGCAGGAGGAAGGTGGTGCGCCAGCCAATGGCGGGGTTGTCAATGAAGGCCCCTGCCAGGTTGCCCAGCACCAGGGCGCTGGCGCCAAAGCCCATGAGGAGAATCCCGGAGCACAGTCCCTTCTTATCGGGGAACCAGGCCCCCAGCACAGTCATGAGGATGTTATAGGCCACACCAATCCCCAGCCCTGCCATGACACCATAGGAGAGGTAGAGCATCCCCACACTGCTCCCCTCCAGGCGGGAGGCCAGCAGCAGGCCCAGCCCCGCCAGCAGCCCACCGGCAATGAGGGGGAGCTTGACCCCAATGCGCTTGCTCAGCAGGCCGCCCACAAAGCCGCCGGTGCAGAAAAAGCACATGGTGAGGGTGAAGTTGAGGGCCAAATCAGGCGCACTCCACCCAAACTCCGCCTGAAAAGGCGCTTTGAGAATGGACCAGGCATAGATAATGCCCGCAAAGAGCATGGCCACCACACCCAGCACCAGATAGGCCCAGCGAATCCCCAGGCCCTTTGCATTCTGTTGCATCACACAATTTCCTCCTTGTTGTACTTGCGGCAATCCCCTGTCACAAATCCGGCCCTTGGACAGGGCGAAGCGATATGGCAAGCGCACAGCACCCCCACAAGGCCCTCGGGCCCTTTGTGTCATACGCCGGGATACCGCCCCCGCTTCCCATGCCGGTTTCACTGCAATCCAGTATACTATGCGGGGGCGGCTCCGTCTAGTTTTCCGCATAATTTTCATGGTTTTCTCCGTTATGTATTGTCTAACGAATCTTCTCAATCACTTATTCGTTAATTTTGCCATTTTGCAAGAAGCGGGCGGGACGGGCGTTGCCTCCCTCCCTCTCCCGCTGGCCAACGGGCGGAGCAGGCGTCCGGGTGTGCCCCATCCTGCTCCGCCCGCATCCTGCGCCGTACCTATGCCTTGGCTGTAGTCAGGCGCTTTCTCCAATACCCCTTGCGGCAGTAGTACCAGCCGATGGGCACCGAGCTGGCAGGGGCAATGGCGCA
>CALXDR010000043.1 GCA_944387115.1 uncultured Oscillospiraceae bacterium
GGCTGGATGGACCGGAGTGAGGGATGCAAACCAAGGACGGCATAGCCGGCCTGTTTGTGTCCCGAATCGGAGGGAAGAGCCGAAGCGCCCGAACCCCCGCCGCCCCTCGGATGGACTGGAGCGAAGGGCAAAACCCAGGGCGGGCGCAGCCCGACCGGGTTTGCCCTGAGTCGCAAGGAAGCCGAGGGACAGCGGCGGGTTGTGAGGCGTGACAGGCCAGCCGTCACGGCTTCAAAAAAGCCCAAGGACATTTTGAGGGAGTGCAGGGGGAACAGGGCTTGCCTCCGCTCACAATCCCCGCCCTATATAGAGCTAATGGGGAGAAAATTCTGTGGAAGTTTCAGGCTTTGCGGGGGATTGTGTTGACACCGGGTAGGAGAGCCGATATAATAAAACAGACTGTATAGTGCTTGGCTGTGCAGCTGAGCTGAGACAGATTTTGACAAGGGGGACCCCTTCTTATGATACGCCTGATGGATGTGTACAAGGAATACGACAACGGCAACAAGGCCCTCAGGGGCGTGAACCTGCGCATAGACGACGGGGAGTTTGTGTTCCTGGTGGGCCCTTCCGGCTCGGGCAAGTCCACCATCATCAAGCTGCTCACCGGAGAGGAGCGCTCCACCAAGGGGCGGGTGACGGTGAACGGCTACAACCTCAATAACATTCGCCGCTGGCAAATCCCCTATATGCGCCGCACGCTGGGGGTGATTTTCCAGGATTTCCGCCTGATTGAGAAGAAAACGGTGCAGGAAAACCTGGAGTTTGTCATGCGCATCATCGGCTCCACCAAGCGGGACCGCCGCCGGCGCATCCCCTATGTGCTGGATCTGGTGGGGCTGAGCGATAAGGCGGACGCCTATCCCAATGAAATGAGCGGCGGCGAGCAGCAGCGTGTGGCCATTGCCCGCGCCCTGATCAACAATCCCCAGATGATCATCGCCGACGAGCCCACCGGCAACCTGGACCCCCAGCGCTCGCTGGAGATTATGACCCTGCTGGAGCGCATCAACGCTATGGGCACCACCCTGCTGGTGGTCACCCATGAGCGGGAGCTGGTGGACCGCTTCTCCAAGCGGGTGGTCACCATTCGGGACGGGGAAATGGTCAGTGACGCACAGGGAGGATACTGGCAGATATGAGAAAACACTTCAATTTAGGCTACTTCATTCAGGAGGGGGTGCGCAGCATCTTTACCCACGGGCTGATGTCCTTTGCGGCGGTGTGTATGATTGTGGCCTGTCTGATTATCATGGGCTCCTTCAGCCTGGTGGCCATCAACGCCGAGCAGATGCTCAGCCAGGCCGAGGCGGAGAACGAGTTTTTGGCCTACATCGACGAGAGCCTCACGGAAGAGGAGGTTGCCGCCCTCACCCGCCAGGTGGAGCAGGTGCCCAATGTGGCCCAGGTGGTATTTGAGAGCCGGGAGGAGGCCAAGGCGGCCTACCTGGACGGACACGAGGAGGAGGGGCTGTATGTGAACATCCCCGACGAGGTGTTCCGGGACCGGCTGTCCATCCGGGTGTCCGATCTGTCCCAGTTCGGGGCCACCGTGGAGCAGGTGCGTGCCCTGGAGGGGGTGGCAAATATCCGTGCCGCCTCAGAGGTGGCGGAGGGCTTTGTCACCGTGCGCAATGTGGCCACGGTGCTGGCCACCGCCCTGGTGCTCATGTTGGCGGGGGTGTCCCTGTTCATCATCGCCAACACCATCCGCCTGACCACCTTCGCCCGGCGGGAGGAGATTGCCATTATGAAAATGTGCGGCGCCACCAACGGCTTTGTGCGCTGGCCCTTTGTGGTGGAGGGCTTTGTGCTTGGGGTGGTGGGCGCCCTGGTGGCCTTCGGATTGCAGTGGGGGCTGTACCAGTTCATTTATGACGGCGTCATTGCCAACGCCGCCCTGGGGATGTTCCCCCTGGTGCCCTTCCGGACCATCTGGACGCAGGTGCTGGGGGTGTTCCTGGCGGTGGGCGCTGCCATCGGCGGCATTGGCTCCGGCTTTGCCATTCGGAAATTCCTGCACGTTTGACAAGGAGGCACGACCATGAGTAAGAGACTGATGCGCATTGTGGTGGCGCTGCTGGCCTGCTCCATGTTGTTGACGGCGCTGCTCCCCGCCCTCACGGTGCTGGCAGAGGGGGCCTCTGTCACCAAGGACGAGATTGCGGAGATTAAGGACGAGCTGTCCCAAATCGCCCAGCAGAAGAAGGAAGTGGAGCAGGAGCTGTCCCAAATCAATCGGGAGGTCACCCAGGCGGAGGACCAGATTGCCCTGGTGCAGGGGAAAATTGCCCTCACCGAGCAGGAGATTGCCGCCAGCCAGCGCCTGCTGGACGAGTATGACAGCCAGATTGCCGCCAGTCAGCAGCTCATTGACCAGTATGACGGGGAGATTGCCGCCAAGCAGGCGGAGATCACCCGGCTGGAGGAGGAAGAGCAGGCGCAGTACCAGGAGTTTTACAGCCAGGTGCGCTGGATGGAGGAGACGGGGCCGGTGTCCTACCTGTCCATCTTCTTTCAGGCCTCCAGTTTTTCCGAGCTGCTGGACTATGCCATGCTGGTGACGGATATTATGGAGTATAGCAACCGCATCGTCAAGCGCCTGGAGGCCACTCAGGAGGAGATTGGCCAGGCCAAGCAGGCGCTGGAGGCCACCCGGGAGAGCCAGGCGCAGGCCCAGCAGGCGCTGGAGCAGACCAGAGCCGGTCAGGCGGCGGCCCACACCGCCCTCCAGTCCCAGAAGAGCGAGCTGGAGAGCCAGAAGCAGCAGGCCCAGTCCCTGTACACCGCCCTGGCCTCCAGCCAGGCGGAGGTGGCCAGCAAGGCCAAGCAGCTGGCGGCGGATGAGGCGGCCATGGCCAGCGAGCTGAAGGAGGCGGAGGCCAAGTACGCCGCCCAAATCGCCAACCAGAACAACACCGGCTCCTATCAGTGGCCCCTGCCGGGCTATTACTCCCTCTCCTCCCGGTTTGGCTACCGCATCAGCCCCATCAGCGGACGGCCGGAGAGCCACGGCGGCAACGACATCCCCGCCCCCGGCGGCACCAGCATTCTGGCCGCTCAGGGCGGCGTGGTGACGGTGGCCAAGTACAATGTATCCTACGGCTACTACTGCATCATCAACCACGGGGGCGGCAAGTCCACCCTGTACGCCCATATGCGCAGTATGCCCGCCGTGCAGGCAGGGCAGACGGTGCAAAAGGGCCAGGTGGTGGGCTATGTGGGCACCACCGGCGACTCCACGGGCAACCACCTCCACTTTGAGCTGCGCATCAACGGCAGCCGGGCAGACGCCCTCCAGCTCTACCCCGGCATGACCTTCAAGTGGCAGGGCACCACCGTGCAGGGCGGCTGAGGAGCGCGGGGGCGCAGGGCCGGCCCTGCTGCGGGCACAGAGCCTCCCGGAGGGCACACTGTTCTCCGGGGGGCCAGGCCCCGGACAGCCCGGCGTACGCAGCCCTGTTTCACCATAGCACCCAACGCTGAGCTTCAGCGGAGGATAGACCAAAAACCTGCCCACAGGCGTCTTGCGGCCTGTGCCGGCAGGTTTTATGCGCAGAAGGGAAGGGATGTATCATGGAGCAAACACAGGGAAAGAAGGGGCTGGTGCCCGGCTGGTTGAAGGTGGTGCTGGCGGTGGTGCTCACCCTGGCTGTCACCGTGGGGGGCTTCTGCCTGCTCATGGGCCGGGAGGGGCTGAGCATCATCCAGGGGTGGATGCTGGTGCGCACCCAGTTTGTAGACCCCCAGGTGGACTTGGGGCAGGTGGCAGACCAGGCCCTGAACGGTATGGTGGAGGGTCTGGGGGACCGCTGGTCATACTATCTGGACGCCCAGCGCTACGACCAGGTGATGAACGACCGCTCCAACCACTATGTGGGGGTGGGTATCACCGTCACCTATGAGCGGGAGGAGGGGCTGCTGGTGGTGGAGGTGGCCCAGGATGGCCCCGCCCACCAGGCGGGGGTGCGCCCCGGCGATGTGGTGGTGGCGGTGGACGGCGTGTCCATCGCCGGAGAGGCCCGGTACGACGGGGCCGACCGCATTGCAGGGGAGGAGGGCACCCAGGTGACCCTCACCCTGCTGGGGGAGGATGGTACCCAGCGGGATGCGGTGTGTACCCGGGCCACCCTGGTCACCCAGCCCGCCCAGGGCAAGCTGCTGGAGGACGGCGTGGGCTATGTGCTGCTGAGCAACTTCTACGCCGGGGCGGCGGACAGCTTCCGTGAGCAGGTGGACGCTCTGGTGGAGCAGGGGGCCACGGGGCTGATCATCGACCTGCGCAACGACCCGGGGGGCTATGTGTCTGAGCTGACCGCCATTCTCGACTATCTCCTCCCCGAAGGGGTGGTGTTCCGGCACAATCCCCGGTGGGAGCGGGGGGAGGAGTACCGCTCGGACGCCCAGTGCATCCAGCTGCCCATGGTCACCCTGGTCAATGAGAACACCTATTCCGCCGCCGAGCTGCTGGCGGCGGAGCTGCGGGAGTTCCAGGGTACGCCGGTGGTGGGCACCCGCACCTCCGGCAAGGGATATTCCCAGATTACCTTCCCCCTGCTCAATGGAGGCGGGATGGGGCTGTCCACCGCCACCTACACCACCGGGGAGGGACACTCCCTCATCGGAGAGGGGATTGTCCCCGATGTGGAGCTGGAGCTGGCGGAGGGGGAGGACAACCAGCTTCAGGCGGCCATTGACTGCCTCAAGCAGCCCTGAGCGCCCCAGGCAAATCGCCGGGGCGTCACCCCTCCTCCTGGGGGGAGGGGCGGGGGGCGAACAGCTCCCGTCCGCCCACGACCAGCAGGAACAGGGCATAGCCCCGCCGGAGGGCGGACAGGGGGAGGGCGTTTGCCAGCCATGCCCCCAGGGCAGTGGTCACCAGTCCCGCCAGAATGGCGGGGAGGAGGGTGGGGGTGTGGAGGTTGCCCTGTCTGTAGTGGGTGGGCAGGGCCATGGCCGCCGCAGGGAGAAAGTAGAGCAGGTTGATCCCCTGTCCCTGGGTCTGGGTGAAGCCCGCCCAGGTGGTGAGGTACACCAGCAGCAGGGAGCCGCCCCCAATGCCCCAGGCGGAGAGCACCCCTGTGGCCGTCCCGATGACCAGGGAGAGGAGCCATTCCCTCATAGCAGCGCCCGTATGCCGCCGTATACCAGCAGCAGACCAAAGGCACGGCGCAGCCACACCGGGGAGAGCTTGTGAAACAGCCGTCCCCCCAGCCAGCCGCCCACCAGGCCGCCTGCCAGATAGGGCAGCGCCGCCCCCACCAGCAGCTGCCCCTGCATGGCATACACCGCCGCAGACAGGGCGCACAGCGGGGCAATCACCGCCACCGAGGTGGCAAGGGCCTGGCGGGCAGGCAGGTGGCATTTGCCCGTCAGCATGGGCACCAGCACCGTGCCCCCGCCGCCCCCCAACAGACCGTTGACCAGCCCCGCGCAGGCCCCGGCCAGGGCGCTGCACACACGGGACGGATTGGGTGGAGCTTTCATGGTCTATCCCTCCTTTTGCCCCTAGTATTTGCAGGGATGTGGGAGGGTATTCCCCAATGGGCGGGCAGTGTCCCCCTGCTGGCTGCCCCGCTGGCTTTGGGGCGGGGAAAGTCCTTGCGCTTTTTCCAGTGCTGTGGTAAAATGAATCGAATCATGGGGAGGGGTGCGCCTTTTGGTGCGCCTTTTTCCGGGATAGGGAGGAAGTAGAAGATGCAATACAATCGCAGTCAGATGAAAGAGGGCGTGAAGGTGGCCATGAAGGCCGCAAACCCTCCTGCCTGGCAGGTGGCGCTGCTCTTTGTGCTGGTGTCCGGGGTGGGCGCTTGGCTCATTGAGCGGATTTTGGGGGTGGCATTCCCCGGCTCACAGCTGGCAGATGCGTTGGCCATGGGCGTTTTGAGCGGTAAGGGGGATCCCGATGCGGTGTTCCAGCAGCTGCTGGGGCTGATGCCCAACCTGGGCGGGGTGATGTTTGTGTCCAGCCTGGTGATGGCGGCGGCCAGCTTCGTGTGGAACAACCTGATGGGGTTTGGTCTGTCTGCCTATGTCCTGGGCATGGTGCGGGGGGAAAATCCCCCCTTCAAGACCCTGTTCGTGGGCTTCTACCAGGCCAAGCGGGTGCTGCTGGCCAATCTGTGGGTGCTGGCGTACACCCTGGGATGGAGCCTGGCCGGCGGCGTGGTCTATTTCGTTGTCATGATGCCGGTGGCCTTCCTGGCCGGTCTGCTGGGCATTGTGGGGCAGCTGCTGGGCGGCCTGGTGGTGCTCGCTGTGACGGTGGTTGGGGCGCTGTTCCTCCTGTGGCTGAACACCCGCTACCGCCTGGTGAACTTCGTCCTGGCCAATGACCCCGCCTGCGCCCCCAAGGAGGCGGTGAACCAGGCCAAAGTCATCTTCGAGGGCAATATGGCGGACATGATGGTGCTCAGCCTGTCCTTTGTGGGCTGGTATCTCCTCCAGGGTGTGATTGCGGCGGTGTTCGGAGCGCTGGGGCTGATCACCATGGGCCTGCTGGCTGTGGTGGGCCAGCTGATTCTGGCGGCGCTGCACATCTACCTGCTGCCCTATGTGGAGGGCAGCTTTGCCGCCTACTATCTGGCGCAGATGGGGGATGGATACCTCCACGGCAGCTTCACCCAGGGGGGCTGGGATAACCAGGGAGGCAGCCCCTTCACCCTGTAACGCCCCGTCTGGACGGCCCTAGGGGGGCAAAACCGGGGGCGCACCCCCAGCCCGCCGCCCCTGGAGCGCTGGCCTGCCGGGGGACAGGCGCAATTCCAAGAAAAAAGGAGTCAACACCATGGAACACAACGAGGATTTGATCTATCTCACCGACGAGAACGGCAACGACAGCGGCTTTGCACTGCTGGGCACCGTGGAGCACCAGAGCAAGGAGTATGCGGTGCTGCTCCCTGTGGAGGGGGCGGAGCTGGAGAGCAGCGAGGAGGGGGAGGTTGTCATCCTCCAGGTGGAGCGCATTCCCGGTGAGGAGTGCGAGAACCTCATCACCGTGGACAGTCAGGAGGAGCTGGACCAGGTCTTTGCCCTGTTCTGTGAGAAGTATCGGGACGAGTATCAATTCACATAAGCCGGGCCCCAGGCGGCCCAGCTGCGCCCCCGAGCGTGTGCCTGTAAGCGGCCTCGTTCGGGGGCGTTTCCATGCAGACGGAAGGCCGCCTAGTGGACACACCCAGGGGGGCACAGGCACCCAGGCGGGGGCACGGGCGTACCCAGGCGGACACAGGCACCCAGGCGGGCACAGGCACCCAGGCAAGCATAGGTACCCAGGAGGGGGCACGGGCGTACCCAGGCGGACACAGGCACCCAGGCAGGTACGGATATACCCAGGCGGGCATGGGCACCCAGGAGGGGGCACAGGCACCCCCAGGCGGACACGGGGGCACCCAGGAAGGCCAGGGGCACCCAGGCGTGCATAGGCACCCCCAGGCAGGCACAGGGGCACCCAGGCGGACACAGGCATACCCAGGCGGACATGGGTACAGGCGTGCCTGGGACTGGAGCGCCCCCAGGCACGGGACAGCCCATCAGGGGTAACAGGCGTATGCCACACAATGCCCACAAGACGCAACAACGCCCCGCTGCTTTGCAGCGGGGCGTTGTCTATGGTCTTTTGAAAAGGGGAGGGGTGAATTACTTCAGCTCCACCTTGGCGCCGACCTCTTCCAGCTTGGCCTTCAGAGCCTCGGCGTCCTCCTTGGAGATGCCCTCCTTCAGAGCCTTGGGAGCAGCCTCGACCATAGCCTTGGCCTCAGCCAGGCCCAGGCCGGTGATCTCGCGGACGATCTTGATGACCTTGATCTTCTCGCCGCCCACGTCGGTGAGCACCACGTCGAACTCGGTCTTCTCCTCAGCAGCGGGAGCAGCAGCGCCGGCAGCGGGAGCGGCCATAGCGGCAGCGGAAACGCCGAACTCCTCCTCCAGAGCCTTAACCAGCTCGTTCAGCTCCAGAACGGTCAGGGACTTGACTTCCTCAATCAGGTTGGTGATTTTCTCGGTAGCCATGATGAAATACCTCCTAGTATCATTATGTTAAAATTTGTTTGTGCGCACTGGGGCGCAGGGGCCGAATTACTCGGCGGAAGCCTCCTCGGCGGGGGCGCCGTCCTTCTCGGCGATGGCCTTGATGACGATGGCCAGGCTGGTGATAGGAGCCAGCATCATGCCGAGCACCTGACCCAGCAGAGCGTCCTTGGAGGGCAGCTCGGCCAGAGCGGCCACGTCCTCCAGGGGCAGCACCTTGCCGTCCATAAAGCCGGCCTTGATGTTGAAGCGGTCGCCCATCTGCTTGGAGTACTTGTTGATAATGCGCATGGGAGCGATGGGATCGTCCTTGGACACAGCCAGGGAGGTGGTGCCGTTGAGCACCTCATCCAGCTCCTCCATGCCAACATTCTTGGTTGCAAAGCGCACCAGAGTGTTCTTGACAACGGAGTATTCCACCCCGTTCTCGCGCAGCTCCTGACGCAGAGCAGTGTCCTCAGCCACGGTGATTCCCTTGTAGTCCACGAGAACACCAGAGCTTGCGGTCTTGAGAGTCTCGGTCAGAGCGGCGACGATGGCCTGCTTCTCGTTGAGAATCTTCGCATTAGGCATTTGTTTTCACCTCCGGGTTTGATAGATGCAGCGGATCTTGTGAAAACCACAAAAAACGCCGCTTTCGTGTCATGACGAAAACAGCGCAATTACTTCCGTATCAGGCTGCATTCTCGGTAGGATGCTTATGGTCTGGAGAAGCTCCGACCCCCTACTGTCTATGAACACGAATGGTATTATACCACCCAGGGCAGAGCTTGTCAAGCAAATTCTGCCCTGCATGGGTACAATCTTCGCAGGAGCCGCTGCTGGGAAATGGGACGGCAATCCGAGGGGGAATGGGCCCCATTTCCCACGCAGGCGGCACATAGCTCAAAAATGTGCGGGCACCTGTTTGAGCGGGTGCTTACACGAACTTGGAGCCGTTGACCTTCACGCCGGGGCCCATGGTGGAGGCGGCCACGCAGCTCTTCACATACTGGCCCTTGGCGGCGGCGGGCTTGGCCTTGACGATGGCGCCCATCAGAGCGTTGAGGTTCTCAGCCAGCTTCTCAGCTCCGAAGGAGACCTTGCCGATGGGGCAGTGGATGATGTTGGTCTTGTCCAGACGGTACTCCACCTTACCGGCCTTGATCTCGTTGACGGCCTTGGTCACGTCCATGGTGACGGTGCCGGCCTTGGGGGAGGGCATCAGGCCCTTGGGGCCCAGAACCTTACCCAGACGGCCCACAACGCCCATCATGTCGGGGGTGGCAACCACCACGTCGAAGTCGAACCAGTTTTCCTTCTGGATCTTCTCCACCATGTCCATGTCGCCCACAAAGTCAGCGCCAGCGGCACGGGCCTCGTCGGCCTTGTCGCCCTTGGCGAACACCAGCACACGGGCGGTCTTGCCGGTGCCGTGGGGGAGCACGATGGCGCCACGCACCTGCTGGTCGGCGTGACGGGAGTCAACGCCCAGCTTCACGTGCAGCTCAACGGTCTCATCAAACTTGGCGGTAGCGGTCTTGATGACCAGCTCCATGGCCTCATTCACATCATACTGCGCAGCGCGGTCAATGAGCTTAGCGCTGTCCACATACTTCTTACCTTTGGTAGCCATTGCGCAATCCTCCTTTCCTTACTCTTCCACCAGAACGCCCATGGAACGGGCAGTGCCGGCGATCATGCTCATGGCGGCCTCCAGAGAGGCGGCGTTCAGGTCGGGCATCTTGGTCTCGGCGATCTTCTGCAGATCAGCCTTGGACAGGGTGGCCACCTTGGTCTTGTTGGGCACACCGGAGCCAGACTCGATGTTGCAGGCCTTCTTGATGAGCACGGGAGCAGGGGGAGTCTTGGTGATGAAGGTGAAGGAGCGGTCGGCGTACACGGTGATGACCACGGGGATAATCAGGCCCATGTCCTTCTTGGTGCGCTCGTTGAACTCCTTGGTGAAGGCGGCAATGTTCACGCCGTGCTGACCCAGAGCAGGGCCGACAGGGGGGGCGGGAGTTGCCTGACCGGCAGGAATTTGCAGTTTAACGTATCCAGTAACTTTCTGTGCCATTTGAAACAGCACCTCCTAGTCAAAATGTGGTGGTGACGGAGCGGGAAACGCTCCTCCCACGGGGGATAGGAAACCCTATCAGCTGTTGAATGGTTCGACCTGGTCCAGCTCCAGCTCCACGGGAGTTTCCCGGCCGAACATGGATACCACAACACGGACCTTGCCGCGCTCGGTGTCCACTTCCTCTACTGTACCGATGAAGTTCTCCAGGGCGCCGTCGGTGATTTTCACGCTGTCCCCCACCTGGTAGGAGACAATGATCTCACGCTTTTCCACGCCCATGGCGGCAATCTCTTCCTCGGTGAGAGGGATGGGCTTGTTGCCAGAGCCCACAAACCCGGTGACGCCACGGATATTGCGCACCAGCAGCCATGCCTCGTCGGTCATCACCATCTTCACCAGGACGTAGCCGGGGAACACCTTGCGCTCCACGGTCTTGGGGCCCTTGTCGGTGATTTCGGTGACGGTCTCCATGGGGATGGTCACTTCGGCAATCAAATCGTGCATATCACGGTTTTCCACGGCCCGCTGAATGGAGGCGGCCACCGTGTTTTCATAGCCCGAATACGTATGGGCTACATACCACTTCAGTTCTTCAGCCATAGCGTTGACCTCAGCCTGTTAACCGAAGAGGTTGAGCAGAGCGGAAACCACCTGTCGAGCCACAAAGTCAAACACCCAGATGAACACACCCACCAGCACCACGCAGGCGATGACGGTGCCCACATGCTTCATGGTGTCCTTGAGGGTGGGCCAGGTGACCTTCTTCAGCTCGCCCTTCAGGTCCTTGACCCAACGGGAGATGCGGGCGCTCAGCTTGGGCTTGTCCTCCTTCTTCTTGGCGGGGGACTTCGCCTTCTCCTGTGCCTTTTTGGAGTTTACGGACTCCCGGTCCAGGGCGTTGTCTCGCTGTTCGAGTTCAGACATTTGGGTACCCTTCTTTCTTTGAGCAGAGGCTCATTACTTGGTTTCGGTATGCAGAGTGTGCTTTCTGCAGAAGGGGCAGTACTTGTTGAGCTCCAGACGCTCGGTGGTGTTGCGCTTGTTCTTGTTGGTGTTGTAGTTGCGCTGCTTGCACTCGGAACAACGCAGGGTAATCTTCACACGGTTACCGGCTTTCGCCATTCTCGGCACCTCCTTTTGTTTTGGGCCTCCGACGCAAAAAACGCCGGAACGACCGAAGCCGATTCCAGCGCTGAAAAGGGTACAATACGACCCAGATTCACTACGGGAGACCGGCTATTTTGCCTCCCTGTGACCCCGCCGGGGAAGAGGGTTTTTGCAGGCAACCCGTAAAAATGCCCGCAAAAAGAAAGCCCTGCTCACAGGTGTCTCCATGATACCACGCCGCTGGGGTGGTTGTCAAGCCTTAAAATTCATAGAAATCTGGCTTATACTTGAGGGGTATCAATTGCGGAAGGCAAGGAGGAAAACCGATGCGCATTATGGCAGTAGACTACGGCGACGCCCGCACCGGGGTGGCCATTTCAGACGCCACGGGACTGCTGGCGGGCTTCACCACGGTGATTCACAGCCGGCGGGAGGAGCAGGTGCTGGCGCAGCTGGCGCAGCTGGCGGCAGAGCACGGGGTGGAGCAGCTTGTGATGGGCTTTCCCCGCAACATGGACGGCACAGAGGGGCCCCGGGCGGAGCTGTACCGGGACTTTGCCGCCCGGCTGGAGCAGGCCACGGGGCTGAAGGTAGAGCTTTGGGACGAGCGGCGCACCACCATTGAGGCCCACCAGATTCTGCACTCCAGCGGCAAGCGGATGAAGCAGCACAAAAAGACGGTGGACGCCGTGGCCGCCACCCTGATTTTGGAGGGGTATCTGGCCCGTCTGCGCCGCTGGGGCAGCTAAAAGCAGGGCGGCGTCCCCGTCTGGACTGGACTGGCGGCAGGGTGCATACACTGGCAGTGGAGTACCCGGTTATGGGATGGGGGAGGGGACGGGCGTGGTTGGGCGCATTGTGCAGGTGGCCGGCCGTGGGCGCAGCAGGCTGTGGCAGGAGGAATGGGGCGGGGTGCGCCTGTGGGCGGGCACCCTCTATCAGCCTGCGGGGATGGGCAATCCCCGCAGGGCGCTGCGCCGTCTGGAGCGGCGACTGGAGGGGGTGGGGGTGCGGCGGCTGGTGCTCCCCTGGCAGTTTCCCCATCGGGGAGATTTGGAGCGCCTGCGCCCTGTAGACCCCAGCCCCCTGTTTCAGGCGGCGGCGGATGTGCTGGTGCTGGAGGCGCTGCGCCAGGCGCGGGGACAGCCCCAGGCGGGGCAGGTGGCGGTGCGGGGGCGGCATCTGTCTGCCCAGCTGCGGGGGACGGTGGAGCGGCTGTGCCCCCTGGTGCGGGCGGTGCGCATTGAGGTCCCCGGAGTGGGGGAGGATTACGCCCGCGCCCTCCACCGGCAGTGGGGCATTCCCGTGCTCCCTCCCGGCGCTCCGGTGGATGTGACCGCCGCCTTTGCCCCTGCCCCCGACGCAAAGGGGTGGGTGATTCCCGTCTATGAGGACAATCCCCGCCCCGGGGGGCTGGAGCTGTGCGCCCAGGGCCTCACCCTCCCCGCCCGGGAGGGGGCTGCCCTGCTGGCCCTGCTGTGGGAGCGGGGGCAGGTGTCCCGGGAGCAGCTGCGGGCGGTGTGGCGGGGGCAATCCCCGGGCACCCCTTGAAATAGCGGGGGAATTGTGCTATACTACAAAGGAATTTTCTGCCCCCTGTGCCGCCGTCCCATGGAAGGCGGGGCGGGCGGCCCAATGCACAATGAAGGGACGATTTCTATATGTCAGGACATTCCAAATGGCATAACATCCAAAAGACCAAGGGCGCAGCGGACGCCAAGCGCTCCCAGACCTTTACCAAGATTGCCCGGGAAATCATCGTGGCGGTAAAGACCGGCGGCAGTGGCGACCCCAACAACAACGCCCGCCTGGCCACGGTCATCGCCAAGGCCCGGGCGGCCAATATGCCCAATGACAACATCAAGCGCACCATTGAAAAGGCGCTGGGTGCGGGCAACTCCGACAACTACGAGGCCATCACCTATGAGGGATACGGCCCCTCCGGCGTGGCAGTCATTGTGGAGGCCCTCACCGACAACCGCAACCGCACCGCCTCCGAGGTGCGCCACTACTTCGACAAGTTCGGCGGCAACCTGGGGGCCACCGGCTGCGTGTCCTGGTCCTTTGACCAGAAGGGCGTGCTGGTCATCGAGCGGGAGGACCTGGACGA
>CALXDR010000044.1 GCA_944387115.1 uncultured Oscillospiraceae bacterium
GCCATGCAGGCCATCTGCAACCTGTACGGCGTGGAATACGGCGACGGCACCCCCTATGCCACGCTGAAGGACGCCTACAACTCCATCACCGGCTACAACCTCACCGAGGCCAAGGCCCTGATGGCCACCGCCTGCAAGGAGCTGGTGGAGGCCGGCCTGTACACCGAGGGCCAGCCCATCAACATCCGCATCGGCTGGGCTGCTGGCGCTCTGACCTCCGCTGACAACAACCAGCTGGCCCTGATGGAGAAGTTCCTCAACGCCGCTGTGGAGGGCTCCGGCTTCGGCGCCGTCACCCTGGAGGCTGTGGGCAACATCGAGGACCGCTATTCCGCCGTGCCCTCCGGCGAGTACGCCATCGGCTTTGGCGCATGGGGCGGCGCTGCTTTCTATCCCTTCCGCAACCTGCAGGTCTACTGCGACAGCGATCAGTACTCCATCAACGAGGCTGCCTGCTGGGACCCCGCTACTGAGACCCTCACCCTCACCGTGGACGGCGAGGATGTGACCATGACCTGGAAGGACTGGTCCAATGCCCTGATCGGCAACGGCCGCTTCAGCCAGGCCTCCAACGAGCTCAAGCTGGAGATTACCGCTCAGCTGGAGCAGCACTTCCTGGAGAAGTACTACCGCATCCCCCTGGCCGGTACCACCGCCTGTGAGATGCTGGCCTTCAAGGTGAGCTACTACACCGAGGACTACAACATCATGTATGGCTTCGGCGGTCTGCGTCTGATGAAGTACAACTACACCGACGCTGAGTGGGCCGAGTTTGTCGCCGAGCAGGGCGGCACTGTGGACTACGAATAATGCAAAGGTAAATTCATAGAGCCGAACCGAGTCTGTCAACCGCCGGGCAGGGGGGGAACCCCCTGCCCTGTGCGGTATTCGGTCCATGACCGGGTCTTGATCACATTCGGCTCCAACCTTGTTCCGACCTTGTGTGAAGGAAGCCGAAAAAGGAGACAAGTCTATGACCAAGTATGTGATTAAGAGAATCCTTTTGATGATTCTCACACTATTCGTCATTATGACGATGTGCTTTATGCTGGTCCGTATCCTCCCCCGGGAGCTGCCCACGGACAAGAATCTACAAGCAGTGCTGGAAGCCCGCTGGGAAGCCCTGGGCTACAATGAGCCGCTGCTCATGCAGTACCTGATTTACCTGAAAAACATCTTTACCAAATGGGACTTTGGTACCTCCTGGTACATTGCCTTCCGCCAGCCCGCTTGGGACGTGCTCACCGACCGTCTGCTCCCCACCGTGCTGGTCAACTTCTACTCCTTCCTGCTCTCCGTTCCCCTGGGCATTGCCCTGGGCATCCTGGCCGCTGTGAAGAAGAACCAGTGGCAGGACCACTTAATCAGCACCTCCGTTATGGTGTTTGTATCGGTGCCGTCCTATGTGTACGGCTTTTTGGTGCAGTACATCTTCTACTTCAAGCTGGGTGTCCTCCCCCTCACCGTGTCCTCTCTGGCCGATGCGGGCGGCTCCTGGTTTAGCTGGAAGATGTTCTACAGTATGATTCCGCCTATTATCGCCCTGTGCTTCAGCCAGGTGGCCGGCCTGTGCCGCTACACCCGTGCTGAGCTGACAGAGACGCTTACCTCCGACTATATGCTGCTGGCCCGCACCAAGGGCCTCACCCGCGGCCAGGCGACCACCCGCCATGCCCTCAAGAATGCCATGGTGCCCATTCTGCCCATGATCATCTCCACCTTCATCGGTATTTTGGCCGGTTCCATGATTATTGAGCAGATTTTCGCCATCCCCGGCGTGGGACAGCTTTACATTAAGTCCATCAACCTGCTGGACTACGACGTGTTCATGATGGACACCATCTTCTATACCTTTATCGGCCTGCTGGCTGGTATCGTGGTAGACATCAGCTATGGATTTATCGATCCTCGTATCAGAATGGGGCAGAAGAAATGATGAATAAGACGACGAATTATAATCATATCCCCAAGGAAAAGTTCGAGCTGGTCAACCATGGGGAGCGTATTTCCGACAAGAAGTTCGAGGACAAGCCCATCGGCTACCTGAAGGACGCATGGCTGCGGTTCCGCAAGAACAAAAGCTCCATTGTGGCCGCCATCATCATCCTGTGCATCGTGCTCTTTTCGCTGGTGACCCCTCTGGCCATCCAAAACTATGACAGCACCTTCATGGATGTGTTCTACGCCAAGAAGCCCCCCCGCAACAGCGTTCTCAGCAACATCGGCATTGCCGACGGCGGCATCAACCGGGACTTCTCCGACCGTGGCCTGATGAAGGCCATTGCCATTGGCATGGGCGCAGAGGACCGTGAGGGCACCGGCCTGGTCACCCTGAGCCAGGGCCTGGAGAGCCCCTATCAGCCCATGCTCCACATCGGCGAGGGGAAGGAGGTCTCGGAAATCAAGGGCGCCAAGCCCAAGGTGGTCTACCCCGGGCGCATTGAGACCTACCTGGAGGTGGGCTTCCTCTACCGCTCCATTCCCCAGAGCGAGTACCAGGACATTCTGGCCTGGCAGGAGGAGACCGGACTTCAGGTGCTCTACCCCCTGGTGGAGGACAATGAGTACAACATGGACGCCACGGACGCCAACAACTGGTACAAGGCAGACCGCCGGGGCACCCCCGTCATCACCACCGGCGGCCAGGACGACACCCTCAAGCTGGACTTTGAGGACGGCGCGCTGACCCTGGAGGACAACTACAAGCGGGACGCCGACGGCAACCCCGTCTACTTTGAGTACACCGGCGGCGGCAACCACGACACCGCCCAGTACAAGGTGCGTGTGCTCTACTACAACTACTATCAGTACCGCAACGGCTTTACCCCCCAGTATCTGCTGGGCACCGACAGCCAGGGCTATGACCTGGCCCTGCGCCTGGCCGGCGGTATCCGCCTGTCCCTGATGCTCTCCGTGTGCGTGTCCATCATCAACCTGCTCATCGGCGCTATCTACGGCGCCATCGAGGGTTACTACGGCGGCACCGTGGACATCGCCATGGAGCGTGTGGCGGACATTTTGGCCAACGTGCCCTTCGTGGTGGTGGCCACCCTGTTCCAGATTCACCTGGCGGGCAAGGTGGGCGCCATTCCCAGTCTGCTTTTTGCATTCGTACTGACGGGATGGATTGGCATTGCCTCCCGCACCCGTACCCAGTTCTACCGCTTCAAGGGACAGGAGTACGTGCTGGCGGCCCGCACCCTGGGCGCACGGGACAGACGGATTATCTGGAAGCACATCTTCCCCAACTCCCTGGGTACTCTGATTACCTCCAGCGTGCTCATCATTCCCGGCACCATCGGCAGCGAGAGTATGCTCAGCTATCTGGGCATCGTCAAGCTGGGTACCGCCGAGGTCACCTCCCTGGGCAACCTGCTCTCCGACGCCAGTGCCGTGTGGACCAACTATCCCCACCTGCTGCTCTTCCCTGCAATCGTCCTGTCCCTGCTGATGATTTGCTTCAATCTGTTTGGTAATGGCCTGCGCGACGCCTTCAATCCGTCGCTGCGTGGCGTAGAGGAGTGAGTTTATGGCTTCGATCCTGCAAGTGAAACATCTGAAGGTGTCCTTCCGCACCTCCAGCGGTACGGTGAAAGCCGTGCGTGACATCTCCTTTGACCTGGAGCGGGGCAAGACCCTGGCTGTTGTGGGCGAGTCCGGCTCCGGTAAGTCTGTGACCTCCAAGGCCATTCTGGGTATTCTGGCCGGAAACTCCATTGTGGAGGGCGGCGAAATTCTCTACGATGGCAAGGACCTGCTGAAAATCTCCGAGGAGGAGATGTGCAAGGTGCGTGGGGATAAAATCTCTATGATTTTCCAGGACCCCCTGTCCTCCCTCAACCCCATTGTGAAGATTGGCCGTCAGATTACCGAGGCCATGCTGCTCAAGAACAAGGGCAACCGCAAGGCCGCCCGCAAGGACTTCAACAACACCCTCGCCCTGCTCAAGCAGGCCATGATTGCCGCCCAGGGGCAGGACAGCGCCGCCAAGGTGGAGGAGATGGTGAAAACCTTCGACACCTTCTGCATCGAGGGCATCAAGCTGGAAAACAGCTACAACCAGGCCGCAGATGTGGCCGAGAGCATCATCTCCCACACGGAGGACTTCCTCTTTGCCGCCGGTAAGAAGCGGGTGGACGTCAAGGCGGAGCTGCGTGAGGTGTCCGACAAGCTCAAGCGGCTGAAGGATCCCTTCCTCACCAAGGGGTATGATGAGAAGATTGCCCACATGGCCGCCCAGCTGGACCAGCTGCGTGTGGGCTACCGTGAGCCTGCCAAGAAGAAGGGGGAGGAGACCGTCTTTCAGCTGCCCCAGGAGATTCGCACTGCGCTGGAGCAGGTGGAGGCGGAGCTGAAGCAGATGATGGAGCAGACCCGCCCCAACTTCTTCCGCATCGGCTACTACAAGCTGAAAAACCCCAACGAGAATTTGACGGCCAAGCCTGTGGAGCAGCTCAATGAAGAGGCTCTCAAGTGCCTGGACAGCAACTTCATGCTTGAGTTCCGCTCCATGGTGGAGCAGGGACTGCGCCACTCCTTCCAAACTGCCCTGGAGAAGAAGCAGGCGGTGCTCCCCCAGTTGGAGGAGCTCAAGGTCTTCTACACCACCGGGGAGCTGGAGAAGGGCAGCGCCCACAGCCGTGCCAAGGCCGCCAACGCCCTGGTGCAGGACTCCATTGACAAACTGGAGATTGTGAAGGATTCTGCGGCCTATACCTTTGGCATGGCCCTGGAGAACACCATTGACCGCTACTTCATGGCCAAGGTGCGCAATCCCCAGGAGGAGGAGCGCTACGCCAAGCAGAGCGCCAAGCGGGAGGCCCTCATTGCCAAGGGCAAGACGGTGGACTGGAAGGTTGTGCCCAAGACTGTGTATGACCTGGATGAGATGAAGGGGGACATCGTCCGTGTGGTGGATAACCTCATAGAGCGCTATCAGGCGTATATCGCCGCCGCCGGTGAGGTGGACTTTGCAGCGCGCACGGTGGAGCTGATTGACTACTTCAAGCTGAAGGCCTCCCAGGTGGTCAACGTGGTCACCAAGACCATGGCCAGGGAGCGGGCCATTAAGCTGATGGAGGAGGTGGGCATCCCCGAGCCCCGCATCCGCTACAATCAGTATCCCTTCGAGTTCTCCGGCGGTATGCGCCAGCGCATCGTCATCGCCATTGCTCTGGCCGCCGACCCCGATATTCTCATCTGTGACGAGCCCACCACTGCGTTGGACGTGACCATTCAGGCGCAGATTCTCGAGCTGATCAACCGCTTGAAGGAGGAGCGCAACCTGTCGGTGATCTTTATCACCCACGACCTGGGCGTGGTGGCCAACATGGCCGACGACATCGCCGTGATGTACGCCGGTAAGGTGGTGGAGTACGGTACGGTGGAGGATATTTTCTACGATCCCCGCCACCCCTACACCTGGGCGCTGCTGGCCTCCATGCCCGACCTGGATACCAAGGAGAAGCTGGACGCCATCCCCGGCACGCCCCCCAACATGGTCTATCCCCCCGTGGGCGACGCCTTCGCCGACCGCAACAAGTACGCCATGAAGATTGATTTTGAGCAGCAGCCCCCTGAGTTCGAGGTGTCTCCCACCCACTGGGCCGCCACCTGGCTGCTCCATCCCGACGCCCCCAAGGTGGAGCCTCCCAAAATCATTACGGACCGTATCGCACGGATGAGAAAGGCGGAAGGAGAGAACGCATGAGCAACCATGACAACCAAGAGGTTTTGCTCAAGGTGGAGCACCTCTGCCAGTACTTCAAGATGGGAGACTCCGAGCTGAAGGCCGTGGACGACGTCAGCTTTGAGATTCACAAGGGTGAGGTCTTTGGCCTGGTGGGCGAGTCCGGCTGCGGAAAGACCACCACAGGCCGTTCCATCATTAAGATTTACGACATCACCTCGGGCAGCATCTACTTCAAGGGTCAGCGCATTTGTGCAGGCACCCGCAGCTACACCGATGAGATTGCCCGCTGCCGCAAGCAGCTCAAGGCCCTGGGCAGCGGCGACGCCGCCAAGAAGGCAGAGCTGGAGCAGCGCATTGCCACCGCCCGTGAGGAGATGCGCAAGGCCAAGTATGACCACAAGCACTCCGATGCGGAATATGCCGCCACTCTGGTGGAGAAGATTCAGCAGGAGTATGCCCCCAAGCTGGAGAGCGCCAAGGGAGACAGCGCCAAGCTGGCCGCCCTCAAAAAGCAGATGGCGGAGGAAATCCGCATTGCCAGAAAGAGCAAGCTCATTACCAACATCCAGATGATTTTCCAGGACCCCATTGCCTCCCTGGACCCCCGTATGACCGTGCGGGAGATTATCGCTGAGGGTCTGGTCATCAACGGCATTCGGGATAAGGAGTACATTGACCAGAAGGTGTATGAGATTCTGGAGACGGTGGGCCTGGTGCGTGAGCACGCCGGGCGCTATCCCCATGAGTTCTCCGGCGGCCAGCGCCAGCGCATCGGCATTGCCCGGGCGGTGATTATGAACCCCGACCTGCTCATTGCCGACGAGCCCATTTCCGCTCTGGACGTGTCCATTCAGGCCCAGGTCATCAACCTGCTCAACGACCTGCGGGAGAAGCTGGGGCTGACCATTCTCTTCATCGCCCACGACCTGTCCGTGGTCAAGTACTTCTCCGACCGCATTGGCGTGATGCACTTTGGCAAGATGGTGGAGCTGGCCTCCTCGGAGGAGCTGTTTGCCCACCCCATGCACCCCTACACCAAGTCGCTGCTCTCCGCCATTCCCCTGCCGGACCCCCGGTCGGAGAAGAAGCGTGTGCGTATCACCTACAATCCCCTGGCTGAGCACGATTACTCTGTGGATAAGCCCAGCCTGCGTGAGATTTCCCCCGGTCACTTTGTCCACTGCAACGATGCCGAGGAGAAGGCGTACCGAGAGGAGCTGGGTCTGTGAACACAGGCAAGCTGCGCAGCGCTTTGATTCGGTATGCCGTGTGCATCCTCATTGCCGGCGCAATGGCCTGGCTCACCACGGACCTGCACGGGCTGGCCTATGTCTCAGACCCGGCGGTGCGCTGCCGCATCCTCAGCGATGCCTTCACCATTCCCGGCGTGACCTTTCTCATGCTTGGGCTGCTGGTGGTGGTGTCCGGTGCGGGCGCCTTTGACGGTCTGGGCTATGCCCTGAGCTGGGCGGTCAAGTCCCTTGTGCCCGGCAAAGCCGCCGGCAGGCAAGAGAGGTACGCCGACTATGTGGCCCGCAAGCGGGAAAAGGGCAGACCTGCCGGGATGGCGTGCCTCCCCGTCACCGGGGCGCTGTTCACAGCCGTGGGAGTTGTGTTCCTCATACTCTACTATCAGGTGCAGTAACCCCGCCTGGACAAACCGAGCAGAGGCGTGCGCCCGCATACACACAGTCCAAACAGGAGCCTTCTTGTTGGATGGACGCAGGCCTCCAGGCAGAGAACCCGTGGTTCTCCGCCTGGAGGTTTGTCCGTGCAAGCCCTCCGGCAGCATCCGGGCCATGGGCAGTGTAAAGCTGCGCAATACCCGCACCCAGTCCCACCTGCACGGGGCAAAGGCACGGGCGAAAAATGTGGCGGGGGCGTATGCCTGCCGCAGGCAAATGGCGGGGCAGAGGGCCGTGCAGGGCTGCAGAGGGGAGGAAGTCTGTGGAAATGCACAAAGCAATCCGGTGCGGGCCCGGTGGTATCTCTGTCAACCTGACAAACCAGCATAAAAGTAACCCACCAGAATGGTAACAATTCATAAAAAATTTTGTTGAGGAGAAATAGGGCTACCCATACAGGAGGATATCCTGTATAATGGTTGCTGTAGTATGCGCACCAGAGCAGGCCGGGCAGCCTGCCAGATGGTGCAGCGGGAAAGGAGGCGTGTGCCCAATGAGAAGAGCAGGTGCAAAGCGGCTGACTGGCGGCCGGTTTGTGGCCATTGTGCTGCTCACAGTGGTTGCGGTGATTTTGATGACCTTTCTCAGCCAGATGGGGGTACACAGCGCTGCGGTGCAGGAGTCGGAGCAGTATCTGTCCGATTTGTCCAAGAGTCTCACCAACTCTATCAACTACCAGCTGGAATCCAGCCTGAATGCCCTGGAGTCCATGGCCATTGGCTATGGCAGCATGGAGACGGAGGAGGGGGGCGGGATGAACCGCCAATCTCTTCAGGAGCGGGCCGAGCTGCTGGGGTTTTTCCACGTGTTTGTGGTGGAGCCGGACGGTACGGCTGTCAGCTCCGACGGCGTGGTAGACGATTTCAGCAACTGCCCCGAAATCATGTCTGCCTTTCAGGGTCAGCGGGTGGTCACCCGTGAAAACATTCAGGAGCTGGACGAGAGCCGTCACCAGGCCATCTTCGCCCTGGCGGTGCCCATTTATGAGCAGAGGCGGGTGAATCAGATTATGACCGCCTGCGTCTCCCAGTCGTGGACGGAGCGGCTGATGGAGCAGTCCTATTTCGGCGGGGAGATTTTCTTCCATGTGGTGCGCAACAACGGCGAGATGCTCATCCGCTCCAAAAGTGATCACCACCAGAACATCATGAACGACCCCGCCCTGGAAACATCGGGGAACCTCTTTGTCACGCTGACGAAGTACGCGGACTTCGAGGAGGATTGGGTGAGCCTGGAGGCCCTGCGGGCCTGTGCAGAGGCGCAGGAGACGGTGGAGATGCACTACACCTTCCCGTGGGAAGGGTTTGAGGGGCGCACTGCCATTCTCATGCCCCTGGGCCGCTCTGACTTGAACCTGTGGCTGGTGATGGTGGGCAACGCCGCCCGGGAGCAGTCTGATTTGATGTACAGCTGGTCCATGCTCACCAGTGTGTTCATTGTGATTGTGTTCCTCGTGCTCTCCTTCACCCTCTACCGGCTGTACAACCACGGCTATCAGCTG
The DNA here is from genome assembly GCA_944387115.1 of uncultured Oscillospiraceae bacterium. Classification (GTDB taxonomy): domain Bacteria; phylum Bacillota; class Clostridia; order Oscillospirales; family Oscillospiraceae; genus Enterenecus. The sequence continues at coordinate 8,879 of CALXDR010000044.1, forward strand.
GCCTATGTGGACAGTGTGACCGGAGGGTACAGCCTGGCCCGCTTTGAGGAAGAGGGGCGGCAGCTGCTCAACCGGGCGGCCTCCGGGGAGTATATGTACGTCAGCGTGAACATTGATAAGTTCAAGCTCATCAACGAGATTTTCGGGCAGGAGCAGGGGGATAAAATGCTCCGCTATGTGTACGAGCACATCCACAAGATGCTCAAGGAGGATGAACTGGTGTGCCGCACCAGCTCCGACCACTTTGATGTGCTGATGCACACCCTCAGCCAGGCCGATACGGTGCTGTGGTATCAGCGCCTGGTGGAGGAAATAGGGCAGGGCATTAAGCTGTACGAGGAGAATCTGCGCAGCAACTATGTGATTGGCCTGTCCTTCGGGGCCTACCGGCTGGACGACCCCACGCTGCCCTTTGTCATTTTCCGTGACCGTGCGGTAATGGCCCGGAAACACGGGCTGAAGGAGCGGAAAAACCACCTGTTTACCTACAGCTTCTATTCCGAGAGCAACAAGTATCAGATTCGCTCGGAAAAGGAGATGGAAAACCGTATGGAGGAGGCCCTCCAGAAGGGGCACTTCAAGGTCTATTTCCAGCCCAAGGAGGATTTGTGCCGGGGCGGTGTGGCGGGGGCGGAGGCCCTGGTCCGCTGGCACGACCCTGAGTGGGGCGTGGTGCCGCCCAACGATTTCATCCCCTTCTTTGAGCAAAACGGGTTTATCCGCCGGTTGGATTTGTATATGTTTGAGCAGGTGTGCAAGCATCTGGCCCGGTGGCGGGCAGAGGGGCGGCCGCAGCTGACAATCTCCGTCAACCTCTGCCGTCTGCTCCTGGAGGATGAACACTTCCTGGAGCCCTATGTGGAGATTTTGCAGCGCTACCAGGTGCCTGCGTCCTGTCTTGAGTTTGAAATCACCGAGAGCGTGGTCAATAAGAACACCCAGGACGTCATCCGTGCCATTGATACGATTCACCGGGCGGGCTTCACCTGTTCTCTGGACGACTTCGGCAGCGGCTATTCCTCGCTGAACATCATTCAGGACCTCCATGTGGATGTGCTCAAGATTGACAAGGCCTTCTTCCGCACGGACAACATTGAAAATCCGCGGGAACAGGCGGTCATCCGTGAGGTGGTGCACCTGGCGAAGGCCCTGCATATGGGGGTGTGCGCCGAGGGCGTGGAGACGGAGGGACAGGCTAAGTTCCTGCGTGAAATCCACTGCAACATGGGGCAGGGATACCTGTTCTCCAAGCCGTTGCCGGTGGAGGAGTTCGAGGTCTATGCCTTTGAGCAGGGAAGAACCGTGCAGCCCCCCGTGCAGTCATGAAGATTAAAAAATCCTGTACCCCATTGGGGTACAGGATTTTTTTATGGGATGGGGGCGGTGCCCAGGGGCAAAGGGCTCCCCCGGGGAGAAGGGGGGCGCACCGTCTGCGCAGGACGGCGCAGGCGCTGTTACACTGCCAGGCACGCCGGTCTGCCCCCGCTCTGCCCAGCCCTCCGGGGCAGGGGGCGGGTGCGCCGGGGGTTTACCGCCCGCAGCATTTCTTGTACTTCTTCCCGCTTCCACAGGGGCAGGGGTCGTTGCGCCCGATTTTGGGGAGGGCTTCCACAGTGTGTCCGCCCTTTGTGGAAGGCTTGCGCCGGGACAGCTCCAGGGGGGTGTGGCCCTTGTTGTACCAGTGGCGGGTGGTGTTGCTGAGGTTCATCAGCAAATCCCCCAGGGCGGGCACCTGATAGGAGGCGACATGGACGCTGTGGTGCTCCAGCACGCTCAAAAGCTGCTGCATGGGGGCGTCAATCATGCAGTCCTGCTGAAGCTGGAGGAGGGTATCCTGGGCCACCGAGGGGGAGAGGTGGATTTCATCGGTGAAGAAGGCGTAGAGCTGCTGGGCGGCGGGGGTGCTTTCAAAGTAATCCCAGTTGGCATAGCGGAGCAGCTCTGCCCGCTGGGGGATGTACCGGGGCTTGCCCTGGATGTGCTCCAGCAGCTCCGGGAGGAATTCCATCCCCTCACCGGTGTAGGAGTCGTGAATGAGGTACTGCTCCCAGATGGCGTAGCCCATGTCCATGTCGATGAAGCAGGACAGGGCGGCGGACACCTCGCCCCGGTTGGTCTTTTCCTGGTTCTGGCGGTTGAACAGGGAGATGAACTCGTCCAGGGGGATGGCCCCGTACAGGTGCACCGCCGCCATGGCATAGCGGTGGAGCAGGTCATAGCGGGCTTTGCGCTGGACAATCCCCTGCCCGGCCAGGGTGTGGAAGAGGGTGCGCAGCTCCCGGGGGAGGTAACAGGTGTGGTCAGGGCCGGGGGCCAGGTAGCACAGGGAGGTGAGCAGCTGGAAGGCGGGCTCGTCCTGCGCTGTCAGGGGGATGGGGCCGTCGGAGCGGGCAGCCCGGCACAAGAGGTCCCAGCTGTTCTCATCCAGTACATAGATCAGCTCCTCCATGCGCTGGGGTTCCATCAGAGCCACTGCCAGGGCTTCAACCAGCTCCTGCTTTTTCATCTTGGAGTATCCCTTCAGGTAACACCCACGGGCCACCAGGCGCAGGTAGGACAGGGTGCGTTCCTCCAGATTTGCGGTGAGTGATGTGTCCATACGATGTTCTTCCATGCTATAAACTCCTCAATGTTCTAAAGTGAATAGGGAAAGCCGCCCAAAATGAGCGGCTTCACAGGTGAGCGCCAACAGGCATACGGGCGGAAGCGCCGCAGCGTGGTGATTTCTTCTATTATACTGTACTTTCGGGCAAATGTCCATAGCGGCCTTGGGGGTTAGGGGGTGGTGGGGGTGTGGAGCGTCTGCGCCAACAGCAGCGCATCCAGGGCAGAGAGGTTCAGGCGGTAATGGTTTGACCGCCCGATTTTCTCAGTGAGCAGCAGATGGTCTGGAATGGCGGCCAGCAGCTTTTTGGTGATATAGTAGGTGCTTTGGAGAAGGGTCTGAAGTTCACTGGTGGAAATCCCATTTTCACTAAAGAGTGCAGCTTGCAGCAGGAAGCTGTACAGGCTGCGCATCTTGCCGTCTGCACAGGAGGGGAAGGATGCGACGAGGGCTTCGTAGTCATTCCACAGCCGCAGCTTTTCGTGCAAGGACAGCTTCAGCGCCTGGAGGGCCTCATAAATCATGCCCAGCATCATCAGCAGGAAGGGGGTCAAATCCCCCAGGTTGAAGGGGTGGTTGCACAGTTCAAAGGCCTTGTAGTATACCCGGATATTTTCCTTGATGGTTTCAGACAGGCGGAAGGCCAGCAGAGGCTCTAATTCCTCACAGATGCAATAGCTTAACAGAAAGCGTCCCAGCCTCCCGTTTCCGTCGTAAAATGGATGGATATACTCAATGAGATAGTGGAACACACAGATACGGAATAGATAGTCAATGGAGGGGTCGTTGAGGAAGGCCAATGCCTGCTCCATGGCTTGCGTCAGCTTCTCCTCGGGATACAAGCCCTGGTGAATGACCGCTCCGGCGGCATTATAGATGGCGGTATTTCCCTTGCGAAAGAGCACACCGTCAGGGGCATTCTGGGGGTGCTCGGAAATCACCTCTTCGAGAAATAACTCGTCATAGATGTCCCGGATATCCTGGCAGGTTTGCAAAGGAATATGTTCTCCGGCCAGCAGCTTCAGATATTTGTGGACCAGCCCCAGGAATCGGGCGCCCTTGCCGTTTTGGTCGGATTGGTGCTTGAGCAGCTCCAGCGCAGCGCCAATTTCTTTTCTGCTGCTGTGTACCCCTTCGATTTGATTGGTGAGCACAATCTCGTCAATGAGGCACTTGCGTGAATAGGCGGTTTTTGCAATCCCGGGCAGCTGGTTGCTCAATGCACCCACGGATTTATCCAGCTTTGCAATCCGGTAGGCCAGTGTCAGAACTTCGCTGTTGAGCAGGAAGAATGCAGGGTGGTTTCCAATGAGAAAGGGCAGATGCACGCTGTCCTCACAGTGGAAGCGGGCGTGATATTCCTGTGCGTACGCCTCTTGGTTTTTGCACTTGTAACGAAGCTTCTTCAGATTTTCGTATGCCATGAGGTCACCTCCAAAGGTACAGCTGGCACGGAGTTTTTCCCATTATACGATTCCACGATTTAAAAATCAATCGAATTTTTAAATCGTACACGGGAAAACCGCACGATCTTTGAAAATATGCCGGGGATATGGAAGAAAGCTGCGGGCCAACGGATGTGGGCCGCATCCGTCCGCCGGTGGGGTGGGATACCTTTGCGCCTGCCGATGACGGCGCAGGACGGGGCGGGGCGCTCTCCCGGCAGCGCCGGGGGATGGGCCTGC
>CALXDR010000045.1 GCA_944387115.1 uncultured Oscillospiraceae bacterium
GGCAGGGTGGGTAGGCCACCTACCAAGAGCAAGGATATTGAGCAGGCCATTGAACTTTATAAAAGTGACGCCTGTACCATCAGCCAGATCACTGCTCTTACAGGGGTCAGTAAGACCACCCTGTACAGGGTGCTGAAAGAACAAAAAGTGGGTATACCAGAGGGTTAAAATCCCACTTCGTTAAATAGATAGATAACGAAAACCTTTGATTTGGTGCAGGGTGAAAGAATGTAGAGGTAAAAGAACGAAAAGTGTGTTAGTAGTTAAACGAAATTTTTGATATAAGGGGTTGAGAAAATGGCAAATAAGAAAACAAGGGCAGTCGATAAAGAAGAATTTGAAAAAATCATAAGCACCATAAGGACAGGCTTTGTCCTCCCTGGTGGGGATAGGGTCAGACCTAATGAACGGATAGCCGTAGCACTTACGCTGCAAGCAAATTTGGGACTGAGGATTGGAGACATTGTTCACTTGAAGTTAGCAGATATTCTTTTTGAGGGTGGTAGGTATCACCTTGACATCGTGGAGCAGAAAACGGGAAAGGCAAGGAATTTTACTGTACCAGCAGAAGTTTACATATACTTACAGAACTACACAATCCAACAAGGGTTAAAATCAACCCAGAAATTGTTCCCACTTACAGTCAGAGCAGTACAACTCCATCTTCAAAAGGTGTGCAGGTACTTGGGGATCACTGGTGTCAGCACCCATTCATTTAGAAAGTTCTTTGCAGTCAGCATCTATACAGCAAATGACTACAATGTGGAACTGGTCAGGACTTTGCTCCAGCATAGTAGTGTGGCAGTTACCCAGCACTATTTGAGTGTAGAGCCTAAAATAGTAGAACAGGCATTACAGAAACATATTGTACTCCCCGCATAAAAAGAGGACAGTTGAGCAATCACGCTCAACTGTTTTTTTTGGGAACATAAATACATTTTATTTTGACATATACACTTCAAAAAGGACATAAATAATGAAAAGCACACTAAAATCCACACAGTTGAGGATAAAGAGTCAGTAAGAAAGTTTTTGATATGTCCCATGAACTTTTCCCTTGGCTTGAGGTGTGGGAAGAGTTATCATGTGACCAAAATTCAAAAGCCTTACAAATACTAAGGAAATGTGGGATTTTAGATATGGCTGAAAATATTAGAAAAAAGGGTAGTACTTATAGTTACCGCATCAATGTAAAAGACCCCGATACGGGTAAATGGAGATCCATAGAGAAAAGTGGTTTTAAGACCATAGCAGAGGCAAAGGCAGCTATGGCTGCCAGAAGAGCAGAAATCATTGAAAACCCTGAGAGTATCCTGGTAAAAGAGAAACCCATCACTGTAGAGCAGGTCTATACAGAGTTTATAGAGAAATACGCTCAGCACGATAGGGAACAATCTACAATCAGAAGGTATGATTGTCTTTTCAGAAACCATATAGGGATGAAGTGGGGAAAAAGAACGATTGGTGGGCTGAAACCAACTGAGATTTCCGAATACCTGTTTGCTATGACAGCTACCCACTCCTACGCCTACATTATGAGCATCCATAAGTTCATAGGTGTCCTTTGGGATTATGCGTACAAGCACAAATACATAAAGAAGAATACCTTTTTTGAAATTCAAACACCCAAAGATGATAGTTCAGATGATTTTGTAGAGAAGATTTACACAGAAGAAGAGTTGGATGCATTGGAAACACGCTTTTCCTCTACAAACCTTTTGACCGCCTTTAAGTTGGGTAGGTGTCTGGGTGTTCGTGTGGCTGAGTGCTTTGGGTTGAGATGGTCTGATATAAATTGGGAGAAACACACTATCTGGGTGAAAAGACAAATGGTGTGGGAGGATCAGATGTGGACCTTACGCAACACTAAGACAAAGGCTGCTATTCGTGAGATTGACCTTCAGGATGAAATTTACTATTATTTGAAAGACCTGAAACAAAAGCAGGAAGAACAAAAAGTGTGCCTTGGGGCAGCATACCATCAGACCAGGGTAGCGATTGACAATGGTAGGAATAAGGCAAAAACCATTGAGGAAAACCCTGATTTAATCAATCTGAAAGAAAATGGGGACTTCCTCAGCACAGACAGTTCAAAAGTGCTGTTCCGTATAGCAAGAGACAGTTGTGGAATACATTTCAAATATCATAACCTCAGACATACACACGCCTCTTGGTTGGCTGAACATAACATTCCCGCTGTTGTCGTCAAGAAAAGGTTAGGACACACGAAAGAGGAAACCACTCTTAGGTACTACCAGCATATTACACAGGGTATGAGGGATGACCTGCTTGGAAAATTGAATGGGTGTAGTTAAAGTAAAGCCCCGCCAGCCGGCGGGGCTTCTTGCATTAATTCAAGGTATTACTTTTTTAGTTATACTGACAACTGCTTGGGATTATGCTATAATATGGTTATCAATTTTAGAAAGGAAAGTCGTGGCGTATGGAAAAGGTCTATATCGTTTGGGATAATTCCAACATCCATTATGGGGGCTTGGATCATGTCTTTCCAATTAAGGAACCAGGACAGCCAAGAGAATTATATCGAACTCATTTTTTGAATTTGCTTAATCTTGTGGCAGCAGGTCGGACTATTGGTAATGTATACTTTGTAGGAAGCACTCCTCCTGAAACTGATTCTATTTGGGGTTATTTGGATAGTATTGGTATTGATGCTGAGACCATTCCACGCTCAGCAGATGGTGGAGAAAATAATACTACAGACTATCTGCTACAAAATAAAATGCTGAGACTTGGATTTGAGCCTGACAAGGGTACTATTGCATTGCTTTCTGGTGATGGTGCTGGAATTTATAAAAATGAAGGCTTTTTTGCTGATTTGAAAAGACTTCATAGCGTTGGTTGGAATATTGAAGTATACGCCTGGGACGAGAATTGTCATAAAGATATGAGAGCCTACGCAGAGGCCAACTGGAAATTTACCAGTTTGAACAGTTATTACGATCATATCACTTTTTTACAGGGTGTTCGCTACGCAACAAAGTAATTGGCAGCGGGAAACCTCAAGGGAAACAAAATTCCTTATAATATCACGCTTCTCAAAAATCCATTTTCTGAAGGGAAATTGATGGGAAATGGGTGTTTTCGGAAAGTACAAGTGATATTCTATCTGTATTTTTGTGGGCAGTATCAAGTTGAGGCCCGCCATGGCAAGGCTCTGAAGGGTCTGCTGGAGCGTTACTTCGACTAAGCTACATACCTTTACACGGAGCGGGGCGCATGCATATGCGCCCCGCTCTTTTTTTGGCCTTGGGGGGCGGCGGTGTGGTGTGAGCTGGGCGATGTGCAGGGGAGAGCGCCCCATCGGCCTGCGGCAGGGGATTGACCCCATGGATGTATTGACAGTACGCCGCCGGAGTGGATATAATAGAGCAACAGCCGGGATAACCGGAAGAATACAACGTTTCCGCACGGACTTCGGATCGGGCGGGGAATAGAGAGGATTCCAGCATGAAATATTGTCATGTACTTTTGGTATTCGGAACCCGACCGGAGGCCATTAAAATGTGTCCTTTGGTCAAGCAGCTGCGCAAGCATGAGCGGATGAAGGTGACGGTGTGCGTCACCGGTCAGCACCGGGAGATGCTGGAGCAGGTGCTGCGTACCTTTGAGGTCACCCCCGATTATGACTTGCAGATTATGAAGGCGGGGCAGGATTTGTTTGATGTGACCACCCGGGTGATGCTGGGTATGCGGGAGGTGCTCCAGAAGGAGCGGCCCGACGTGGTACTGGTGCATGGGGACACCACCACCGCCTTTGCCGCCGGTTTGGCGGCCTTCTACCTCCAGATTCCCGTGGGACACGTGGAGGCTGGACTGCGCACCTACAACCTCTACTCCCCCTATCCCGAGGAGTACAACCGCCAGAGCATTGGCCTGTCCTGCCGCTGGCATTTTGCCCCCACGGAGACTGCCCGGGACAACCTGCTCAGGGAGGGGAAGAACCCCGCACACATTTTCGTCACGGGAAACACCGGCATTGATGCGCTGCACACCACTGTGCGGGAGGACTACACCCATCCTGAGCTGGAGTGGGCGCAGGGACACCGGCTGATTGTGCTCACCGCCCACCGCCGGGAGAACCTGGGTCAGCCCATGCGGGAGATGTTCCGGGCCATCCGGCGCATTGTGGAGCAGTTCCCCGATGTGCGCACCCTCTATCCCATTCACATGAACCCTGTGGTGCGCCAGATTGCCGCCGAGGAGTTGGGGGACTGCCCCCACATCCGGCTCATCGAGCCTCTGGGCGCAGAGGATTTCCATAACTTCCTCAACCGCAGCTACCTCATCCTCACCGACAGCGGCGGCATCCAGGAGGAGGCCCCGGCGCTGGGCAAGCCCGTGCTGGTGATGCGGGACACCACCGAGCGCCCCGAGGGCGTGGCCGCCGGTACCCTGAAATTGACGGGCACCAGTGAGGAGAATATCTATCAGGCCTGCAAGGAGCTGCTGGAAAATCCAGAGGCCTACCAGCGCATGGCCCAGGCCAAGAACCCCTATGGGGATGGAACTGCCAGCCAGCAGATTGCCGCCATTCTGGAGCGGGAGATTCTGGGCGGGCAGGCGTAAGCCTGCGGCGGATGTGGAGCAGCCGTGCGCCCCTGGGCGGGGCATAGAAAAAAGCACTGCGGAACTTCAGTTCCGCAGTGCTTTTTTTCTGCGTGAGCAGGGCCGAGGGCTCCCAGGGGGGGTGGGATGGCACGGGCAGCCTGCCCATGTGGGAGCTGCCCCGCTTGCTGCACCGTGGGGATGGTGGAGGGCAGGGGGCGGGGTGCTCTGCACGGAGGTGCTCCCTGGGGCAGGGATTAGCCCTGGGCGGCGGGGGTGTACTGGCGGCTGGCCAGCTCGCTGTTGAGCAGGTACAGGCTGCGGGGGTCGGAGCCGAACAGCTCCATCTTGGCCACCAGCTCCCGGGCGGTGTTCTCCTCCTCGCACTGCTCCTTCACAAACCAGTTGAGAAACTCCATGGTGCGGAAGTCACGGCTGTCATGGGCCTGGCTGTAAATCTCGTTGATGAGGCGGGTGACAGACTCCTCGTGGGCCAGGGCGGCCTTGAGCACGGACAGGTGATCCTGCGGGGGGCAGCTTTGGACGGGGGAGGGGATGGTGTCCAGAGTGACGGCGGCGCCGTTGTCGTGGAGGTAGCGGGAGAAGAGCATGGCGTGATCCCGCTCCTCCTGAGCCTGCACCTGATACCAGTTGGCAAAGCCGTCCAGAGAATGCTCGGTGAAGTAGTTGGAGAAGTGCAGGTAGAGGTAGGCGGAGTAGAACTCCTGGTTCACCTGGTGATTGATCAGACGGGCAATCTTTTCGTTGAGCATGGTGGATTCCTCCTAATTGTTGATATGTGCTTCTATGCTACTGCGTTTGGGGCGCAATGTCAAGGTGCGGCGGGGGTGTCCAGGGAGAGTACGGGCACCCCGTTGGCTGCGGCCCACGCCTCCTCCCGCCGGTGACAGGAGAAGAGGAGCACTTGCCGCTCCTGGCCCAGGCGGCGCAGGCACTCCAGCGCCAAAGCGGCCCGGGTATCGTCAAAGGCAGCCAGAGCCTCGTCCAGCACCACGGGAGCGCCGGGGAGGGTGAGCTGGCACAGGGCCAGGCGCACCGAGAGGTAGAGCTGATCCACTGTGCCCCTGGACAGGTAGAGGGCGGAATGGGGGTCCAGGTTGTCCTGGCTCCAGGTGTCGGCGGAAAAGGCCCGGTCCAGCGTGAGGTGGCGGTACCTGCCGCCGGTGAGGGTGGAGAAATATGCCGCCGTGGCCTGGTTGAGGGCGGGGGAAAACCGCTCCCGCAGGATGGTGTTGGCCCGTTCCAGCCCCGCAAGGGCAATATCCAGCGCCTCCAGCTGCGCTTTGCGCTGGGCAAGCTCCTGACAGAGGGCGTCCCGCTGGGACTCCAGCGCCAGGGGGTCGCCCTGCAGGGCGCCGGTGGCCTGGTCCAGCTGACTCTGCCACCGGGCAATATTCTGCTCCGCCTGCTCCAGCAGGCTCTGGGCCTCCTCCTGGGTATGGACAGGGGCGTGGAGATATTCCAGGGTGGAGAAGGGCTGGGCGCCCTGGGCCTTCAAATCGGCCACCCGCTGTTGGTGGTGGCTGACCTGCTGGTCCAGCAGCTCCCGGCGGTCCAGCCAGCGGGCATATTGGTTGGCGGCGTCCACCAGATCGGTGTCCTGGCTGGGGGGCGGGGTGAGCTGGTCAATCTGCCGCAGCTGCTGGGCATAGCCCCGCAGGCGCACCACCAGAATCAGCAGGACAACCAGGGAGAGCACGCCGAGGCCCAGGCCAATCCAGGGCAGCTGGGGCTGCCGGAGGGACTGCCCGGCAAAGGCCAGGCCCACGCCGCCCCCTGCCAGCGCCAGGAGCAGCAGGGTCATCCACAGTACGCTGATGCCCCGCCGGCGCTGCACGGCCTGCCGCTGGGCGCTTTGTGAGGCCTGAAACCGCCCCAGACGGCTGGACTCCTCTTCACTGCGTGCCTGCTCCAGAGCCTGCTGGGCGGTCAAGCCCTCAAAGCCCTGGGGGGGAGGGGGGAGGGTCTCCCGCTCGGCGCGGGCCAGATCCAGAGCCTCCTGGGCCTGCACCAGGCGGGCGTTGAGCTCCTTTTGCGCCAGGCGCTTATGGACTTGCAGCTCGAAATTCAACTCTGCCCGCTGGTGTTTGAGCTGGCGCAGGGCGGTCTGCGCCTGCTGCTGCCTGGTGCGGGCCTGCTCCATTTCCTCCAGGCGGGCCTTGGTGTGGGCCAACTCCTCCTCCAGCTGGGGGATGCGCCCGGTGGTGCGGTTGGATTGGCGGCGGTTGCGCCAGTCCTTCAGCGTGCGCTGGGTGGCGGAGAAGGATACGTCCTCCTGTCCCGAGGTGGCAAGGGCCGCCACCCGCTGCTCCAGCTCGGGGGCGGCGGTGACTGCGGCTCCGTTTTGGCCCACCAGGGCAGAGCGTACAAAAACCTCCCGTCCCACCCCCAGCAGGGTTTGACCCACATTGTTGGAGGAGAGGAAGGGGACGGGGTCCCCGGAGGCAGTGTACACCGCCTCAAACCCCTGGAAGGGGCCGGAGCGGTCGGTGAAGCGGCGGATGGTGATGTCCTGCCCCTCCCACTCCACCCGCAGCTGCCCGGACATGGGTGCGCCAGACCAGGGCTGATAGCGGTGCTTTGCCGCCAGCGACCCTGCCCGGTTGCGCTCCCGGGTGTCAATGCCGTAGAGCATGGCGGTGAGGAAGGCTGTCCAGGTGGACTTGCCCGCCTCGTTGGGGGCGGTAATCACCGTCAGCCCCGGGCCGGGGGTGAGCACCGCCTGGTTGAGCCGCCCAAAGGTGGCGGTCATAGATAGGATTTTCATGGGCGGATGTCCTCCCCTCCTTCCAGGGCAGATAGCCCAAAGCGTGTGGCAAGCAGCAGGGTGGACTGTTCCTCCGGGGAGGCGTTGTGCAGCCTCCGGCGCATCTCACGCAGAAACAGTCCGGTGAGGGAGTCCTCGTCCTCCCTGGCCCAAAGAGCCTGGGGCAGGGTGGTCTCGTCCCGCACCTCGGCATAGAAAAAGCGCTGGGCGGCGCTTGCGGTGAGGGCGGCCAGGTCAGGGGCGTGTTCGCTCTCCCCGGTGAGGAGGATGCGCACCAAATCCTCGCCGGGCCACCCCTCCATGGCCTGGGGGAGCTGGGCGGGGGAAACCCGCTCAATCCGGTACTGGCGATGACACAGGGGATGGAATTGGGCGCTGGCCTGTCCGTGGGCCAGCTCCACCACCAGGGCGCCCTTGCGCCCCAGCTCGTCAAATCCCCGTCCCTCGGGACAGCCGGGGTAGGCCCAGTAGGTGGAGCCCTCCTGGCGCAGGCCGGAATTGAAGTGGATGTGTCCCAGCGCCACATAGTGGGCCTGGACGTCTGCCAGGTTTTGCAGGGTGATGGGGGCGTAGCGGCCGGAGGGGGCCAGCTCACCGTGGACACACAGCAGGTGGAGCTTGCCGTCCTGGGGGGCAGTAAAGCCGTCCAGGGGGCTGCTCTCCCGGTGGGGCGCAGTGAAGGCGCAGCCGTGCACCACGCAGTTGAGCACCGGCAGGGATACCTCGGTGAGCTCCTGGGTGGTGAAGATGTGTACATTGTCCGGCCACTCCCCGGCGTAGGGGGAGTCGGAGTGGTAGTAATCATGGTTGCCCGGGGCGATGCACACAGGCACGGACATGGCGTCCAGCGCATCCTTCAGGGCTGCAAGGCCCTGGGGCGTGAGGCGCTGGCTGTCAAACAGGTCGCCGGGGAGCAAAACCAGGTCTACCTGCTCGGCGCGGGCCAGCTGCACCAGTCGGGCGGGGATGTCCCGCAGCTCCCCCCGGCGCACCAGCGCCTGCTGGGCAGACAGCCCCCGGAAGGGGGAGTCCAGATGGAGGTCGGCGGCGTGGAGCAGTTTCAAGGCAATCCCTCCTTTCAGGATATATCTGCCCGCTGCACCGATACACAGCGGCGGGCGTTGGTGTCAATCTCAAATAGGACAGCGTGCATCTGGCAGGGGCCGTCAGCGGGCTGGAAGCGCTGGGGCAGGCCGCCCAAAAAGCGGTTGATGGCCTGGCTGGGCCGCACGCCAATCACCGATTGGGACGGGCCGGTCATGCCCAGGTCTGTGACATAGCCCAGGCCCTGGGGGAGCACCTGGGCGTCGGCGGTGGGAACATGGGTGTGGGTGCCCCACATCGCCTGCGCCCGCCCGTCGGCATACCAGCCCAGGGCCAGCTTTTCGCTGGTGGCCTCGGCGTGGAAGTCGATGAGGGTGAGGTCCGCTTCCTCCCGGCCCAGCACCTCATCCAGCTTGGTAAAGGGATTGTCGAAGTTGGTGTCCATCCCCACCCGGCCGATGAGGTCCACCACCCGGATGCGCAGTCCCCGGGGGCCGTCGAATATCCCCCAGCCCCGTCCCGGTACCCGGGCGGTGTAGTTGGCGGGGCGGAGAAGGTAGGGGCAGTGCTCCATATAGTCTACAATCTGCTGCTTGTCCCAGGTGTGGTTGCCCAGGGTGATTACATCCGCTCCGGCGGAAAAGATGTCCTCGGCCTGGCGGGGGAGCAGGCCGTTGCAGGCGGCGTTTTCCCCGTTGACCACGGTAAAGTGTACCTGGTGCACCTTGCGCAGGGCGGGGAGATGGCGGGTGAGAAAGTCCACACCCTGGTCGCCCACCACGTCGCCCACGGCTAAAATGCGAATGTTCATTGCGTACCTCCCATGTGTTGCACTGAAAAGGCGGAGTCCGGCCCAGGCCGGCCGCCGCAGGGGTCAGGTCTGAGGGTCTACCAGCATCAGACAGCCATCCTGGTCGTATTTGAGCCGCTGAATCTCCGCTTTGGTGTTGCGGGCAATCTCCCGCATTTTCACCGACTCCGTCACCGAGGCCACCAGCGTATAGGCCACCCCCCGGCGCTGGGCACGGCCGGTGCGCCCAATGCGGTGGATATAATATTCCTGCTCATCGGGGACATCATAGTTGAACACCGCATCCACATCGTCGATGTCCAGGCCCCGGGCGGCTACATCGGTGGCCACCAGCACACGCAGCGCCCCCGTCTTAAACTGCTGGAGGGCTCGCTCCCGCATCCGCTGGGGAATGTCCCCGTGGATGGCCTGGCAGGGGATGCCCCGCATTTGAAGCAGGCCGGCCAGGCGGTCGGTCATGTTCTTGGTGTTGCAAAAGGCAAAGGCACGGGCGTACTCCCCTGCGTTGAGCAGGGCTACCAGGGTATCCAGCTTTTCCTCCCGGCCGGAAAGCTCGATTTGGTACTGCTGGATGTTGGGGCGGTTTTGCTCCACCGGGCGCACGGTGATTTCCACCGGGTCACGCTGGTACACCCAGGAGATGTCCATGACCTCCCGGCTGATGGTGGCGGAAAACAGGCCCAGGTTGCGCCGATTGGGCATCTTGTCCAGAATGCAGGTGACGTCCTGGATGAAGCCCATGTCCAGCATCCGATCGGCCTCGTCCAGCACCACCGTCTCCACGCTGTCCAGCTTGATGGTGCGCCGCTTCATGTGGTCCATCAGCCGTCCGGGGGTGGCTACCACCAGCTGGGGGCGGTTTTTCAGCTGGGTAATCTGCTTGTCAATGGGCTGCCCGCCGTACAGGCACACAATGCGCACCCCCTCCCGGTACACGCACAAGTCCCGCAGCTCGTCCCGAATCTGGATGGCCAGCTCACGGGTGGGGGCGAGCACCAGGGCTTGCACCTGGTGGGAGCTGGGGTCGATATGCTCCACCATGGGGATGCCAAAGGCATAGGTCTTGCCTGTGCCTGTGGGGGCTTTTGCCACCACGTCCTTCCAGTCCATGAAGAAGGGGATTGCGCCCCCCTGGATGGCGGTGGCCTGGGTGAAGCCCTTTTTCTCCAGGGCCTGCATGGTGGGTTGGGACAGGCCCAAATCCTGATATAAAAAGGTTTCTTGTACTTCTACGCCGTTGATTTCCATGGAGTAATCCTCTTTCTGTGTGCTTCAAATGATGATATTTCAGTATACCATACCACGGGCGGTATCGTAAATAGGGGGCTGGAAAAAAGAATGGGGTTGAAATCATATTATTTACATGGTATTTTAGGTATACAAGAGATTGAGGTGATTTCCCATGAAAATTTCCACAAAGGGACGGTATGCCCTGCGGCTGATGGTAGACCTGGCAGTGACCGGAGGCGACCAGCCTGTCTCTCTGCGGGATGTGGCGCAGCGCCAGCAGCTCAGCGACAAGTATCTGGAGCAGATTGTGACACCCCTGTCCCGAGCGGGACTGGTGCGCTCTGTGCGGGGAGCCGGGGGCGGCTATTTGCTCACCCGCCGTCCAGAGGAGTACACGGTGGGGGACATCCTCCGCCCTGTGGAGGGGGATATGGCGCCGGTGGAGTGCGCCATCAACGAGGGATATTGCGAGCGGTGCGATGAGTGCGTGACGTTGGAGCTGTGGCAGGAGATTCACCGGGCGGTGTCCCAGGTGGTGGACGGCACCACCCTGGCCGACTTGGTGGAGCGGTATCGCAAGAAGCGGGGCGGAGGGCCGTCCTGAGCAGGGCAGATGCGCCCTGCCTGCCGATACAGGCATAGGGGTGCAGGCCCGGCTGCGCTTGTACAGCAAAATACAAACATGATTCCCCAGGGTGCGCCCTGGGGAATCATGTTTTTTGGGAAGATGCGGGAGGGCTGGCAAGGGAATAGTTTGCGGGAAAATGCGGATAATATTGGGGTAAGACACTGCCCGATGCCCCTTTGACATTGGGCGGTCAGATAGAACTGGCAGGAAAGGTTTGAAGCTATGAAAGCAACAGGAATTGTCAGGCGGATTGACGACCTTGGCCGTGTGGTCATCCCCAAGGAAATTCGCCGTACCATGCGTATTCGAGAGGGTGACCCCCTGGAAATCTACACCGACCGGGAGGGCGGAGTGATTTTCCGAAAATACTCCCAGCTGGGGGATGTGACCGATTTTGCGGTGCAGCTGTGCGAGGTGATGAGCAAGGTATCGGGTATGATTTCGGTCATCACCGACCGGGACAGCTGCATTGCCGCCGGCGGCGTTCCCCGCCGGGAGGTGGTGGACAAGCGGGTGTCCGCCCAGGTGGAAGAGATTATGGAGAGCCGACAGACCTTCCGGGGCGGGCAGACGGTACACCTGTGTGACGGCAGTGAGAAGTATCAGGTGGCCGTGGCGGTGCCCGTGCTCTCCGAGGGGGATGTGCTGGGCTGCGTCCTCTTTTTGGGAGAGGGGAGCGGTGAGGTGGAGCTGAAGCTGGCGCAGATGGCTGCGGGCTTTTTGGGCCGCCATATGGAGAGTTGAGACAGGGGGAGCAACCCTGTCATGCGCCCGGCGGGCATCCCCGCGCCTGCCGGGCGCAAACAGAGGACAGGCGGCGAGGCTTATGCCTCGCCGCCTGTCCGTTTGTTGGGGTTATTTTTCCGGGAGATAACGCTCCGGGTCGGTGGCGGTTCCGTCTTTCAGCATGGCAAAGTGCAGGTGATTGGCACGGCCCCGCTCGGCGGCGGCAGTGTCACCCACGGCGCCCAGGGTGGAACCGGTGGACACCTGGTCCCCCTCTGCCACGGCGGGCATGGCGGCCAGGTTGGCGTACACACTCACCAGCCCGTTGCCGTGATCCACCTCCACGGTGGTTCCCATGAGGGGATCGTCATACACAGCGCGCACGGTGCCCGCCGCAGTGGCCCTGACCTCCACGCCGATGTCTGCGGCGATGTCCATGCCGCCGTGGGTGCGCCAGTCCCCCATGGTTTCGTCATAGGAGAGTACGTCCACAGAGAAGGGAGCCAGTACCGCCCCGCTCACCGGCCATGTAAAGACCAGCTGGGCGGAGGCCTGGGTGGGGGCGGGGGTCGCTGCCAGGGTGGGCACCGGAGTGGGGGCGGCGGTGGGCGCTGCCGTGGGCTCCACAGAGGGAGTGGGTTTGGTGGTCACCACAGCAGGGGGCGGAGTGACCACAATGGTGGCCGTGTTGGATACCGGCTGGTCGGTCAGCTCCCGATCCAGGGTGTCCTGCATACTGCGCACCAGGTAGTAGCCGGATAGGGCGATGGCTGACACACACAGGAGCACCACCAGATAAAAGCCTTTTCCGGTGACAAAGTCTGAAAGCTTGCTGAACAGATTTGGTTTGCGATTCATAACAACACCTCCGAGCCATAGTGTGGACAGGGAGGAGGGAGATTATACCTAGTGAGAAGCGTCCGAGCCGTCGTGAACCTTCTCACAAAAGTCCAAGGACTTTTGTGAGGGTATGCAGGGGGAATCAGGTTCGATTCCTTCGGAATTGTCACCCAATCCCCCCTGAGCAGAGTGTTTTCCGAGGCGCATGTCCCCGGAAAACAC
>CALXDR010000046.1 GCA_944387115.1 uncultured Oscillospiraceae bacterium
GTGCCTGCCTTATATGGTTATCCCTCGCTCCGGTCCATCCGGTCTGTTCGCAACGGCTTCGCACTTCTTCCTCATCTTCTCATGCAGGCAATCCAGCGCATCAGACAGACCGCCCAGGTGGTCAATCAGCCCCAGCTCCACCGCCTCGCTGCCGTAGATGACGCTGCCCACATCGGCGGCCATCTCCCCCGTGTTGAGCATCAGTCCCTCGAAGGCCTCTCTGGGAATGCGGCTGTTGCGGGTGACAAAGTCGCAAATCCGCTCCTGGATACGGGCGAAATACTGGAATGTCTGGCTGACGCCAATCACCAGCCCGTTAAGGCGCACAGGGTGGATGGTCATAGACCCGGAGGGCACAATGAACGAGGTCTGCGCCGCCACCGCCAGCGGCACCCCGATGGAGTGCCCGCCCCCCAGCACCAGGGACACGGTGGGCTTACGCATCCCGGAAATCATCTCCGCAATGGCCAGACCCGCCTCAATGTCCCCGCCCACGGTGTTGAGGAGAATGAGCAGGCCGTCCACCTCGCTGCTCTCCTCCACCGCCGTGAGCAGCGGGAGCACGTGCTCATACTTGGTGGCCTTACTCCCCGCCGGGGCCTCCTGGTGCCCCTCAATCTGCCCCACAATGGTGAGGGTGTGGATGACCCCGTCCCCGGTGCGCACGGTGGAAGCGCCCATATCCACCAGCTGCTGCTGGCGCACTTCCCCTTCCTGCTCCGCCCCGCTCTGGGTGGGCTGTGTCTCTTCCGTCATGAAAAAACCCCCTTTTGCGGTAGCTTGCCGCAAAAGGGGGTTTGTTATGCACAAAAGGGTTTGCCAGCATGGGCAGGTTTGCTTGGCTGGGGTTCGGCGCTTCTTTGTTGTCATGCCTCTCTCCCCTCCGTGTACGCTCGGCTTCCCTCCGATTCGGGACAGCCATGGCGGGCTATGCCCGCCCTGGGCTTTGCCCTTCGCTCCAGTCCATCCGAGGGGCGGCGGGGTTCGGACGCTTCGCTTCTGCCTCGCAGAGTTTCGCCGCCCGCAGGCGGCGAAAGAAAGTCAAATCCCGTGTTTTCCGGGGACATGCGCCTCGGAAAACACTCTGCTCAGGGGAAACAGGGTGACAATCCCGAAGGAATCGAACCCTATTTCCCCTGCATCCCCTCAAAAAAGTCCTTGGACTTTTTTGAAGCGCTTCGCGCTTCTTATCCTTCGTATACTGCCAGACAAGCGGCGTAGGTCATGTAACAGTCCAGCTTGGACACGGTTTCAAAGGGTGCGTGCATAGACAGCACAGGCACGCCGGCGTCCAGGGTGTCGATGTTGCGGTTGGCCATGTAGCAGGCCACAGTGCCGCCGCCGCCCTGGTCGGCCTTGCCCAACTCGCCCATCTGCCACAGGATGCCCCGGTCGTCCAGCAGACGGCGCACATAGGCCACCGCCTCGGCGCTGGCGTCAGAGGCGCCCGACTTGCCCCGTGCCCCGGTGTACTTGCACAGACCCACGCCGTAGTTGATGCGGGTGGTGTTGTTGCGCTCGTAGACCTCGGGGAAGTTGGGGTCATAGGCGGCGGTGACGTCGCAGGACAGGCAGAAGGACTTCTCCAGGCAGGCACGCAGGGGCACGCTCTGGCTGTCGCACAAATCCTCCATGAAGGTATCGAAGAAGGCGGACTGCATACCGGACACGCCCTCCGAGCCAATCTCCTCCTTGTCCGCCAGCACGCACACGGCGGTGCGGGCGGGGGCCTGCTTCAGGTCCAGCATGGCCTTCACACTGGCATAGGCGCACACCCGGTCGTCGTGGCCATAAGCGCCCAGCAGGGTGCGGTCAAAGCCGATGTCGCTGGCGTTGAAGGCGGGCACAGCCTCCAGCTCCGCAGAGAGGAAGTCCGCCTCGGTGATGCCGTACTTCTCGTGGAGCATGGACAGCACCGCCAGCTTCACCCGGTCGGAGCCCTCATCCCCCTTGAGGGGACGGCTGCCCACCAGCAGGTTGAGGCTCTCGGCGGGAATGGCCTCGCCCAGGGGGCGCTTGGACTGCTCTGCGCCCAGGTGGGGGAGCAGGTCGTCAATGGTGAACACAGGGTCGCCGGGGTTGCCGCCCACGGACACCTGCACCACGCTGCCGTCCTTGCGGGCCACCACGCCCCGCAGCTCCAGGGGAATGGCCACCCACTGATACTTGCGGATGCCGCCGTAATAGTGGGTCTTGAGGAAGGCCATCTCGCTGTCCTCATACAGGGGCACGGGCTTCAGGTCCAGCCGGGGGCTGTCGATGTGGGAGGCCACAATGGAGGCGCCCTGCTCCAGGCCAGAGGTGCCAATCACCGCCAGATTGACCCCCTTGCCCCGGTTGACCCGGTACACCTTCATGCCGGGGGTGAGGCTCATCCCCCGCTCAAGCTCCACAAACCCCGCCTGACGGGCCAGCTCCACGGTGTAGCTGACGCAGTCCCGCTCGGTCTTGCCCCGGTCCAGGTACACCTTATACCCCTCGCTGTAGGCATGAATGGCCTGCTCCTGCTGGGCATCCACCACGTCCCAGCCGTTCTTTCTGATGTTGAGCAGCCGCTCCCGCAGCTGCTGGCTCTCGGTCTTGTTTTCCATGAAAATTCCTCCTTATGTCTGAATAAGCTGCGCCAACAGGGTGCGGGCCTGGGCACGCAGGGCCTGGGGGTCGTCCCCATCGTTGTGCAGCACATGGTCGCACCGCTGTTCAAAGTAGCACTCCGGCTTCTGGGCGGACACCCGCAGGCGGGCATATGCCTCAGAAATCCCCTCCCGCGCCATGATGCGGCGCAAGCGCACCTCCTGGGGGGCGCTCACCGCCACGGTGGCCTGGCACAGCCGCCCCAGGCCGCTCTCCAGCAGGGCAATGGCATCCACCGCCGCCAGCGAAACCCCCGCCTGCTCCGCCTT
This sequence comes from uncultured Oscillospiraceae bacterium, assembly GCA_944387115.1. GTDB lineage: Bacteria > Bacillota > Clostridia > Oscillospirales > Oscillospiraceae > Enterenecus. The sequence goes on from CALXDR010000046.1 coordinate 2,904, forward strand.
GGCCAGCCGCCGCTCCACCTCCGCCACCACATGGCGGTGGGTGATGCGGTTCAAATCCTCCAGCGCCTGGGGGTCGTCGAACACCGCCTGCCCCAGCCGCTTGCGCACAAGGGCGCCGCTGGGGTCGAAGATCTCCGCCCCAAACCGCTCCCGCAGCTGCTCCAGCATGGGCTGGCAGGTGCAGGTGAGCTGGTGGTACACCTGGTCGCAGTCCACCACCACCCCGCCCAGCTCCTCCACAACCTGGAGCACCGTGGTCTTCCCCGCTCCGGTGGGGCCGGTTATCCCGACAACGGTCATACCCCGCCCTCTACGGCCTGGCCCAACACCCGCTCCAGCTCCGCCTTGGGCAGTCCCCCCTGCCGCAAAATGCGGAAGGGGGTGGTGGTCAAATCCAGAATGGTGGACTCCACCCCCACCGAGCAAGCGCCCCCGTCCAGCACGGCGGCAATGCGCCCGCCCAGCTGACCCAGCACCTCCCCGGCGCACTTGGGGGAGGGCGCTCCAGAGCGGTTTGCAGAGGGACAGGCCAGCGGACGGCCCAGTGCGGCAATCACCGCCAGCGTATCCCGGTGCCGGGGACAGCGCACCCCCTGGGTGGCCCCTCCGGCGGGCACAATGGCGGGCAGTGCGCCGCTGCCCCACAAAATCATGGTCAGCGGCCCGGGCCAAAACGCCTCTGCCAGCCGGTAGGCCTCCGGCGGGATGTCCCGGCACACCCCCTCCACCATGGCCATGCCGTCCACCAGCACATTGAGGGGCTTGGTGTCCGGCCGCCCCTTCGCCTCATAGTTGGCGTGCACCGCCTGAGCCTGGGTGGCGTCTGCGGCCAGGCCGTACACCGTCTCGGTGGGCAGGGCCACCAGCGCCCCCTCCCTCAGAAGGGCAGCGGCCCGCTCCACCTCCGCCCCGCACAGCAGCGCAGTACCGGTGACCAGCTCCACCAGCTGGGCGGGGTGGTCAATGAGGTAGTCGGCACCCTCACCCTCCAGCTCCTCCCGGCTGCGAAAGCCCCACAGCACACCGCACACCGCAAGTCCGCCGTTCTTTCCCGTCTGCACGTCCACATTGCTGTCCCCCACGAAGAGGGTGGTCTCCGGCACTGCCCCCATCTGCGCCATCAGCCGGCCCAGCAGGGTGGGGTCGGGCTTGTTGGGCACATCGGGCAGCGCCCCCTGCACCCGGTCAAACAGGCCGGGGTAATACGCCTCCACCACCGGCCCGGCCAGATGGTGGGCCTTGTTGGTGAGCACCGCCACCTCCACCCCCGCCTGGCGCAGGGCGGACACCATCTCCACCCCGCCGGCATAGGGGGCGGTGCAGTCCGCTTTGTGGGCGTCGTAATAGGCGGTAAACTCCGCCAGCGCCTCCTTCAGCTCCCCTTCCCCGGTGCCCGGCGGGGCAAAGCGCTCCACCAGCTTGGGAATGCCGTTGCCCACCATCCGCTTGTACGCCTCCACGGAGTGAACCGGCCATCCCCGGCGGGCGCACACATGGTTGCCCGCATTGGCCAAATCGTCAATGGTGTTGAGCAGGGTGCCGTCCAGGTCAAAAATCACATGGGTATACACCCCTCATCCCTCCTTCTGCTGCTGCGCCAGCAGCTCCGCCTGATGGGCGGAGGCCAGCGCATCGAAAATCTCGTCCAAGTCGCCGTTCATGACCCCCTCCAGCTTGTACAGGGTCAGCCCCACACGGTGGTCGGTGAGCCGCCCCTGGGGGAAGTTGTAGGTGCGGATGCGCTCGTTGCGCATACCGGTGCCAATCTGGCTGCGCCGCTGGGCGCCGTACTCGGACACAATGCGCGCCTGCTCGGCCTGATACAGCTGGGAGGCCAGCAGCCGCATGGCCTTCTCCCTGTTTTGGAACTGGCTGCGCTCCTGCTGGCACTCCACCACTGTCCCTGTGGGACGGTGGATGAGGCGCACCGCCGAGGAGGTCTTGTTCACGTGCTGTCCCCCCGCCCCCGAGGCGCGGAACACCTGCATCTCCACATCGGCGGGGTTGAGGTTCACATCCACCTCCTCCATCTCGGGCAGCACCGCCACCGTGACGGTGGAGGTGTGCACCCGGCCGCCCGACTCCGTCTCCGGCACCCGCTGCACCCGGTGTACCCCGCTTTCAAACTTCAGCCGTGACCAGGCCCCCTCCCCCACCACCGTGAAGGAGATGTCTTTCACGCCCCCCAGCTCCGTTTCGCTCTGGGCGTTCACCTCCACCCGCCACCCCTGGCGCTCGGCGTACATGGTGTACATGCGGGTGAGGGAGTGGGCAAAGAGGGCGGATTCCTCCCCGCCCACCCCCGCCCGAATCTCCACAATGACGTTCTTGCTGTCGTTGGGGTCACGGGGGAGGAGGAGAATCTGAATGCGCTGCTCCAGCTCCTCCATGCGCTCTGCGGCCTCCTGCCGGGTCTCCCGGGCCAGAGGGCCCAGCTCCGGGTCGGAGAGGAGGGCCTCCGCCTCCTCCAATTCCGCCCGGGCACGGCACAAGCTCCGGTAGGCGGTGACCAGCGGCTCCAGCTCCCGCTCCTCCCGGTTGAGCTGCGCCACCTGCTGGGGGTCGTTATAGGTCTCGTTGGCCTGCAATTGGGCCTGAATCTGGTCGTATTTTATGGCAATGGCCTGCAATCGCTGGTCCACGCCCTCACCTCCGGTCAAACAAAAAGGATTTGAGCAATGCCGCCGGCTCCCGGATGTACATCCAAATCCGGGCGGCAGTGTGGCTGGAGGGGGCGGACAGGGTGGAGGTTCCCCCCGCCTGACGCCGCACCCGTTCCCACAGCAGCCTGGCACGGGCCAGGTGGAAGCCGTTGCTCACCAGCACCACCTCCTGGCGGGGGTCCAATCCCGCCGCCTCCAGCGTCTCCCAGCTGTACAGCAGGTTCTGCCAGGTGTTGCGGGACTGCTCCTCCAACAGCATCTGCCCCCGGGGCACCCCGTGGGCGGCCAGATAGTCCGCCATCCCCTGGGCCTCGCTCACCGGCTCGTTGGGCCCCTGCCCGCCGGAGAGGAGGATGGTCCCCTCCGGGTGCGCCTGCCAATAGCCCAGGGCGGCGTCCAGCCTGTCCCGCAGCAGCTGGGACGGGCCGTCCTCCCGCAGCTGGCAGCCCAGCACAATCATCACCTGGGGACTGCCGTGGATTTGGGTGGTATCCCCCAGCACCACCGCCCCCAGCAGGGCTGCAAAGGTCACAGCCCCCGCCAGGATGAGTGCCAGCAGGGCGTAAAACAGCCTGTTCCAAAGGGTGCGGCAGGTGCGTTCCCCCGCCGGGGGGTGTGCCTTTGCATATCTGTCCATGGCGCTCTCCTCCCTCTCATGCGGGGGTATCCCCCGCCGTCATGGGCCGCCTGACCCACGGCTATCCTCTGGCCTCCTCCAGGGCGGCGGCCAATTCCTCCCACTGGGCGTACAGCCCCTCCAGCTCCTCCTCCAGGCTCTGGCGGGCTTGAAACAGCTCCTGCAAGCGCTGGTAGTCCGCAGCGGCCTGCTCCATCTCCTGGTTGAGCTCCTCCAGGCGGCCCTCTGCCTTCTCCACTGCCCGCTCGGCGGCACGCACCTGCTTTTCCAGCTCCTTGGTGCCCCCGCTCCGCCGGGGCTTTTCACGCTGGGCGTGGGCAGGCTGGGGGGTGCGCTCCGGCTTTTGCGCCTGCTTGAGCTGGGCCTGCCGCTCCTGCCAGGCGCGAAACTCTGCGTAGGTGCCCCGGAAGTCCACAATCCTGCCCCCCTCCAGCATCCAAATGCGGGTGGCAAACTTGTCAATGAAGTAGCGGTCATGGGAGACAAACAGCAGGTTGCCCCCAAATTCCTCCACCGCCTGCTCCATCCACTCCCGGGACTGCAAATCCAGGTGGTTGGTGGGCTCGTCCAGAATCAGCAGGTTGATGCGGCTGTCCATGAGCATACACAGCCGCAGGCGGGACTGCTCCCCGCCGGACAGGGCGGACACCGCCTTAAACACCTCGTCCCCCCGAAAGCGGAAGGCGGCCAGCCGGTCCCGGGCCTCCTGGGTGGAGCAGTCCTGGGCGTAGAGCATGGTGTCCACCAGGTTGCGCTCGGGGTGGTCAAAGCGGACAATCTGGGGCAGATACCCCACCCGGATGGACGGCCCCAGGTAGACGCAGCCCCGGTCGGGCTGCTCCTCCCCCATCACCAGCTTGAGGAAGGTGGACTTGCCCGTGCCGTTGTCCCCCAGCAGGGCAATGCGCTCGCCCCCCGCCACCTCCAGGTTCAAATCCGCAAAGAGGGTGCGGTCGCCGAAGGATTTGGTGAGGTGATCCACCACCATGGCCTCGTCCCCGTGGAATTCCCGCTCCCCAAACCGGGCGGTCATCTCCCGCTGTCTGGTGGGGCGGGGGGTGGTCCTCATGCGCTCAATGCGCCGCTCCATGTTGATGGCCCGCTTGTACTGCTTGTCATTGCCCTGAAAGGCCCACAGGCGCATCTGCTGGGCGGCGCGCTCCAGCTGCTGGATCTTCGCCTGCTCCTTCTCATACTGGCGCAGCCGCTCCTGATAGCGCCGCTCCTTCTCCTCCAGGAAGTAGGAGTAGCTGCCGGAGTACAGCTCTGCCTTGCCATCCTCAATCTCCACCACCCGCTTGACCACCCGGTCCAGGAACCACCGGTCGTGGGAGATGGCCAGCACCGTGCCGGGAAACTGCTCCAAATACCCCTCCAGCCACTCGGTGGCGTGGAGGTCCAAGTGGTTGGTAGGCTCGTCCAGCAGAAGGATATCCGTATCCTCCAAAATGAGCCGGGCCAGGTTGATGCGGGTCTTTTCCCCGCCGGACAGGGCGGAAAAGAGGCGGGTGCGCAGGTCTGCGCCAATGCCCAGGCCGTTGCACACCTTGTTGAGCCGGGTTTGGGTGTCGTACCCGCCCCCCGCCTCAAAGGCGGCGGTGAGCCTGTCGTAGCGCTCCAGCACCCCCCGGTCGCTCCCCTGCCCCATCTGCTCCTCCAGGTGCTTGAGCTCCCGCTCCATCTGGCGAAGGGGGGCGAAGGCGCTGTCCAGTACATCCTCCACGGTGTAGCCGTCGGGGTACACCGGGATTTGGGAAATCAGCCCCAGCCGCCGCCCCGGGGCGATGGTGATGGTGCCCTCGTCCGGCTCCACCTGCCCGGTAATCATGCGGAAGATGGTGGTCTTGCCGGTGCCGTTGCGCCCCAGCAGTCCCACCCGCTCGCCGCTGTCCACCTGGAGGGAGAACCCGTCCAGAAGCCGCTGACCGACTTCAAACTCCTTGACCAATCCGGTCAGTTGCAGCTCTATCATCTCAAACGCTCCTTGTCAGCTTCCCTGGGGAAGGTTTTCCTGGAGGTATTCCACAATGCGCTCAAAGGCCATGGAGCGGGACGCCTTGACCAGAATGGTCACGCCCGGCCGCACCTCCCGGCGCAGCGCCTCCTTGGCGCTGTCCAGGTCGGGGAAATAGGAGGTGTGCTCCAGCCCCCCCTGGAGGGCGCCCTCTGCGATGAACCGGGCCTGATCACCCACGGCAATCAGCCGCTCAATGCCCATCTGGGCAAAGTAGCCGCCCACCGCCCGGTGGAACTGCTCGCTGTTGGCTCCCAGCTCCTTCATGTCCCCCAGCACCGCCACCCGGCGGCGGTCCTTGGCGTCCCCCAGCACTGCCGCCGCCGCCCGCATGGACTGGGGATTGGCGTTGTAGGCGTCATTGAGCAGGAGAATATCCCCGGGACAGCGGATGAGGTTCATCCGCATTTTCGTGGGCAGAAAGGCGCGAATGCCCTGCTGAATCTCGTCCGGCCCCATGCCAAAGTGCTCTGCCACCGCCGCAGCCATGAGGGTGGGGTAAATCATGTGGCTGCCCAGGGCGGGGATGTCCGCCTGGAACTGGGCCTTAGGGGTGCGGATGGTACAGCTCAGGTGGCTGGCTCCGTCGGTGTTCAGCTGGGCGGCGGTGTAGTCCATCCCCGCCCCCGCCCCCACCAGCAGGGTGGTCTGGGGCAGCTTGCCCTTGAGGGTGGCCAGCATGGGGTCGTCCCCGCTGACAATGGCCACGCCGTCCCCCTTCATGTGGGGGAACACCTCGCACTTGGCCTGGAATATGCCCTCCCGGCTGCCCAGATTCTCAATGTGGGCGTCCCCGATGTTGGTGATAATGGCCACATCCGGCTCCACAATCCGGCTGAGATAGTCAATCTCCCCGGCGTGGTCCATCCCCATCTCCAGCACCGCAATCTGGTGCCTGCGCTCCAGACGCAGCAGGGTGAGGGGCAGGCCGATGTCGTTGTTGTAGTTGCCCTCCGTCTTGAGCACCTGATAGCGCACCCCCAGCACGGCGGCGGTCATGTCCTTGGTGGTGGTCTTGCCCACCGACCCCGTCACCGCCACAAAGGGGATGGAAAACAGGCTCTTGTAGTATTTCGCCAAATCCCGCAAGGCACGCCGGGTGGAGCGCACCTTCACATAGAACTTGCCGGGCAGATAGCTCTCCCGCTCCCGGGCGGTAAGACAGCCCACAGCGCCCCCCTCCAGGGCGGAGGCGATGAAGGCGTGCCCGTCAAACCGCTCCCCCTCCAGGGGCAGAAAGAGGTCGCCGGGCTGCACCTTCCGGTTGTCGGTACACACATTGGTGAATACGGTATCCAGGTCGCAGGGCTCCCCCAGCAGGGTGCCCCCCACAGCCTCCAGCAGCTGCCGCAGTGTCAACGCTTCCATCTTCCGTCTGCTCCTTTCCCGCCTCAGCGCCCCGCCCGGCGGGCCTCCAGGGAGGCGTCAAGGATGCGCTGGCACAGTGCGGCATAGTCAATGCCCACAGCGGCGGCCTCCTGGGGCAGAAGGCTGGTGGGGGTCATGCCGGGCAGGGTGTTGATCTCCAAAAACCAGGGGGTGCCGTCCTCGGTGACGATGAAATCCGCCCGGGCGTACACGCTCAGACCCAGGGCGTGGAACACCGTCAGGGCGGCCTGGGCCAGCCGCGCCTCCCACTGGGCGGGAATGGGCGCAGGGCAGATTTCCTCGGCAGCGCCGGGCTGGTACTTGTTCTCGTAGTCGTAGAACCCCTCTTTGGGGATGATTTCAATGGAGGGCAGGGCCTGATCGTCCAAAATGCCCACCTGAATCTCCCGGCCCTGGATGTACTGCTCGATGACGCAGTGTCCCCCCAGGGCCAGGGCGTCTGTCAGGGCGGCCTCCAGCTGCTGCCTGGTGTGGGCAATGGCCACGCCAATGGAGGAGCCGGAGTCCACCGGCTTGACCACGCAGGGCAGCGCCAGCCGTTCCAGCAGGGCGGGGATGTCCTGCGCCTCATAGAGCATCGTCTCCCACTGGGGGGTGGTGATGCCCAGGGGGGCCACCAGGCGCTTGGTCAAATCCTTATCCATGGCAATGGCGCTGCCCAGATGTCCTGAACCGGTATAGGGGATGCCCAGCACATCCAGGGCGGCCTGTACCCGGCCGTCCTCGCCGCTGGCCCCGTGGAGGCCCAGAAAGACGATGTCCGCCTGGGCGCACAGCTCCAGCACGCCGGGGCCGAACATCCCCGCACCCCCCTGCCGCAGCTTCTCCACCTGCTCCAGGTCGGGGGCCTGACGGCCCACCTGGCTGAGGTGGGCGGGGATGGGGGCGGAAAACAGGGTGGCAGGGTCCTGGTCTGTGCCCAGGTACAAATCCACCAACGCCGCCTCGTGCCCCTGCTCCCGCAGGGTTGCACACACTCTGCTGCCGCTGGACAGCGATACATTGCGCTCGGGGCTGAGTCCCCCGGCTAACACCACGATTTTCATATGCCACTCCTCACCGGCCGCTCCGGGCGGCCGCCACAAAACTGGGGATGGGCCGCCCCGGCTGCCCTGGATGCTCTGCGCCGGGTTCGCCCTATCCTATTATTATATGTAGTCCTTGGTCAGTTGGGAAACCGCAACGGCTCGGTCGCTTCTTTGATGTCATGCTACGCCTCCCTCCGTGTACGCTCAGCTTCCCTCCGATTCGGGACAAATTCAGCCGGGCTATGCCCGTCCTGGAATTTATTCCTCGCTGCGGTCCATCCGGGCTGTTCGCAACGGCTCGGACGCTTCTATGATACCACACACCACCGGTGTGCGCAACACGCTCACTCGTCAATCTGGATGGCCACGCCGTTGACCTCCACGCCCTCCTCCACACGGATGAGGATGTACTTCTGTCCGTCGATGATACGGGTCTGCACCAGATCGCCCCGCTCCGGGTTGACCCGGACGGTGACATTGGGGGTGGTCAGGTTCATCTGCTTAAAATCCATCAGGTTGGTGGGGCTGACCATAGCGTCCGCCCCAAAGGTCTCCTCAAACTGGCGGTCGAACACCTCCGCCTGCTCCTGGGACACCCCGCAGGAGCGCAGCACCCCGGTGAGCTGGCTCTGGGACAGCTCCAGCGGCTCCCGCTCCTTGTTCTCCTTGTGGATGGCAATCATCTCCCGCAGCTGGCTGTGCACCGCCTGCACCACCTCGTAGCTGCCCTCATCCTCCAGCGCCTCGCTGAGCACAAACTGGAAGTTCTCCATCTGGGCGGCGGCGGGCATGGGGGGCTCCAGCTTGAACACGGCGTCCAAAAAGGCACGGTGCTCCTTTGCGGGGTCTTTGGTGTAGCACAGCGCTCCGTACAGATTAGTGGCGCGCTCGTCAAAGGCGGGGAAGAGGAAGCCCAGCACCGGAGGGGCCACCAGCTGGTCCATGCTGCGGTTGTGGAACTCGTTCTCCCGGGCGTAGTAGCTCAGTGCAGGCTTGGTATCGTTGATGGGGCACACCGCACACAGCACATAGCGGAACACCTGGTCGCCGGCATCGTCCATCCGCTCGTCGTTTTTGGAGCGGTAGGGCACATCGTAGCGGTCGTGTACCAGCAAAATCAGGTAACTGCCCTCAATCTCCACCGAGGAGATGACCTTTTGGAAAAACTCCTCCACCGCCGGGTCGTCCTTCAGCTCAGAGTCCCGCAGGGCCATGAGCAGCTTGTGCTCCTCCCCATATGCCACCTGGCTGGTCTCGAAGGACAGGTTGCGCAGATGCTTGCCCAGTCCGCCGGACAGCGCCTTGCGCAGCACCCCCAGCAGCAGCTCGCTCTCCTCCTGGGACATGGTGGTAAGGGACTGATGGAACTGAGCCACCATGCTCCCCATCTCATTGACATAGCAGCCCCGAATGTTGGTAAAGCTATTGCGATCCGGCCGAAACCGGCGGCGGATTTCCGCCACTTCCCGTTCGTTCATGGTCGTAACCTCCGTGAATGTAGAAAATATCCCGTGTAACCCCGGGCGTCCAGGGGTGTAGATAGAAAAAAGTCGGAGCAAAGTACCCTTTGCTCCGACACATGGCAGCGGATGAAGGATTCGAACCCTCACGAACAGAGTCAGAGTCTGGTGTGCTACCATTACACTAATCCGCTGTATTTACTTCGCCTGCCGGGGAACCCCTCACTCAAGCCTTGTTCATTATATCAGCTTTCGAGAAAATGTCAAGGGGTTTTTTGAAAAAAATCAGATTTTCTGAAATGGGCGGCAAAATGCGCCGTGCCCCAGCCCATTTCCGGGTTCTGGCACGGCGCAGAGGGGCTGGGGCGGAGCCCTTCGCTCCAGTCCATCCGAGGGGCGGCGGGGTTCGGACGCTTCGGCATTGTCATGCTTCGCTCCCCTCCGCAACGCTTGACTTCCCTCCGACTCAGGGCAAACCCGGTCGGGCTGTGCCCGCCCTGGGCTTTGCCCTTCGCTCCAGTCCATCCGAGGGGCGGCGGGGTTCGGACGCTTCGGATCTTCCCTCCGACTCAGGGCAAATCCGGTCGGGCTATGCCCGCCCTGGGTTTTGCCTTCGCTCCAGTCCATCCGAGCTACTCCGGGGGTTCGGCACTTCTGGTAAAACTTCAACTTGAGTTCATAAGCAGTTTGTATTATAATGTAGAACTATCTAGTATGCTCTGCGGAGGGGCGTCCCGGCTGTAGAGCGTGTAAGGGAGGTAAC
>CALXDR010000047.1 GCA_944387115.1 uncultured Oscillospiraceae bacterium
TCAGGCCGCTCCATGCCGCCCGGTCTCGTCCCCTGCATCTGCCCCCCGGGAGGCACCTGCCCCTCAGCGGGGGTCTGTCCCTCGGCAGGGGTCTGCCCCTCGGCGGGGGTCTGTCCCTCGGCGGGGGTCTGCCCCTCAGCGGGGGTCTGTCCCTCAGCGGGGGTCTGTCCCTCAGCGGGGGTCTGCCCCTCAGCGGGGGTCTGTCCCTCAGCGGGGGTCTGTCCCTCGGCAGGGGTCTGCCCCTCGGCGGGGGTCTGTCCCTCGGCAAACATCCCCCCTCCTTTGCCCGGCTGCTCCGCCTGGCCCTGCCCGCCGGCGTTCATCCCGCCGCTCTGACTGTCCGGCTTGTACAGCTCGCCGCTGTCCGAGCCGTAATTGCGCTGAAGGAAGGCGTCCTCCACCCCCTCCACCGCCAGGTACAGCCCCCAATCCTCCCCGTTGACCGTGAGGAATGCAAAGCTGCACAGCGGGGCATCCACCCCAAAGGCCGCCATCATGCGGTAGGACAGATAGTCCTTGAGCATGGTGTTGTCCTGAATGAGGTTGTTCAGCGCCAGCTTATCCAGACCGTAATAGCTCTGGCTGCTGTCGTAGTGGTCAAATTCCAGCTTGAAGCTATAGCGGTCGCTGTCCATGGAGGCCACTGTGGTCAGCGAGGTATTTCCCTTGGCACGCAGGCCCACACCCACGCTGGCCTCTCCGTCAATGACCACAGAGCAGGCACTGTACTCCTCTGCGGCGCACCCCTCCAAAAAGCCCTCCCAGTCATCGATGAGGATGTCAATGGTGTGAACCCGGCCGGTGTCAAACAGACGGCTCTCATACCCCAGGGTACGCTGGAGCGCCTGCAACCCCAGAGCGGGACCGTTGAGCACCAGCAGACACAGGAGTACCGCCGCCAAAATCGCCGCAATACAGATGCGGTCCAAGCGCTTATGGGTGGACATCTCCCTGCCTCCTCAGCCCATAAACTCCCCGGTGTAGCTCACCAGGACGGCGCTGTGCACCCCTTCCAGGTCGGACAGCTGGTTGATAAAGTCGGTGTTGTCGCTGCGCAGGCGCACCTCCACATTCACCTCCACCTCACCCTTCCGGGCAGACTTGCTCTTGACCATGCACCGGCTGGTGTGCTCACGCAAAAAGGCCATGGCCCGCTCCTCTGCGCCGTGATTGGCACACTGGAGCACCACAATGTAGGGGTTTGCGTGGGTCTTGCGGTTGACAAACACCAGCAGCATCACCCCAATGGCCACACTGCCCACCACCGCCAGGGGAATCAGCCCCGCCGCCAGCACAATGCCCACGGCAATGGACCAGAACAAAAAGGCGATGTCCAGCGGCTCCTTAATGGCCGTGCGGAAGCGGACAATGGACAGCGCACCCACCATGCCCAGCGAGAGCACCACATTGGAGGTCACCGCCAGGATGACCAGCGTGGTCACCATGGTGAGGGCCACCAGCGTCACGCCAAAGCTGGAGGAGTACATCACTCCGGAATAGGTCTTTTGGTACACAAGGAAAATAAACAATCCCAGGCAGAAGGCCAGCACCAGGGCAATGGCCATGTCCAGCAAGCTCACGCTGGTCAGGTTCTCCAGGAAGCTGGACTTAAAAATATCCTGGAAGGTGGTTGTTGCAAATAGCTGCATGTTGATATGCTCCTCTCAAAGTTTTGATTGCGGGTTCGGCCCTTTGATGCAGGTCATCCGGGCTGTTTGCAACGGCTCCGCACTTCGTGTCTCACAGAGTTTCGCACCCGCAGGGGGCGAAATAAAGTGGAATTCCGTGTTTTCCGGGGACATGCGCCTCGGAAAACACTCTGCTCAGGGGAAATGGGGCGACAATTCCGAAGGAATCGAACCCTGTTTCCCCTGCATTCCTCAAAAAAGTCCTTGGACTTTTTTGAAGCTGTTAGCAACGGCTCGGACGCTTCTCCGTTGTCACGCCTCGCCTGCTCACGACGCCCGGCTTCCCTCCGATTCGGGACAACCATGGCAGGCTTCGCCTGCCCTTCATGGTTATCCCTCACTCCAGTCCACCCGGGCTGTTCGCAACGGCTCGGACGCTTCTCCGTTGTCACGCCTCGCCTGCTCACGACGCCCGGCTTCCCTCCGATTCGGGACAACCATGGCAGGCTTCGCCTGCCCTTCATGGTTATCCCTCACTCCAGTCCACCCGGGCTGTTCGCAACGGCTCGGACGCTTCTCCGTTGTCATGCTGCGCTCCCCTCCGCAACGCTTGACTTCCCTCCGACTCGGAACAAATTCGGTCGGGCTGCGCCCGCCCTGGAATTTATTCCTCGCTTCGGTCCATTCAAGCCGCTCCGGGGGCTCAGCACTTCTCCTCACCCATACACCCGGCAGGCGGCATACTTGGAAAAGGCCCCCGCCCGCCGGTTGGGCAGCTGCACCGCCATGCGCACGCAGTCGGGGAGAAATTCATCCCACTTCACCTCCAGCAGCGTGGGCGCATCCCCTGCCCGCACCAGGGGCAGCTGGGGATCAAGCAAATCCACGCCCCCCAGCCCGGTGCGCAGGTCATCGTCCAAGGTCACCCGCACATTTCCCGCCGGATACACATAGGCCTTGCGCCGGTAGTCCACCAGGGTGCGGGGCCGCAGTCCCTGGATGGTCATCTTGTAGTACAGCTCCCGCACCAAGGGCCGGTCGCTGCGCCCCATCCAAACCAAGTCCCCCTGGAGCAGGCGCTCCACCTCCTGGGCGCTCATCCGGTCGGACTGCTTATAGCACAGGCCGTTGCGCTTGCTCTTTTTCTCCAGCCGGATGAAGCTGGTGTCTGTGTCATAGCAGCGCAGACGGAACTTCTCACGCCTGTCCACGCCATCCAGCTTTTCCCGCAGCGCCCGGTTTTCCAGGTTGTCGAAGTACAGGCTGCGTATGCGGTACTCCCCCTGCCTGCCGTGGCTGTCCGGCCGCAGAATCGCCCCCAGGCGCTGGCGCAGCACCAGCACGTCCCCCAGGTCAATCTCGTGCTTCCACTCGTGACGCGGTCTCATGAATGTTCACACTCCTTTCGTCTCCCCCACTCTACCACCCATCACTGAATGCAAGCTGAAGTTCTGCCCGGACTTTGTAAAGGAATTGTAAACCTATATTTTCAGATTCCCTTCAGTTCAATTTTCTATTATAATAGAAGAATCCTAATGAAACGGAGGCACGGTATGCGTATTCTGGTGATTGAAGATGAAGTGCTCTTGGCAGATTCCCTCCGCTCGCTGTTGGAGCGAAGGGGGTTTGATGTGGAGGTGGTCTACGACGGAGAGACGGGGGCGGACTACGCCCTGCTGGGGGTATACGACCTGCTCATACTGGATGTGATGATGCCCGGCCTGAACGGCTACCAGGTGGCCCGGCAGGTGCGTGCCAACCGGTGCGGCACCCCCATTCTCATGCTCACCGCCCGCAGCGGACTGGAAGACCGGATTGAGGGGCTCAACGCCGGGGCAGATTACTACCTCACCAAGCCCTTTGACAGCCGGGAGCTGCTGGCCTGTATCAACGCCCTCCTCCGCCGCCAGGGCAGCCAGGTGGACGAGCTGACCTACGGCAACACCACCCTGGATTTGTCCACCGGCTTGCTTTTGTGCGGGGAGCGGCGTGTGCGCCTGTCCGCCAAGGAGTTTGATGTGATGCGCCTGCTCTTCCAGTCTGGGGAGCGCAACCTGCCCAAGGAGGTCATCCTGGCCCGGGTGTGGGGCTACGACTCCAACGCCGTGGAAAACAACGTGGAGGTATATGTGAGATTTTTGCGCAAAAAGCTGGCCAGCATCGGCTCTGACGTGCGCATTGAGACCATTCGCCGCCTGGGGTATCACCTGGAGGCGGGCCCCTCATGCTGACACGGCTGCGCCGCCGTCTTGTGGCCACCACCATGGTGATTCTCACCGTGATGCTGGCGGCCATCTTCGGCCTGGTGTACCATTTCACTGCGGAAAATCTGGAGCGGCAGAGTATGTCCCAGCTGTCCGCCGTGGCCAACCTCCCCCTCGGCGGCAGCCACCCCAACGACCCCAACCAGCCCCGCATCCCCTATCTGCTCCTCCAGGTGGACAGCTACGGCCTGGTGACGGCGGCCTCCTCCACCTTCTACGATCTGTCCGACCGGGAGTCCCTCAACGCCCTGGCCGCCGACACCCTGGCCCAGACGGCCAACCAGGGCGTACTATCCGGCTATGGCCTGCGCTACCTGCGTGCCAGCACCCCCAGCGGCGTGCGCCTGGCCTTTGCCGACATCTCCGCCGAGACAGCCGTCCTCCAAAATCTCCTGCGCACCTGCGCCCTCATCGGCGGGGCCAGCCTGGTGGCATTCCTGCTGCTGAGTATGCTGCTGGCCCGGTGGGCCACCCGCCCCATGGCAGAGGCCTGGCGGCAGCAGCGGCAGTTTGTGGCAGATGCCTCCCATGAGCTGAAAACCCCCCTCACCGTCATCATGACCAACGCCGAGCTCCTCCAGGCCCCCGGCAACACCCCCGCCCAACAGGCGCAGGCCACCGCCAGCATCCTCACCATGGCCCACCAGATGCGCGGCCTGGTGGAGGGCCTGCTGGAGCTGGCCCGCTCGGACAACGGGCAGTCCCAGGGCAGCTTTGCCCTGGTGGACCTGAGCGCCCTGGTGGAGGAGAGCACCCTCCCCTTTGAGGCGCTGTTCTTCGAGCGGGGGCTCACCCTGGAGTGCACCGTCACCCCCCATCTCACCCTGCGGGGCGACGCCCAGCAATTGCGCCAGGTGGTGGAAATCCTTTTGGACAATGCCCAAAAATACGCCGTATCCCCCGGCACGGTGTCCGCAGTTCTCTCCCCCCAGGGGCACAGCCACTGCCTGCTCACCGTATCCAACCCCGGCCCTCCCATTGCCGCCGGAGATTTGAAGCGGATTTTTCAGCGCTTTTACCGGGTGGACAAAGCCCGCAGCCGCACCGGGAGCTTTGGTCTGGGCCTGTCCATCGCCCAGAGCATTGTCCACAGCCACGGCGGGCGCATCTGGGCGGAGAGCAGCGGCGGATACAACACCTTTTCCGTCCTCCTCCCCCTGCCCCGGGGCCAGCGTATACCTTGACAGCCCCCTCTGGGCAATGCTACAATCACTTCCAGCATCTCTGCAAAGACAGAGCGAAGGGAGCGAGATTGGATGCAGTACGAGATTCAGGGCGGCAGCTTCCCCGTTGTGGTGTGCCACCTGTCCGACCGGGAAACCATGATCACCGAGAGCGGCTCCATGGTTTGGATGAGCCCCAACATCGAGATGAGCACCACCGGCGGCGGGGTGGGGAAGATGTTCTCCCGTATGTTCTCCGGTGAAAACCTCTTTCAGAACACCTATACCGCCCACGGCACAGGGATGATTGCCTTCGGCTCCAGCTTTCCGGGGAAAATCCTCCCCCTGGACATCTATCCCGGCCGGGAGATGATTGTGCAAAAGCGGTCCTTCCTGGCCTCAGAGGCCGGGGTGCAGCTTTCCATCCACTTCAACCAGCGCCTTGGCACCGGCCTGTTCGGCGGCGAGGGCTTTATCATGCAGCGCCTGTCCGGGCGGGGCATGGCCTTTGTGGAGATTGACGGCGAGCTGGTGGAGTACCATCTGTCCCCCGGCCAGCAGATTGTGGTGGACACGGGCAACGTCGCCGGCTTTGAGCCTACTGTGTCCATGGAAATCCGCCAGGTGCCCGGCCTGAAGAACAAGATTTTCGGCGGCGAGGGTCTGTTCAATACCCTGCTCACCGGGCCTGGGCGCATCTGGCTGCAAACCATGCCCATTTACAGCGTGGCCAATGCCATCCGTCCCTATATCCCCACCGGAAACGACTAAAAGGGCAGGTGCCCGACAAACGCTGCAACCCCCGTCACCGCAGTGACGGGGGTTGTGCTATCTGCCTGGCATGGCGTCCGCCGGGGGGCACATCGGCTACACATCCGCCGCCAGCTGGATTTCGCATACACAATTCTACAAAATTTGAAAGTTTTCTTGCCGTTTGGGGTGTAAAGCGGTATACTAAAGGTAACCCCGGAGCACTGTGGACCCTTCCCACGCACCTGGCAGTCTCCCCTTTCCCATGTCCACCCGGGAACATCATCTTACCAGGAGGAATGCCCTATGTCGCTGCACACCCTTGACCAACTGCCTGACAGCCGCCAAATCATCACCTACCAGTTCCACGCCTTTCTGGGCAACAAAAAAACCACCCCGCAGGATGGTCTATGCCTGGCCGCACTCATCTCCCTCAACTGGCTCAAGCTGCGCCTGGGCAAGCACATTCCAGAGGTTTTACGCCATATACCCGGTCCAGAGCAATACCGCACCACTGCGCTGTCCGATCTGCCCCTGGTCAGCATACGCCAGGGCTTTTCCGTCAATGTAGCCTATCTGCCCGATGAGGGCATCTGGACCATGCGCATTGCAGAGCCTGACTTCGGCACAGACCCCGACGTCCCCCCTGTCCCCGGGCGTGTGCTGGAGACCAATGTGGCCTTCCGCACCACATCCCTGGGGCTGGAGTGCGGCTTTCAGTCCATCCTCTCCCAGCCGGACACCTCTGCCTCCCCCGGTGCGGCCTACCGGCAGTGGATTGTACGCACTTTGATGGATCACCCCGACTTCGGCTTCCGCCAGGCGGATGTCCCCCTCACCGACCAGGTGGTGTCCATCCGCACCATGGAGCAGCTCAAAGACCTGTCCGCCCTGTGGCGGCATAACGAAAACCAGATGCCTCTGGTGATTTTCACCCAGATTCAGCCGGAGCCGGAGCAGGCGTCCCCCTCCCTGCCCCAGCAGGACACGCCCTTCTCCGCCAGTCCCTTCTCCGCCAGCCCCTTCGCCTCTGCCGTGCAGGTGCTGGCCCCGCCGGTGGCAAAGCCCGCCCCTGCCCTGCCCCAGGACCCGCCCTACCCCATGGCGAAGTTTGCCGATGTCATGGCGGGCCTGTGCCGGGTGTACTGCCTGAGCGCCCCGCTGTTCCAGCGCTTCACCGCCCTGTTTGGCCAGCAGTTCAACCCCGGGGATGTGCTGGTTCTGGAGCCCTACGCCTTCGGCGGCTCCATCCTGCGCTTCCCCTGGCGGCCCAACGCCAACCGGCAAAAGGAGCTGATGACCACCCTCACCCAGGACATTTTCCGTGACATCCAGGGCCACAGCCTGGACTTCGGGCAGGTGTGCTTCCTCTCCCAGGTGGTTTCCATCTATCAAAAGAAGCTCAAGGAGAGCGCCCAGCAGGCGGACATCACCACCCAGCATTGGAACCGCCAGTTTGAAGACGCTCAGAGCCAGTGGAAGCAGCAGCTGCAAGCCCGAGAGGACGCCCTCACCGCCCTGCAAAGCCAGCTGTCCCGCCAGCGGCAGTACACCCAGCGCCTGGAGCAGGAGAAGGAGGCGCTGCGCCAAAGCCACCTGGAGGAGCTGATGCGCATTCAGGAGCAGCTGACCGAAAAGGAGGAGGAGATTGCCTACCTCAAGCGGCGTCTGAGCCGTCCCACCGAGCACCGGGAGATTGCCGCCTGGGTGGCCGAGCAGTTCCCCGACCGGCTCATACTCCACCCCCGGGCGGTGGATTTGCTGGCAGACCGCTCCGCCCGCAGCATACGGGCCGACCTCATCTGCGACGCTTTGGACTTTTTGGCCACCGATTATTGGGAGCGGCGCTACCTGCGCCTGTCCACCGAGGAGATGTACACCCGCTGTTCCCAGAAGTACGGCCGTCCCTTCGAGGTCAAGCCAACGGGAGGGAGCACCGTGGAGTTTACCCCCGCCCAGTATAAGATTAAGTATTTCATCGGGGACCGGGGGGGGCCGGTGGACTCCGCCCTGGACTACCACCTGGCCGTGGGCAACGACCCGGAGAACCTGCTGCGCATCTACTTCCTCCACGACGACGAGCGCCAGCGCATTGTGGTGGGCTCCCTGCCCCGGCACCTCAAGGCAGTTACGGTGCGCTGACCAGCCGAAGGGGCGGCCCCTCCAGCCGATACACCCGGCGGCACCGCTCCAGCACCGACGGCTCATGGGAGATGAGCAGCACAGGCCGCCCCAGCTCCTCCAGCCGCTGCATCAGCCGTGCGGCCCGCTGTTCATCCACCCCCGCAAAGGGCTCGTCCAGCAGCATCAGCCCCCCGCCCAGGGCCGCACACCGGGCCAGGGCCAGACGGCGGGCCATACCGCCGGACAAGCTGGCCGGGCGGGTGTCCCCCTCCCCCTCCAGCCCTGCAAAGCGGAGCCATTCCTCCACCTCGCCCCAGCGGCTGCGGGGCAATACATCACGGATCTGCTGCCCGGCACTGCGCCAGGGCAGCAGTCTGTTTTCCTGGAACAAGATTGCGCTCTCCTCGGGCACAATCCCCCGCACAGTGCCCCCCTGGGGCCGCTCCAGCCCCGCCAGCAGGCGCAGCAGCGTGGTCTTTCCGCACCCCGACGGCCCGGTGAGGGCGGTCAGCCCCTCCACCTCCAGGGTGAGGGAGCACCCATCCAGCACCTTGCGCTGACCATATACCATGGTCACATCCTGCAGCACAATCTTCATTGCCCTCTCTCCTCTCTGGGGTGTACCACCCGGCGCAAAATCCCCTCCAGCCCCAGGGAGAGGGCGACGATGACCAGGGTCCATGCAAACAGCTCCGGCGTCTCCAAGGCCACCTTTGCCTGCTGAATGCGTGACCCGATTGCCAGCGCAGGGGGACAGATGACCTCGGCGGCCACGCCGGATTTCCACGCCAGACCAAAGGCGTTGAGCAGGCCGCTGGCAAAGTGGGTGCGCAGGGAGGGCAGGTAGATGAGGCGCAGGGTCTTCCACCGTCCAAACCGGTAGGCCCGCGCCAGCTCCAACAGCTGCCGGTCCACCGACTCCAGCCCCACCGTCAGGTTTCCCCATAGGATGGGCAGCACCATCAGCCCGGCCACCACAGCGGGGATGGTGGCACGGTCCACCCAAAGATACACCAGGAGAATGAAGGAGACCACCGGAGTGGCCCGCATCACCCGAATTGCAGGGGCAAAAATCCGCTCCCCCCAGACGGTGAAGTGGGTGAGCAGCGCCAGCGCACTGCCCAGCGCCACGCCCCCCAGCACCCCCTGGCACACCCGCCCCAGGGTGAACAGGGCAGACAGCCAGAACTGCGGGGTGCCCGCCAGCTTCCACAGACTGGCCGCCACCGCCATGGGGGAGGGCAGCAGCAAATCCATCCCCACCGCCATAGAAGCAAGCTGCCATACCCCCAGCCATACGGCCGGAGATATGGCATACTGCAAGAGGGTGCGCCCCCGCTTAAGGCACATAGTAGATGCCATCGTCGGGCAGTGCGCCGCCCAGGGCAGAGGGATTGATCTGATACAGGGTGGCAAAGTAATCAGACACAGCCCCCGCCATGTCCTGCCCGGAGACAAAGGTCAGGTGGCACTGGGGAATGGCGGCCTTTGCAATGGCGGCAGAGGGGGTGATGCCAAACCCGGCCACCAGCTGGGCAGCCTCCTCCACATTGGTATTGACATACCCAATGGATTGGGCATACTCTTCCAGGAAGGCGGCCACAGCCTGGGGATGCTCCTGGATGAACTGGGTGCGGGCCACCACAGCGGTCATCATCAGCTCACCGCTGTCCTCCAGCCCTTCCCACGCCTCGGTGACGTCAATGGCAGAGCGAATCTTCCCCTCGCTCTTGAGGATGGCGGCGGTGGCGGCGGGCACAGGGAGCATGGCCACCTTGGCCTCCCCGGTCATCAGCTTCTGGGTGATTTCGCTGGCGTCGGCAAAGACGATGGTCACATCCTTGTCCGGGTCCAGACCGTTGGACTGGAGCAGGTGGCGGAGGATGAACTCAGGGTTTGCCCCCTGTCCTGCGGCATAGATGGTCTGTCCCCGCAGCTGCTCCACACGCTGAATCTCCGTGCCGCCGCTGCCCTCCAGGATGTGGAGCACACCCTTGGTGCCCAGGGCAATGATGCGCACATCTCCCCCGGTTTTGTGGTAGAGGTTGACCGCCACATTGGAGGCCACCGTGGCAATGTCCACCGTGCCCTGGGTGAGGCCGGCCATCAGCTCGTTGTTGTCTGCGGCGATGGTGTAGGCATAGGTGTTGCCTGTGACGCCGGCGTCACTGTCCGCCAGCAGCTTGGCTGCGCCAATGCCGGTGGGGCCGGACAGCACACCCAGGCGCACAACCGTTTCCTCTCCGGCGGGCGTCGGCTGTGCCTGAGCGGTGTCAGTGGGTTGGGTGCTGGGCGCACCGGACGCCTCCACACCAGGGTTTGCGGAACCAGGCTGGTTCCCACCGGGGGTACCGCAGGCGCTCAGGCCCAGGGTAACGACGAGGGCCAGCATCAGCGCCCAAATCTTGCGATGCTTCATGGCAATGCTTCCTTTCTTTGCTTGGGGTTTTATTTGCACGGGCGGGCGGGCTGCCGGGTGGGGATTACTCTTTGCCCTGCAAGCCCTCCCGATCCACGATGCGAATGGTTTTTCCTGTGCGGGCAATCAGCCCCTCCCCCTCCAGGCTGTCAAACGCCCGGTAGAGGGTGGCCCGGCCCACACCGATGAGGGCAGCCAGCCGGGTGGCAGACAGGTGTACTTCCCCCTCTGCCCCTGCCACAGCCAGCAGATACTGCGCCAGCTTCCCCTCGGCGGTGCCCGCCGACAAGGTGCTCAGCCGGTCGCTGAGAAATCGAATGCGGTCGGAGAGGTAGGTCACATACCCCTCGGCAAAAGAGCCGCTCTCCCGCAGCAGGCGGCGCACCCCCTCCTGGGGAATGAGCAGCAGCTCACAGGTGGTGAGGGCGGTCAGGGTGGTGGGCTCCTCCTCCCGCTGGCTGAACAGCGTGGCTGCGCCGAACAAATCTCCCGACCACAGGGTGGACATCAGCAAGGCGTTCTTATACACCTGAATGCGCCCACGCAGCACCACGCCCAGGCAATGGTGGGTACACTGCCGGTCCTGCACCGTCTCCCCCCGCGCTATCGTCAAGCGCCTGGCCTGTCCCAGCACCTGGGTACGCAGCGGCTCCTCCACCTGTAACAGCAAAGGATGGAGTTTCTCCTCTACACTATGGACCATGCCCACCATCGCCTCCTATTTTCGTATCATATGATACAGTTTTATGGTCTTATTATATCCCACCGGCTCTGTCCTGTCAACCCCATCAAATGTTCCTGTCCCTCCCAGGGGAATTTTGCGCCCACCCCTTGCTTTTTCCCCACAGTTTCGCTATACTGGACATTGTTTCGGAGAAATAGAGGCATTTTTTAAGATTTTGAAGATTTTCTTAAGATTTTTATAAAGAACCTAAATTGTGTGCATCTCATTCACCCCAGAGCGGCCTGCCCTGACTGGCCGCCCCCTATGAGAAAGGAAGTTGTCCATGAGCGCCCGCCCTTCGCCGCGAAAGCGCAAGAAAAAAGTCTCCCCGCTGCGCCGCCTATTCGGCCTGCTCTATGCCCTGGTGTTCACCGTGTCCCTGGTGATTGTGGCGGCCTTTGCCGCCTCCAAGTTCCTCATCCGCCCGCCGGAGGTGGACAGTCAGGTGGTGTTTCCCGCCGTAAACCCCACCCACATTCCCGAGCAGCACGCCTCCACGCAGCTGGTGCTCCACCGCACCCCCGGTGTGTACACCTGCCTGATTTTAGGCGCTGACGACGGAAACGGCAACGCCGACACCATCATGCTCGGGGTGTTTGACACCACAGACAAATCCGCCGCCCTCATTTCCATCCCACGGGACACCCTGGTGGAGACTGACGGCCGTGAACACAAAATCAACGCCGCCTATGGCCTCGGCGGCGTCGAACTGGTGAAGGAGACGGTGTCCAAAATGCTGGCTGTCCCCGTAGACTTTCATGTCATGGTGGATTTGGATGCGTTTGTCGCCGTGGTGGAGGAGCTGGGCGGCGTGTGGTTTGATGTGCCCATGGATATGGACTACGAGGACCCCACCCAGGACTTGTATATCCATGTGAAAGCCGGTTATCAACAGCTAAACGGCGAGGACGCCATGGGCGTGGTGCGTTTCCGCTATGGGTACGTTGCCCAGGACCTGGAACGGGTGAATACCCAGCGCAATTTCCTGGCCGCCCTGGCAAGCCAGACCCTCACCGCCGCAAACCTGCCCAAGCTGCCCGCCCTCATGGGCATCCTCCACGACTATGTAGAGAGTGATATGCCCCTGGACGACATGGTGTACTTTGCCACCCAGGCGGTGGGCATGGATATGACCGCCAATCTCACCTCCATCACCCTGCCGGGAGAGTGGATTTCCCCCTATATCCAGCTGGAGGACGAGGCAGTGTTGGAGCTGGTCAACAGCCTGGGCATCTATCAGGAGCAGGTGCCCATGGATGCCCTCAACATCTGTCATTGACCGCCCTTCCCCCCACTCATTTTCCCCGCCGAGAAAGATTCATAAAAATACCGCCCTCCCCCTTGACAAATGACCCTCTGCCTGCTATAATTCCAACTGTCGTTGCGAGTGTAGCTCATCTGGTAGAGCGCCACCTTGCCAAGGTGGAGGTAGCGAGTTCGAGCCTCGTCACTCGCTCCAAAATCCCTTACCCGTTCGGGTAAGGGATTTTTTCTTCCCGGCCTCCCCGCTCGAACACGCTGCCTCCACCCAATTTCCCGCCCCAGGCGGGAAATTTTCTAATCCAGAGGTGCGGGGCCCCCACTGAAACCCAGTTTCAGTGGGGTGCGGGAAGCGAGTTCGAGCCTCGTCACTCGCTCCAAAATCCCTTACCCGTTCGGGTAAGGGATTTTTTCTTCCCGGCCTCCCC
>CALXDR010000048.1 GCA_944387115.1 uncultured Oscillospiraceae bacterium
ATCTCGGCGGGGGTCATGGGCACATTGGGGTTGTTCTCCTTCTTGGGCCATGCGCCGGTGGTGGCTACGGTGATGATTGTTTTTTCCATTTGAGCAACACCTTCTATCTCTGAAAACTAGTGATCTTTGTACTTGCCCAGAATAGCGGAGCCCTTAGAGGTCAATTGTAGGCGGCGACGAAACAGTCCGCGTTCTACTACATAGCCCTGTCGTGTCAGATGAGAGCAAATAGAGGACATGCGCATGGATTTGATGCTGTGCTCCTGAACAAACTGACCCAGCTGCCCAGGATTACTCTGGACTACCTGGAGCAATTGCAGATACAGGGGACACAGATAATCTTCCGCCATCTGAGCCTCTATGCCTGTGAGTGCAGGGAGGGCGGACATACCCTTGCGGGTAATATCAAAGGTATAGAACTTAGATCCAATCAGTCCAGCCCGCACCAGGTAGCCGCCCTGATCGAGCTTTTCAATTGCCGCACCAGAGGTCTTAGAGTCGACGCCCAAGGCATCTGTCAGGTCGGACATGTAGCAATGACCAATGCGGAGCATGGAGAGAATTTCAAGCTCCATGTCACCCAGTGCTACTTCCTGGCGGTTAGAAGAGGTGGGAATGCGCTCCCAACTGTCTCTCCCATAGTATTTGGGCTGACCAAAGAAGGAGGCAATGATGGCTGTCGCGAAGGTTACTACAAGCCCTAGTGTGGCCAGGTAGATATAAGAGCCCACATTGAAAATACCGGACAACTGCAGGAAGGTGAACACAACCATGGTGGCCATACCGCACACAGCGCCCCACAGAGCACCGCGGCTGTTAAACTTTGGCCAAATGGCTCCTAGACCAAGGAGAATGGCAGGAGGAACTAGCCAACAGTTTGCAAAGGCAAACAGGTAGGTGGGACCACCGGGGAACTGGCATAGAACGAATGTAACCACACCGATGAGTAACATGATAATCTTAGACATGCGCAAACTCTGCTTGGCATCGGCCTTGGGGTTAATGATGCGCTGATAGATATCGCGGTTGGCTACAGCGGAGGCACCCAGTGCGGATGTGGAAGCGGTGGAGATAGAGGCGGCCACAGCACTGATGACCACCAGCGAGCCGAACAGGGGGATAAAGGTGGTGGCAACAAAGCCGTAGGCCCCGGTGGCAGGTACAGTTCCGCCGTTGAAGGTCAGCTGCTCAGGGTAAAAGGCAGCCATATAGCCGCCAGTGAAACACAGCGGGAGCATAAAAACCACAGCCAGCAGGATGGCAGCAAGGACGAAGGATCGACGGGCTACCTTCTCACTGCGGCAGTTGGCTACTTTCATCCAGTAATAGTTGTTGCCCCACACCAGGGCGGCTGCAAAGCACACAATAAAGTTAAACACAGAGGGATAGGTCAGATCCATACCAGGCAGAGTGTTCACATAACCTTGGGAAAGAAAATCACCAGGGCCCCAATGGGCGAAAATGACATCGACCCATCCAAAGCGATTGGCCAATAGAAAGAAGGTGGTTGGAACCACAATCACACCAATAAGAACTTGAAACAAGTCAGTAATGGTAGTGGCCCAAAGTCCAGATACAAAGGTGAAAATGATAATCACGGCAAAGAGAATTGCTGTAATGAGGAGTCGATCCCAACCAGTGAAGGCAGCAATGCTATCCACACTGGAGACCACATTGTTTGCCATGATACCGCACATACCAATGACGGAGGTGATGGCTACCACAGAACGGGTATTTCCGTCATAACGCATTTCCAGGAACTCTGGAAGGGTTTGTGCACCACTGCGACGAATGAAGTTGGAATAGATGAGACCGAATAGGAGCAGACCGCACATGGAGTAAATCATGCTCCAGGCCAGGCCGCCACCCAGTCCATATTGGACGGTAAAACCAGGTGCAAGGGTGACAGTGGTTCCTGCAAAGCCAATGGCTATCACGCCGACAATATTGATAGGGGTGGAAATTTCCCGCCCGGCCAGTACAAAATCGGAGGATTCCTTGACCCACCGCTTGCTGATTAGGCCCGCACTCAGCAAGAAGCCACAAAAGAGTGTGAA
Organism: uncultured Oscillospiraceae bacterium; assembly: GCA_944387115.1. Lineage (GTDB taxonomy): Bacteria > Bacillota > Clostridia > Oscillospirales > Oscillospiraceae > Enterenecus. Next base: position 2,058 of record CALXDR010000048.1, read on the forward strand.
GATAATGATAAATATCGTATTCGCATCCACGAAATAGCTCCCCCTTATTTATGCATCTAGAAATGCCACTGCACGGCACCATCCGGCGCTGGCGCCCTTTACTTTTACCGGCAGGCAGGATACCTGGAATCCCTGCACGGGTAGTTTGTCTAGATTGGTCAGTTTCTCCAGGTGGCAATAGGCCTTCTTGCGGCCCACTCTGTGACCCTCCCAAATGATGGAGGTGTCTCCGGTTTTGGAAAATTCCTCAGCCTCTAGGGGAAGGGGAACATCCCAACTCCACCCATCTGTTCCCATGACTTTTACACCATGGTCAATCAGCCACAAGGTAGCTTCGCCGCTCATGCCTGCCCCGGCAATCAGATATTCCGCTGTGCCCCACCGCTTATCAGCGCCGGTATACAGCAGGACAATGTCACCTTCCTTCGGCGTATATCCGAGCTTGGAGAAGTATTCTTCTACATCGGCCGCAGAAATCTTATAACCGTCTGGCTTATCGCTGAAGTCCATTTTGATACCAGGGCCGATGCACCATTCCAGCGGCACCTCGTCGATGGTCCAGGCACGCTCGCCGTTGTTCATGGTGGGATAGAAGTGGTAGGGAGCATCCAAGTGGGTTCCGGAATGGGTGGTCAGGTGGATGTTTTCGATGGCCCATCCGTTCCCCTCCGGCAGGTCTGCCACAGAGATACCACCATTGAAGTAGGTGGTCATAATTTCAGCGGTATCCTTGTGTCTGAGATACTGGATGTGCGGAACCTGGGGTGGGGGGTCGCTGGGAAGTCCGTCCTCGATGGGGATGGAAAGGTCAATAATCTTCATAGAAAATCCTCCTTCGACATATGTGTGCTGCAGCTGCACACGACATTACCGCAAAATCGATGCCAAGTAGAGCGGAAGGGTGAAAATTGGCTGATTGCAAGGGATTTCAGGGATGATGGGGAAAGCGGAAGGAACAGATATGTCATGAAAACCTGGCACAATGCCTCCACATCACAGGACATGGCTGCCTACAACCCCGTGGAAACATAGGCGTAACAAGAAAAGTGTCATAAAAATAGGACATGTCATGAAAACCGAACAATCAAAACTGTGGAGCAGCTCAAAATGTATCCTTCATTAGATACAGAAAAAGGATTTTGTGTTGATACAAAGAACTTTGCCTGTGGCATTTGAAAATTGCAGTTGGCTATGGTAATATCTGAGTCAGCCAGGCTGCCAAGGAGGTGTGCACAGCGTGAGAAACCAGATGGATGTGGAAATTATGAGGAATTTTATTGAAGGGTTGGACGCAGCTGCAGTACTGGATGAGGCGGGGGCCTACACCTATGTCAGCCCCGGCTGGGAAGCATATACCGGCATTCCAGCAGAGGAGGCTGTTGGTCGGAAGGTGTGGGAGTTGGTTCCGGATACCCATGCCATTGAGGTTTACCGCACCAAAAAGCCAGTGTTTGCAAAGGTGGTAAAGTCCCAGGGGGTTCCTGCATTCACCAGTTATTTTCCCTATCTTGCAGAGAATGGCTCACTCAAAGGCGTATTTCTCTATATTATGTTTCAGGGCATGGATTTAGCGCATGATCTCACCAGGCAAATTAACAATTTGTCCAGCACTTTGGAATTTTACAAGCAAGAGTTGTCAAGAGAGCGGGGGGCGCGCTATGGTATCGACAATATCATTGGGGAAAGCGAGGCAGTCAAAGTGTTGAAGGAGCAGATATACCAGGCCTCACGCTCCAATTCTACCGTGCTGATTGAGGGAGAGACGGGGAGTGGCAAGGAGCTCATTGCCCATGCCATTCACGCTCTAAGTGCCCGAGGAACGGCTCGCCTGGTGCGGGTAAACTGTAGCGCTATCCCAGCGGATTTGCTGGAGTCTGAATTTTTTGGATATGCCCCGGGGGCCTTTACCGGGGCGGCTAAAAAGGGGAAAATGGGCCGGTTTGAGCTTGCCAATGGCGGGTCGATTTTCTTGGATGAGGTCAATTTACTGACGCCAACCATGCAGCCAAAATTTCTGCGTGTATTGCAAGAACAGGAAATCGATCCGGTGGGCAGTGAAAAGAGTATTCCGATTGATGTGCGTATCATTGCCGCTACCAATGTCCCATTGGAAACTCTGGTGGAGTGTGGCCAGTTCCGCAGGGATCTCTATTATCGGCTGAATGTCATCTGTATCCGTGCGCCTGCCCTTCGAGAGCGCATGGAGGATCTTCCGCTGTTGGCGGAGCATCTGCTTCAACGGCTCAATCGTCAGCTGGGTATGGTGATTCAGGGGATTTCGCCAGAAGTTTTGGAATTGTTGGGGCAGTACCAATGGCCTGGGAATGTGCGGGAATTGCAAAATGCCATGGAGAGCGCCATGAACCAATGCGACGGTAGGACATTGCGCAGAAAGGACTTTTGGCAATTGGAACAGCGCATCCGCAGGAGTCGACGCAAACAGGTGCCTGGACAGGGGGAATATCGCCTACGCCCTGCCAAAGAGATGTTTGAGCGGGAATTTATCCGTGAGGCACTATCTCTGGCAGGTGGAAACCGAGCTAGGGCGGCCAAGCAGCTTGGAATTTCTCGTACAGTCCTATATGAAAAGATGGAAAAGTACCAGCTAAAGTAGTTTGTTTCCCGTGGGTAGTCAAGAGAAGCAGCGGCAGTCGAAGGGTTTCGACTGCCGCTGCTGTTCACCGGAGGCTCACAGCTCCAAGACGAGGAACTGATAGCCGTCCATATGCAGGACGTCCCCGTCCAGATGGAGGGCATCCAGGTTGTTGATGAGTGTCTGTATCACGGGAGCGGGGAGGGGAACGGTCTGGGGCTGGCGCTGGAAGTTGCCCAGGACCAGCAGGGTCTGATGCTCGCTGTGACGGCAGTAGGCCATGAGGTTTTCCTGTTCGGGCAGATAGGGCGTCAGAGCGCCGTATACAATGGTGTGGTGGTATTTGGGGTTGCGCCGCAATTGGATGAGGGTGCGGTAGAAATTCCAGACGGAATTGGGGTCTTCCCGCTGACTGGCCAGGTTGATATGGAGGTAGTTGGGGTTGACCTTCATCCAGGGAGTTCCGGTGGTGAAGCCGGCGTTGGGGCTGCTGTCCCACTGGAAGGGGGAGCGGGCATTATCCCGGGAGAACTGGCTGATGGTGGCCAGCGCTTCCTCCTCGCTCAGGCCGGCGTTCAGGGACACCTGGTATTCGTCCAGGGCGGAGATGTCGTCCACCTCCGCTACGCTACGATACTGGAAGTTCTCCATGCCGATTTCCTGCCCCTGATAGAGGAAGGGAATGCCTCTGAGGAAGAAGTTCAGCCCGCCCAGCATCTTCTTCGAGGCGGGGAAACAGTCTCCTTGGGGCAGATAGTGGGATACGCCCCGGGGCTCGTCGTGGTTTTCAATGATGTTGGACAGGAACCCCACGTCCGCTACACGCCTTTGGCTGTGGAAGCAGGCCCGTTTATACTCCTCTGGGGTGACGGGCTTGGCATCGTACCAGCCCTTCGGGCTTTTGCCCAGGCCGTTCTCCGCAAAGTCGAACATGGTGGAGAAATACCCGTTGTCCCCCAGAAAGCGGGGCAGCTCCTCGTCCTTCTCGTTAAACACCTCGCCCACAGAGAAGGCGTCGTACCGGCGGAAGGTGCGCTGGGCCATTTCATCCAAAAATGAGCCTACGCCGGTGGCGTCATCCAGCATATGGCCGATGGAGCTCAGACCGTCCTCCCGATCCACAGGGTAGTCGGAGAAGGGCAGCTTTTTCTTGATGTTGATGATGGCGTCCACCCGGAAGCCCGCCAGTCCCTTATCCAGCCACCAGTTGATCATGCGGTAGATCTCTTCCCGCACTTCTGGATTCTCCCAGTTCAAATCGGGCTGCTTTTTGTGGAATACATGGAGGTAGAGCTTATCCTCATGGCCGGGCAGTTTGTCCCAGCAGGGACCGCCGAAATAGCTGCGCCAGTTGCAGGGCAGAGGCTCACCCTCATGCCAGTCCCGGATGTAATAATACTTGCCGTACTTCCCGTCGGGGTCCTGGCAGGCCTTGCGGAACCACTCGTGCTCATCTGAGGTGTGGTTGACCACCAAATCCATCACAATGCCTATGCCCCGCTGCTTGGCCTGGGCAATCAGCGCCTCCATATCCTCCATGGTGCCAAAGCGGGGGTCTATGTTGTAGTAGTCGGAAATGTCATAGCCCTGGTCCGCCAGGGGAGAGCAGTACACCGGGGAGAGCCACACAATCTCCACGCCCAGCTGCTCAAGATAGTCCAGCTTGCTGATAATGCCCTGCAAATCTCCAATGCCGTCCCCATTGCTGTCGCAAAAGCTCTTGGGGTAAATCTGATAGGCGGTTTTGCCGTGCCACCATTTATGCTCCATCTTACATCTCTCCGCATTCATAGGTTGGGGTTGTGCTGCTTAGCAGTATAGAAAAAATAAAGGATGGAAGCAACGCTTTTCCTATGCAAAACTTGTGCAATCCTATGGTTTTTGGGGTGAGGGGCATGGGCGGCGGGTGCGGCGGTACTGGGTGGGGGTGAGGTGATAGTACCGCTTGAAGGTGCGGTTGAAGTAGGAGATATTCTGAAACCCGTTGTCCAGGGCAATTTGCATCACAGAATGGTTGGTTTCCTGTAGGTCGATGGCAGCCAGCGCCATCCGGTAGTGAATGAGATAGTCCATACAGGTGGAGCCGAAGGCGGACTTGAAGATGTTCATAAAATGCACCTGGGAAAAGCCGCACAGGTCAGCCAGCTGCTGCACGGTGATGGGCTCGGCATAATGGGCCTGCATATACCCCAGCACCAGCTTCAATTTTTCCTCGTAGGGGTGGGGCGCACGGGGGGCAGGGGGGTGTGCCCGGCACCCTGAGCACTGCCAGAGCAGGTGTACGAGGCGGAGCAGCTCGGTGCGAAAGAGAAGCTCCCGGTAGGGCACCTGCTCATCCCGGCAGGCCCATAGACGGAGAAAGCAGCTGTGCAGGCCCTCGTAAAAGGGGGAATCGGGGCGGACGACGGGGGGCAATTTCAGCTGACCATGGCGCAGCGGCTGTAGAAAGCGCTGGTCACAGGCATCTGCCCAATCCAAACCCGCCAGGCTGAGGTGGACCACTACGGAATCAGTGGCCGCCTGCTGGTTGGGCAGCTGCTGGGCGGCGTGGAGGGTATCCGGGCCGATGAGGAGCAAATCTCCCGCCTGCGCCTCCAGAGGGGTGAAGTCAATGGAATAGGACAGGCGGCCCTGGCACACCAGGGTGAATTCCAGCTCCTCGTGCCAGTGAAAGGCCAGCTTGTGAAAATCTCTGGGCACCTGACAGGGGTAGAAGCCCACGGGGAAGTCCGGTGTGCCATGGGCACAGCGCTCCCGCAGATAGGGGTGTAAGCGTTGGTTCATAGGGACAGTCACCACGTTTCTCCTCCGGTTTTCTCTTCCACAGTGTAACAGGATTTTGCCGTCCTGGCAAGGCGGGAAGGGCTTGTCAGGACGGGGCAGGGGGGATATAATCAAGGCATATGATACCCGGAGCAGGGGGAAGTGCAGGCGGGACAGCGTGCATCCGTAGCCGAATGGGCGAAGCCTGCCGCCGCCTGCACCGGGGGAGAACAAGGAGGGGTTATCAATGACATATCCAGAGGTTTTGGAGCAGGCCAGAATGCGCTTTGGCGGCACCTGCAAGGCCTGCCCAGTGTGCAACGGGTTGGCTTGCCGCAACACCATGCCCGGGCCGGGGGCCAAGGGGATGGGCACGGGGGCCATCCGCAACCATCAGAAGTGGCAGGAGCTGTGCGTCAACATGGACACCATCTGCGAGAACCGTCCGGTGGACACCACCTTTCACTGGATGGGCCGGCACTTCCTGCTGCCTGTGTTTGCCGCTCCGGTGGGGGCTATGAAGACCCATTACGGAGACTATTACGATGATTTGGCCTACAATCAGGTTCTGGTATCCGCCTGTGCCAAGGCGGGGATTGCCGCCTTCACCGGGGATGGACTGGACCCGGCGGTGATGGAGGGGGCGGCCAAGGCCATTGCCCTGTGCGGGGGCCATGGCGTGCCCACCATCAAGCCCTGGGATTTGGACACCATCAGAGAAAAGGTGGCGCTGGTGCGCCAGGCCGACCCCTTTGCCGTGGCCATGGACATTGACGGGGCGGGACTGCCCTTCCTCAAGCATCGCACTCCGCCCGCCGGGAGCAAGACGGTGGAGGAGCTGCGGGAGATTGTCCAGCTGGTGGGCAAGCCCTTCCTCCTCAAGGGCATCATGACCGTGAAGGGTGCACGCAAGGCCCTGGAGGCGGGCGCCAGCGGCATTGTGGTGTCCAACCACGGCGGTCGGGTGCTGGACCAGTGTCCCGGTACGGCGGAGGTGCTGGCGGAGATTGCAGACGCCGTGGGGGAGCAGATGACGGTGCTGGTGGACGGCGGCATCCGCTCCGGCATGGATGTGTTCAAGGCTCTGGCCCTGGGCGCCCATGGGGTGCTCATCGGGCGGCCCTTCGTCACCGCAGTATATGGTGGGGGCGAGGAGGGCGTGGCTGTGTATGTGGAAAAGCTGCGCACTGAGCTGGCAGACACCATGGCGATGTGCGGGGCGCATACGCTGGAGGAGATTGACCGCTCCATGCTCTTTGGGATAGAGCGCTGAGGGGATAGGCCCCTGTTCCACGAAAACACGCTGACCCAAAGCGCCGCCCGGGCAAAAAGACGCAGACGGCCCCCTGTTCCGCTTTTGCGGAACAGGGGGCCGTTGTTGGTATGTGTGCATCCCATAGGGGCGGCCAGCGCCGGCGCAATCAGGGCTTGAAGCTGTCCTTCAGGCTGACGGCACGGTTGAACACCAGGTGCTGGGGGGTGCTGTCCTTGCTGTCGGCGCAGAAATAGCCCTGGCGGAGGAACTGGAAGCGATCGGCGGGCTGGGTGTGGGCCAGTCCCGCTTCCACCTTGGCCCCCTGGAGGATTTCCAGCGAGTTGGGGTTGAGGCAGGCCAGGAAATCCTTGCCCGCTGCATCCGGCTCGGGGTCGGAGAAGAGATTGTCATACAGGCGAATCTCCGCATCCAGGGCAGTGGCGGCATCCACCCAGTGGATGGTGGCCCCCTTCACCTTGCGTCCGTCGGCGGGGTTGCCGCCCTGGGACTGGGGGTCATAGGTGGCCAGCACCTCCACCACATTGCCCTCCTCGTCCTTGACGCAGCCGGTGCAGGTGATGAGGTAGGCGCCCTTCAGACGGCACTCAGGGCCGTTGGGGTACAGGCGCTTGTACTTGGGCACGGGAGTCTCCAGGAAATCCTCCGCCTCAATGTAGAGGGTGCGGGAGAAGGAGACGGGACGGGTGCCCTCCTCGGGGCGGTTGGGGTTGTTCTCCACCTCAAAGGTCTCGCTCATCTCCTCGGGATAGTTGGTGATGGTGAGCTTGATGGGGCGCAGCACCGCCATGACACGGCGGGCGCTCTCATTCAAATCCTCCCGCAGGCAGTATTCCAGGAAGGCGTACTCAATGGTATTGGTGGACTTGGCCACGCCAATGCGCTCGCAGAAGCTGCGGATGGACTTGGGGGTATAGCCCCGGCGGCGCAGGCCGCACAGGGTGGGCATACGGGGGTCATCCCAGCCGGAGACCCGGCCCTCCTCCACCAGCTGACGCAGCTTGCGCTTGGACATCACCGTGTAGTTGATGCCCAGGCGGGCAAATTCAATCTGGCGGGGCTTGTGGTAGGGGATGGGCACATGGCTCACCACCCAGTCATACAGGGGGCGGTGATCCTCAAACTCCAGGGAGCACAGGGAGTGGGTAATGCCCTCCAGGGCGTCCTCGATGGGGTGGGCGTAGTCGTACATGGGGTAAATGCACCACTTGTCCCCCTGGCGGTGGTGGTGGGCGTGGTTGATGCGGTAAATCACCGGGTCACGCATATTGAAGTTGCCGGAGGCCAGGTCGATTTTGGCACGCAGGGTCATGGCCCCGTTGGGGAACTCCCCCGCCCGCATCCGGGCGAACAGGTCCAGCGACTCCTGGATGGGACGGTCCCGATAGGGGGAGCGGGCGGGGGTGTTGATGTCCCCCCGGTACTCCCGGAACTGCTCGGGGGTGAGCTGGCAGACATAGGCCAGACCCTGGCGGATCAAATCCACGGCAAACTGGTACATGGTCTCAAAATAGTCCGAGGCGTAATAGAACCGGTCGCCCCAGTCAAAGCCCAGCCAGTGGATATCCTCCTGGATGGCCTCCACATACTCCACATCTTCCTTGGCGGGGTTGGTGTCGTCCATACGCAGGTTGCACAGGCCGCGGTACTTCTCCGCAGTGCCAAAGTCGATGGTGAGGGCCTTGCAGTGGCCAATGTGCAGGTAGCCGTTGGGCTCGGGGGGGAAGCGGGTGTGCACCGTCATGCCCTCATATTGGCCGCCCTGCGCGATGTCCTCATCAATAAAATTGTGGATGAAGTTTTGGGATACCACGGGATTCAGCTCATCGGGCATGGGAATCACTCCTTCTGTAAAAGTCAAAGATACCCCAGTATTATACCCGCATAAAAGGGAAAAAGCAACTGCCAATTCCCCATGGCGCTGTTACAGGCGCACGGGCAGGGGATGGGTGATGCGCAGGGAGGAGGGGGTGACTGCACACCCCAGGGCCAGCACCTGGACGCCCGCAGCCTGGGCCTGCCGCAGGGCCTGTCCAAAGGCGGGGTGGGTGAGGTCGTTGGGGGCAAAGTCCACCATGCCCTCCATTTGAATGACAAAGCACACGGCGGCCTCATATCCGGCGGCTTTGCAGGCGGCCAGCTCGTGCAGGTGCTTGACCCCCCGCTGGGTGGGGGCGTCGGGGAAACGGGTGTGTCCGCCCTCCTCCAGGGTACACCCCTTGACCTCTGCAAAGCCCCGGCGCTCCCCGGCCTCCCAATAGAAATCAAAGCGGGAGTCCCCCCAGGTGGTCTCTGGGCGGAGCAGGGTGAGGTGGGGGACAAACTGCCCCTGCCTGACCCACTCGGCAAACACCTGGTTGGGGGCCTGGGCGTCCATATTCACCAGCAGGCCGTCTTTGTCCACGGCCACCAGGTCATATTTGGTTTTGCGAGCGGGATTGCACCCCGCTGTGAGCCACACAGTGCGTCCGGGCACCAGCAGCTCCCGGCACCGCCCGGTATTCTTGACGTGGACGGTTTCCTCCCGCCCCTCCAGCTCCACCTTGGCCACAAAGCGGTTGGGACGGGAGAGAAAGCGGGCGGGGGTGATGTTGGGATATTCCATTGCCGTACCTCTCTGGATGTGATATGATAAGATGTTCCAACGGAAAGCCGTCAGTGCGCCGGGGCAGGCAGCGTCTGCCCCGGCGGGGTGCTTTTACTTTACTATATATGAGAAAAGGAGACAACCCCTATGCCCCACATTCCCAGCGGGGATACCGCTTTGCTGGAGCTGGTGGAGTTTGAAACCGCTTTGGCCCAGGCCAACCAGCCCCATCCCGACTATGACAGCGAAACATGGCTGTATGTCCCCAATTACTACTCGGAATACCGGTACATTTTGGGCACCCGGGGGGAAAAGCCCCTCATCTGCGTGGGTATCAACCCCTCCACCGCCGCCCCGGACGCCCTGGACAATACCTTGAAGTCTGTGGAGCGGGTGGCCCGCCACAACGGGTATGACAGCTTTCTCATGTTCAATGTCTACGCCCAGCGGGCCACCAACCCGGACGATATGGAGCGGGAGTACAACCAGAGGCTCCACCGGGAGAATTTGAAGGCGTTTGCCTACGCCCTCTCCCGCAGCCGTGGGGGACAGCCCCCCGCTGTGTGGGCGGCGTGGGGCACGATTTTGGAGAAGCGGGACTATCTGCCCCGGTGCGTGCGGGATTTCATCGCCCTGGGCGAGGAATACGGCGCCCGGTGGTTTTCCGCCGGGAAACGCTCCAAACGGGGGCACCCCCACCACCCCCTCTATCTGCGCAAGGACAGCCCCCTCGAGCCCTTTGATGTAACCGCCTACCTGGATGGGCTGTGAGCACCGCAGGGGGCAGGCGGCCTTTGGCGGACATAGCGGACAGAAGGGGTGCGTGCGGA
>CALXDR010000049.1 GCA_944387115.1 uncultured Oscillospiraceae bacterium
AACGATGCGGTGTACTCCAACTACGACGACAACAGCGGCAACGCCCTCTCCGCCGACGTCACCCTCCCCAGCCAGGGCACCTATTACATCGTGGCAGAGCTCAAGCAGGGAGACACCAGCCTGGGCAAGGCGGTCACCACCTTCAACACCGCCGATACCGCCGCCGAGGAGCCCGCCGTGGGCTATCAGATTTCCGTCACCCCCAGCACCACCGCCCCCTACACCGGGGACAAAGTGACCCTCACCGCCGCCGTCACCCTGGACGGCGCTGCTGTGGATTTGACCGCCCAGGGGCTGGATCTGTGGTTCTGGGCAGACACCTGGGGCGAGGGGCACAGCGACGGTCTGACCGACTGCACCGTGCATGATCAAACCGGAAAGGTACTGGAAAACACCGTGACGCTCCCCTCGCTGGGCACCTATTACATGGCCGTTCAGCTCAAAAACGGAGATGAGGAGCTGGCGGTGACCTTTGTCACCCTCACCACCCAGGAGGACACCGCCATCGAGGATGCGGAAATCGATGTGGAGAAAATCCCCGGCCTGGACAAGGACTTTATCATGGGCTGGGACATCTCCTCCGCCCCCTCTCTCTTCGCCAGCGGGGTCACCTTCCAGGACTATGCGGGCAACACCCTCTCCGACCTGACCAGTTTTTGCAAGTTCATCAAGGACTGCGGTATCACCCATGTGCGGGTGCGCATCTGGAACGACCCCTATGACACCAATGGCAACGGCTACGGCGGCGGCAACAACGATGTGGCCACCGCTGTGGAAATCGCCCAGGCCTGTCAGGCCGCCGGACTGAAGCTGCTGGTCAACTTCCACTGCTCCGACTTCTGGGCAGACCCCGGCAAACAGCAGGCCCCCAAGGCCTGGGCCAACCACTCCTTGGACCAGAAGAAGACGGATGTGTATGACTTCATCACCGATGCGCTGGCCAAAATTCAGGAGACTGGTGCGGAAATCGCCATGGTGCAGGTGGGCAACGAGACCAACAACGCCTTCGCAGGGGAGAGCGGCACCAACTACGCCGATATGTGCGCGCTCTTCTCCGCCGGCTCCAAGGCCGTGCGGGACACCGTGCCCACCGCCCAGGTGGTCATCCATGTGACCAATCCCGAGAAGTCCACCATGACCACCTGGGCCAAGCGCCTGGCGGACAACCATGTGGACTATGACGTGCTGGCCACCTCCTACTACCCCTATTGGCACGGCACCTTTGAAAACCTGAAAAGTCAGCTGGAAGCTGTGCGCACCCAGTACGGCAAGCAGGTATTGGTGGCGGAAACCAGCTACGCCTTCACCCTCAACGACACCGACGGCCACGAGAACACCGTGGCAAAGGGCAGCAACGACAGCTCCACCAGCTACCCCTTCACCCCCCAGGGCCAGGCAGATTTCCTCCGGGATTTGATGGCAGTGGTCAGCCAGGCCGGCGGCCTGGGCGTGTACTACTGGGAGCCGGCCTGGATTACCGTGGGCGACACCACCGGTCTGGAGGGGGACGCCTACAACCAGCAAGTTTCCGCCAACAAGGCGCTGTGGGAGCAGCACGGCTCCGGCTGGGCCTCCAGCTATGCCAGCGAGTATGACCCCAAGGACGCCGGGCAGTGGTATGGCGGCTCCGCCGTGGATAACCAGGCTTTCTTCTACGCCAACGGCGCTCCGGTGGACAGCCTTCATGTCTGGCAGTACGTGCGCACCGGTGCGGTGAGCAACCAGGTCTCCGTATCCGAGGTGACCGCACTCCAGCAGAGTGTGGAGGCAAACGGCAGCTACACCCTCCCCGACACTGTGCTGGTCAAGTACAACAAGGGCAATGTGGAGGAGTCCGTGGTGTGGAACCAGTCGGACATCCAGGCCATTGACCTGTCCAAGGCGGGCACCTATGTGGTGCATGGCACCGTCACCCTCTCTCTGGAGGTCACCACGGGGGACTACCAGGGCCAGACCACCGCTGAGACCACCTTCACCCTCACCGTCAAGGCCCCCAACCTGATCACCAACCCTGATGTGGCCGGTGTGGAACGGGGGGACCTGTTCACCGTTGAGGGTGCAGGCGTCACCATCCCCAGCACGGAGGATGTCCTCCAGGGCACTTACTCCCTCCACTGGTACAGCCCCTCCGCCCTCACCGCCTCCGTCACCGCAAACGACCCCATCACCCTCCAGCCCGGCACCTACACCTTCCAGTGCGCCGCCATGGGGGAGAGCGGGGAAACCATCACCCTGGGCATTTTGGACGCCGCCGCCAAGACCCCCCTCTTCACCGGGGAAGGCACCAAAGCTGCCGGTTGGACCACGGTTTTGGAGGAGTGCGTCACCCCCTGCGTAACCTTCACCCTCACCGAGGCCACCCAAATCCTCCTCTCCATCCAGATTGACATGCAGGATGGCGGATGGGGCAGTGTGGACAGCCTGTACCTCTACCAGCACCAGACTCCCGCTGCGGAAAACAGCTTCCAGGACATCAGTGCGGACAGCTTCTTCTACACCCCCGTCCTCTGGGCGGTGCAGCAGGGCATTACCTACGGCACCAGCGAAACCACCTTTACCCCCTCTGCCAGCTGCACCCGCGCCCAGATGATTGCCTTCCTGTGGCGGTATGCCGGCGCTCCCAAGCCCACCGCCACCGATATGCCCTTCACCGATGTACACCCGGACAGCTTCTACTATGACGCCGTCCTGTGGGCCACGGAGCAAGGCATCACCTGGGGCACCAGCGCCACCACCTTTGGCCCCAACGAGCCGTGCAGCCGTGCCCAGGCCGTCACCTTCCTCTACCGCCTGGCGCAGCGCCCCGCCCCCGGCATCAGCCAGACCCCCTTCACCGATGTGGGTCAGGGCAGCTTCTACAGCGACGCTGTGCTGTGGGCGGCAGAACAGGGCATCACCTGCGGCACCAGCGCCACCACCTTCAGCCCCGACAATGTGTGCAGCCGTGCCCAGGCCGTTACCCTCCTCTACCGCTGCGCCGCCAACCACTGATCCATACACCCGCAAAAATACCCGGCACGGAACATCCGTGCCGGGTATTTCTCTGTTTCACGCTGTTGCCTGTGTCAGAGCGCCGCAGCAAAGCGGAGAAAGGCCGCCTGCCCTTCCGGAGTGCGCTTATACACGCCGGCGTCCTCCAGCACCCCGGCAAATACCTTCCCCACCTCCAGGCGGAGGATTTCAGCGCAGTTGTCTCCATTCAGCTCAGGATGCGCCCCCACCACGCACGCCTCCACCCAGGCGGCGTGGGGTGCAGTGCCGGGGTGGGCGGACAGGTCCTTGCCCCCCACGATGTACTCCTCTAGCAGGGCCAGCTCCTCCTTGAGCCGGGCAGGGAGCACCGCCAGCCCCATCACCTCAATCAGGCCAATGTTCTCCTTTTTGATGTGGTGCTTTTCCCCGTGGGGATGGAAGATGCCCAGCGGATACTCCTGGGTGGTGCGGTTGTTGCGCAGCACCAAATCCATCTCATAATCCTCCCCACGCCGGCGGCAAATGGGGGTGATGGTGTTGTGAGGCGCATCCGTCTCCGCCAGAATGTCCGCCTCCGGGTCAGAGTAGCCCCGCCACACCTGGAGAATGTGCTCACAGCATTGGGCAAGGCGGGCCTTATCCCTCCCCCGCACACGCAGCACCGACATGGGCCATTTCACAATCCCCGCCTGCAAGTCCTCATAACCGGGGATGGTGATCGCCCGCTCCACCGGAGCCTTGGCCATGGCAAAGGTGTATTGCCCGCCCTGGTAGTGGTCATGGCTGAGCACACTGCCCCCCACAATGGGCAAATCGGCGTTGGAGCCAATGAAGTAGTGGGGGAACAGGGTGACAAACTCCAGCAGATGGTCAAAGCACTTGCGGTCGATGGCCATGGGCGTATGCACCTTGTTGAACACGATGCAGTGCTCATTGTAGTACACATAGGGGGAATATTGCAGGAAATAGTCCTCCCCCGCCAAATCCAGGGGGATAATCCGATGGTTTTGCCGGGCAGGGTGGTCCAGCCGTCCGGCATACCCCTCGTTCTCCACGCACAGCAGACACTTGGGATAGCTCACCGACACCGCCTTTCCCGCCGCCGCAATGGCCCGGGGGTCCTTTTCCGGCTTGGACAGGTTGATGGTAATATCCAGATTGCCGTACTCCGTCTCCGCCAGCCACTTCACATCCTTGGCAATGCGGTCCCGCCGGATGTAATTGCTGTCCCCGGAAAATTGATAATACCACTGGGTGGCCTCCTGGGGATTGCGCCCATACTTCTCCCAAAAGACTTGGGACACCTGGGAGGGACGGGGCATCAGCAGCCCCATGAGCTTGGTGTCAAACAGGTCGGTAAAGGAAGGCGTATCCCCCGCAATCACCCCGGAGGCATAGGCATGGCGGTTGAGGACGTCCAAAATCTCCTGGATGGGGGGCAGCGCTCCCTCCACCGCCACCAGGCCCTGAAAGCCGTCCAGGTGCAGGGCCTCCAACAGCAGGTTGGACACCCACACCCGGTCTCCCTCTGCCAGCCATCCCCTGCGCACAGCGTACTCAATCAGCTGAGAAATTGCCAGTTCCATATCTATCCCCTCCTTAGTCTACAAGGACTGCACCGCCCACCGGGCGGATGGACAGCACCCGGCAGGCCCCTGCGCCCAGCACAGCATCCATCCCCGCTCGGAACTGCTCCAGCTGTTCCAGGGGCACAAAGGCCTGGATGGTACCGGCAAACCCGCCGCCGTGGATGCGGCACGCCCCCTTGCCCCCCAGCAGATGCTGGGCCACAGCCAGAGCCACAGCCACCGGCTGGTCGGCGCAGTCCCGGTAGGTGGCCACATTTTGCAGGTACATCCAGGAGGACTGCCCCGATTGGGTGACCAGGCGCAGGAAGGTATCAAAGTCCCCCGCCTCCAGCGCCTGCACCTGCCCCTCTACCCGCTCCACATCGGAGAAGTAGTGGATGGCCCGCAGCACCGCACGGTCGCCCAGCTTGGCGCGCAGGGTGGGCAGAGCGTCGTAAAAGTCCTGGGGACTGACCTGGCTGAGCACCTCTTTGCCCAGAGCGGCGGCCACCCCCCGCATCTCCGCCGGGATTGCACCGTAGTCAGGGGTGAGGTCGGCATGGTCCGCCCCCGTGTCAACGATGCACAGGGCGTGCCCCGCCGCCATAAAATCAAAGTGCACCTGGCGGTACTCGGGGTGATCTCTGTCTGCAAAGTCAATGGACACAATCCCCCCCAGGGCGCAGGCCATCTGGTCCATCAGGCCGGAGGGCTTGCCGAAGTACACATTCTCCGCATACTGCCCCATCATGGCCACCTGGGCCATGGACAGTTCATCCCGGCAGAACAGATGGTTGACCATCACCCCCACCAGCACCTCGTAGCAGGCAGAGGAGGACAGGCCAGACCCGCCGGGGACATCGGAGCGGATGTAGGCGTCAAACCCTCCCACCGTGTAGCCCAGCTGCACCGTGCGGGCCAAAATCCCCCGGATGAGGGCCGGGGTGGTGTTCTCCTCACTGGGCACCTTGTCCAGCGCATCCGTCCGCACCTCACACAGGCCGTACCCCTCAGAGTACAGCCGGACGACACCCAGGTCATTGGCCCCCACACAGGCCACCGCATCCAAATCCACGCTGGCCGCCAGCACCTTGCCCTGCTGGTGGTCGGTGTGGTTGCCCCCCACCTCCGTGCGCCCGGCGGCGGTGCACAAAAACACCTGGGTATCCGCCCCAGGGGAGAAGGTCCGGCAGAATCCCTCCAGCACCCCTTCCAGCCGGCGGCACACCGGCTCTAGCTGCTCCTCCGTCTTACAGTATACCCCGGCCAAATTGCGGCGGCATTCCTGCGTGGTCAGCTGCTCCTTTACCTGCTCAATCGTTGACATGACCGCACCCCATTTCTCTCATCTCAATGGATCCATCGCTTCGCAACTGCTGCAACTTTTGTTGCGCAAATTGCTCACTTGTATGTATCATACCATGTTTGACCCATCATTTCAACCAGTATTCTCGCCGCTATCCTCCTTTTTTATCTCTGATATACCCAACCTTTCACCAGCGCTTGTCCTTCTATTGCGCAAAATTTGCGCAAATACTGCCCGCAGCACCTGGCAGACAGCCCGCCCCTCCTGCTCCCCCCTTCCCCGCAGCCGCAGGGGGCAAGGGCGCAAAAAAGCCCCCCTGCGAGTCAATCCGCAGGGGGGCTTGGCGCATTGCATTGGGGCGGAGATGGGCAGTCACACCTGGTCATGCTCCCACCGCACCACCTGGCTGCGGCGCAGCGGAAAGCGCACCAGCTGCGCACCGTCCACCGGTGTGTCATGGAGAGAAACAGCGGTGATGCACCGGTTTTCATAGGTGGTGTAGTAGTAGATGCCCCGGGTGGCGTTGCAGCAGGAGGTGTACACCGTGCGCTCAAAGTGTTCCCCCTCCGCCCGGGCGCAGCCGCTGGTCTGGCTGACGCTGCCCAGGATGTGAAAAAACTGGGTAATATGCTCCTCCTCCGTGCCACCCGGCAGGGCATTGAGCCTGGTAAAGGCCCCGCGCACAAACCGGGAGGCGGAGGACAAATCCCCCGGCAGTCCCAGCCCTCCCATCCCACGGCAGTACGGTTGGAGGGAGAGGGCGGGGGAGAGGCGGTTGACCGGGTCCTCCCGGCTCACCCCCATGTGGTTGTTGAGATGGAACAGGTGGAATTCCAAAGGTGGCTCGTTGGTGAGTACCCCAACAGGGTTGTCCATCACCCGCAGGCCACCGGCAAGGGGCTCCACCGCCACACACTGCCTGCCATCCGCCAGCAGCCAGTGCAGGGGCGCAAGGGGCATATCCTCCCGAAAGGAACGCCCCACCGGATTGAGCCGCTCCAGCAGCACCCGGGCCTGGTCCACGGTATCGCACTGGCACAAAATCCACGAAATCAGCTCATAGGGGGCCACATTGTCCTTCCCCTCCACAGCCGGGGGATAGTGGGCGCTGTTGGGGAAATTCAGCCCCGCCATGGCCAGCCCCTTTTCATTGGCCGCCTCATAGTACAGCGGATAGCCGTCCTCCACCAGGGCCATGCCAATCATGGCATGGTGCGTCTCCCGCCGCCCCATATGGGAGAACTCCAGCGGGTAGCGCCGGGGGGTCACCACCACACACTCCCCGTAGGAGCTGTGCAAATCCAGGGTGCGCCCAAAGTAGTGCGCCCCCACATCCCACGTCATTGCCGTACACATCTGGCATACCTCCTTCCTGGGTGGCGGCAGCCGCGCCGCCCCCCATCTCAGCCTGCCCCGCCTGAGGGCCAGTCAATCACTCTTTGTGATTTTCCACGATGGCGCCGCTGCGGAAGGCAGCCAGCAGGGCCAGCAGGTCATGAATCTGCTCTTGCAGCTGCCGGCCTACATCTGTGCCGGCAATCTTCATGCGGGTTTCCAGCCGCTCGAAAATCTTGGAGGTGGAGGCGATGTCCTGATTCTCCCGAATGGCCTCCTCCCGGCCCACAAAGGGCTCGTGAGACACCAGGCGCAGGCAGGAGGAGTTGTAAATGAGGGTGTACCCCGCAATCCCCGTGGTGGGCTGATAGGCCCGGGAGAAGCCGCCGTCAATGACCAGCAGCTTCCCGCCCCCCTTGATGGGGCTCTCCCCCTTCTTGGACTTCACCGGCACATGGCCGTTGATGATGTGGCAGTGCGCCCCCTCCAGACCAAACTCCTTGAGCAGCCGCACACACACCTCGGGGTCATTGCAGTGGCGGTAATAGGCATTTTTCGGCTCTGTCCAGGTGCTCTCGTCCAGAATGAGCCGCCGCTCGAAGGTGGTCATCCTGTCCCGCCCGAAGATGGGGCTGTTGCGCCCCGCCCACAAAAACCACAGGAAATCCATTCCCGACACCCGCTCGGGGGAACCGGGATTGCTGTAGTACGCCCGGCGGGCCGTCTGGTCGGCGTAGTCCAAAAAGGCCTTGCCGGACAGCTTTCCCTCCGGGGTGTCAAAGACCATCACCTGGCCATCCTCCGTCATGGGAATGCAGCCATGGAAGAGCAGGTTCCCGTTGAACACCTTATACAAGCTCCCCTTGGAGTAGAGAAAGCGCACGTGCCGCTGGAGCTTCTCGCTGCGCAGGAAGGCACGGGTGAGCTGATTGATCACCGCCTCCTCCTCCGGGGTGAGGGCATAGGGGTCCTGGGGGTCCACCGTGGGGAAGTCCACATCCTCCAGGGCATACTCCTTCCCCTCAATGCGCACCGTCTTGCGGGAATAGTCGATTTTATCCAGGAGCAGGCGGTCGGCCATGTGGTAGTCGGGGTTGCGCAGCAGCTTCTGCCCCTCCAGCTTGAAGAGGATAATGGTGATGGCCTTATACATCCGGGCGGACATGGTCTTATCCTTCTCCGAATAGTTCTCCTCGTCCTCCTTGCTCAGCTTGACCGCAAACTGCTTCAAATCGCAGTCCTGATACACCTCGTTGGCAAACACGGACAGGGGACGCAGGGAGATGCCGTACCCCGTCTCGATGACCTCCAGGTTGTTGTAGCGCAGGGAGTTGACCAGCACCGTGGCCACCATGGTGCGTGAGCCGCAGGCCGCCCCCATCCACAAAATATCATGGTTGCCCCACTGGATGTCCACGCTGTGATACTTCATCAGGGAGTCCATGATGATGTCCGCCCCGGGACCCCGGTCGAAGATGTCGCCCACAATGTGCAGGTGGTCCACCGCCAGGCGTTTGATGAGCACGCACATCTGGGTGAGGAAGTTGGGCGCGCGGTTGGTGGCGATGATGGTGTTGATGATGTTCTCGTAATACTCCCGCTTGTCCTTGTCCTCGTAGTGGGTATGGAGCATTTCGTCGATGATGTAGGCGTACTCGGCAGGCATGGCCTTGCGCACCTTGGAGCGGGTATACTTGGAGCTGACCAGACGGCACACCTCAATGAGCCGGTGGAAGGTGATGCGGTACCACTCCCCCAAATCCCGGCTCTCCCGGATGATCTCCTCCAGCTTCTCCTCGGGATAGTAAATGAGGGTTGCCAGCTGGTCCCGGTCGGAGCGGGACACGCTGGACTCGAAGAGCATATCAATCTTCTCCCGCACCACGCCGGAGGCGGAGTTCAGAATGTGCTGAAAGGCCTCATACTCCCCGTGGACGTCGGAAATGAAATGCTCTGTGCCCTTGGGCAGGTTCAAAATGGCTTGCAGATTGATAATCTCGGTGCTGGCCGCCTGTACATTGGGGTACTGCTTGGCCAGCATATTCAGATAGTGCAGATGTTCGGGATGATATTCCATAACTTGTGTCATACGAAACCCTCCTACATAAAATCTGTTGCCACCTATTATGCCACATTTTATAAGAGATTGGAAGGGGTAAGTTCCCAATTCTCTGTAAAATTTTCTCTTACCTTACCAAAAAGTTACCCCCAGAGGCCGCCAAACGGCAACCTCCAGGGGCAAAATGCTCATAATTGGGCCACTCCAGTGTCCCGGGCAGCCTGGGCCACAGCCTGGGCCACGGCAGTGGCAACCCGAGGATCAAAGGGGGCGGGGATGATGTAATCCGGGGACAGCTCCTCCTGGCTCACCAGGTCCGCCAGGGCGTGGGCGGCGGCCACCTTCATCTCCTCGTTGATTTCCCTGGCCTGCACATCCAGTGCGCCCCGGAACACGCCGGGGAAGGCCAGCACATTGTTGATCTGGTTGGGGAAGTCGCTGCGCCCTGTACCCACCACCGCCGCACCGGCCTGCTTGGCCAGGTGGGGCATAATCTCAGGCACGGGGTTGGCCATGGGGAACAGGATGGGGTTGGGAGCCATGCCCCGCACCATCTCAGGGGTGAGAATGTTGGCGGCGGACACCCCCACAAACAGGTCTGCCCCCTCCAGCGCCTGGGCCAGGGTGGCGCTGCGTCCCTCCGGATTGGTCTCCCGGGCCAGGGCGCGCTTCACCTCGTCCAGCGTGGGGTCGTCCTCCCGCAGCAGACCGTTTTTGTCCACAATGCGGGCGTGGCGCAGCCCCAGAGAGCGCAGCAGGCGGTAAATGGCCGTCCCCGCCGCACCTGCGCCGCAGAACACCGCATGGATGTCCTCCATCCGCTTCCCGGTGAGCTTGAGGGCGTTGAGTACCGAGGCGGCCACAATGATGGCGGTGCCGTGCTGGTCGTCGTGGAACACAGGGATGTCGCACCGCTGCTTCAGCTTCTCCTCGATTTCAAAGCACCGGGGCGCAGAGATGTCCTCCAGATTCACCCCGCCAAAGGAGCCAGCCAGCAGGGCCACGGTGTTTACAATCTCATCCACATCCTTGCTGCGGATGCACAGCGGAACAGCATCCACCCCGCCAAAGGCCTTGAAGAGCACGCATTTGCCCTCCATAACGGGCATACCCGCCTCAGGGCCGATGTCCCCCAGACCCAGCACAGCCGTGCCGTCTGTGACCACCGCCACGGTGTTCCACCGCCCGGTCAGCTCGTAGCTCTTGGCAGGGTCCTTCTGAATCTCCAGGCAGGGCTGGGCCACCCCGGGGGTATAGGCCAGGGAGAGGGACTCCCGGTCCTTGACCTCCATCTTGGGCACTGTCTCCAGCTTGCCCCGCCACTGATAGTGCAGCTTGAGGGATTCGGCTGCGTAATCCATGTCTCAACACTCCATTCCACAGGTGTTCTGGTTGTATCCCCCCCATTATAGCACACACACAGGCGGAGGGAAAGAGCCGCTGCCCGGTTTTCTTTTGGGAGAAGGGCGGGGTTTGCCCTTGTATTTCAAGCCCTTTTCCGATATAATGGATTGGAATTTTATCGGCGGCCCCAGGCCCCGGACGAAAGGATGTCTCACCTATGAAACTCGGCATCGTGGGTCTGCCCAACGTGGGCAAGTCTACTCTGTTTAACGCCATTACCAACGCCGGCGCAGAGAGCGCCAACTACCCCTTCTGCACCATCGACCCCAACGTGGGCACCGTGGCAGTGCCCGACAGCCGCCTGGACTGGCTCACCCAGTTCTACCAGCCCAAAAAGACCACCCCCGCCGTGGTGGAGTTTGTGGAC
Organism: uncultured Oscillospiraceae bacterium; assembly: GCA_944387115.1. GTDB lineage: Bacteria > Bacillota > Clostridia > Oscillospirales > Oscillospiraceae > Enterenecus. The sequence goes on from CALXDR010000049.1 coordinate 11,013, forward strand.
ATCGCCGGGCTGGTGAAGGGCGCCTCCAAAGGCGAGGGCCTGGGCAACAAGTTCCTGGCCAACATCCGGGAGTGCGCCGCCATCGTCCATGTGGTGCGCTGCTTCGACGACGACAATGTCATCCACGTGGAGGGCTCCACCCAGCCCATCCGGGATATTGACATCATCGACCTGGAGCTGATTATGGCGGATGTGGAGATGGTGGAGCGGCGCATTGACAAGGCCCAGAAGGCCGCCAAGGCGGACAAGAAATTCCTCCACGAGGTGGAGGTATTCCAGAGCCTGCGGGACTGGCTCAACGAGGGGCAGTCCGCCCGCACCTACCTCAGCCAGGTGGACAGCGACGACGCCGCCCTCATCGCCACCAGCGAGCTGCTCTCCCTCAAGCCCATCATCTACGCCGCAAACCTGGACGAGGACGGCTTTGCCGACCCCGGAGCGGTTTCCTACTACGCCCTGGTGGCAGAGCGGGCGGCCTCCGAGGGGGCGCAGGTGATTCCGGTGTGCGCCAAGCTGGAGGCGGAAATCGCCGAGCTGCCCGCTGAGGAAAAGGCCATGTTCCTGGAGGACCTGGGCATTGAGCAGTCCGGCCTGGACCGGCTCATTCAGGCCAGCTATTCCCTGCTGGGTCTGATTTCCTTCCTCACCGCCGGGGAGGACGAGTGCCGTGCCTGGACCATCACCCAGGGCACCAAGGCCCCCCAGGCCGCCGGAAAGATTCACTCTGACTTTGAGCGGGGCTTTATCCGTGCAGAAACCGTGGCCTTTGAGGATTTGAAGGCCTGCGGCTCCATGGCCGCCGCCCGGGAGAAGGGCCTGATCCGCTCCGAAGGCAAGGACTATGTGGTGCGGGACGGGGATATTATCCTGTTTAGGTTCAATGTGTGATAGAAGCGTCCGAGCCGTTGCGAACAGCCCGGATGGACTGGAGCGAAGGG
>CALXDR010000050.1 GCA_944387115.1 uncultured Oscillospiraceae bacterium
GCGGGCTGCGCCCGCCTCATGCCTATCCCTCACTTCGGTCCATCCAGCCTGCTCACGACGGCTCAGCGCTTCGTGTTGTCACGCTTCGCCTGTTCGCGACGGCTGGCTTCCCTCCGATTCGGGACAGGCATGGCGGGCTGCGCCCGCCTCATGCCTATCCCTCACTTCGGTCCATCCAGCCTGCTCACGACGGCTCAGCGCTTCGTGTTGTCACGCTTCGCCTGTTCGCGACGGCTGGCTTCCCTCCGATTCGGGACAGGCATGGCGGGCTGCGCCCGCCTCATGCCTATCCCTCACTTCGGTCCATCCAGCCTGCTCACGACGGCTCAGCGCTTCGTGTTAAATCGATAGAGAAACGACACGATTTGGGCACGGGTACACTGGGCGTTGGGGCTGAAGGTGGTGTCGCTGGTGCCGTAGGTAATGCCCTGCTGGGCGGCCCAGAGGACGGCATTATAGTAGTACTGGCTCTGGGGCACATCCTGATAGGGGGTTCCGCCGCTGGTGGGGGTGGGACGACCTGCCATCCGGTAGAGGAAGGACACCGTCTGAGCACGTGTGCAGGTACCCTGCGGGTCGAAGGTGGTGTCGCTGGTGCCGTAGGTAATGCCCTGCTCCACCGCCCAGAGGACAGCCCTATAATAGTAGTCTTTGGGGGAGATGTCCTGGAAGTCGGTGTGGGTGGCGGTGGGTTGGGGAGAGCCGGCATAGCGCCAGAGGAAGGCGACCATTTGGGCACGGGTACACTGGGCGTTGGGGCTAAAGGTGGTATCGCTGGTGCCGTAGGTGATGCCCTGCTCCACCGCCCACAGCACGGGGCGGGTGTAATAGGCGTTGTCTGGAACATCCACGAAGGGGTTGGACAGCTCCTTCCACTGGGCGTACACGGTGGTGTTGGAGGTAAACCGGGTGGCGGTGGTCACCTGCTCGCCCCCTGCGGCCTTGGTGAACCAGCCCAGGAAGGTGTACCCGCTTCGGGTGGGGGTGGGCAGAGCGGGCAGAGTGCCGTCTGTGCCCGTCTGGGCGGTATTGCTCCCCGAGAGAGTGCCCCCGTTGGGATGAAAGGTCACGGTATAGGTGGTGACTGGGATGGGAGTGGGGGCAGGAGTAGGAGTGGGAGTGGGGGCAGGAGTGGGAGTGGGAGTAGGAGCAGGAGTAGGAGCAGGAGTAGGAGTAGGAGCAGGAGTAGGGGGAGGAGTATGCTCCTTCCACTGGGCGTACACGGTGGTATTGGAAGCAAACCGGGTGGCGGTGGTCACCTGCTCGCCCCCTGTGGCCTTGGTGAACCAGCCCAGGAAGGTGTACCCGCTCCGGGTGGGGGTGGGCAGAGAGGACAGAGTGCCGTCTGTGCCCGTCTGGGCGGTGCTGCTCCCGGAGAGGGTGCCCCCGTTGGGGTCAAAGGTGACGGTGTAGCTGGTGGGGACAGAGGCGGTGGAGAAAAAGTCCACCTGATAGGTCAGGCTGGTGGGGGTGCCTGCCACGGTCTGCAAGCCCTCGATGGTGACGGTGTACACCCCCTCGTAGGTGCCAATCCCGTCGGGACGGAAAATGATGCAGTTGGATACCGCATAGTTTTGGGTGCTCACGTTGAAATACAGCCCGCTGTTGGCGGGGGTGTAGGTATTGGCGTTGGAGAATACCCAGGTTTTCCCGTCAGAAGCCCGCTGCAAAGTCACCTTCACGCTGTCCGCACTGGGGGTGCGATAGCGTGCAGTGCTGAGGGTGACGCTCCAGGCGGTGTTGCGGTGGAAGGCCGTGGGGATGTTGTTGGGGAAGAAGCCGGAAGAAGGCCAGGCGATGAAGTCATAGGCGCAGCCCTCGCCGGAGGTATCTGTAATCCACTCGGTCACATACTCACGGTAGCCGGTGGAGGTGGTGGCATAGCCGAAGCCCACCTTGCCCAGGGTGGGGTTGAGCTGCCAGCGGCGGTGGCCCAGTGCGGACACATTGTAGGCGTCGCTGTCGTCCATAAATCCGTCGCTGGAGGCGGTGAGGGACATTCCGGCAAACAGGTTGCTCTTCTGGGAGGCCTCGTAGGCGGTGTTGAAGAAGCTATCCTCCATATTGGCGGGGCGGTTGGGCGTGTGGCTGATGGTTCCGTTGGCGGCGCTCACCACCGCACCGTACTGGGCCTTCTCGCTCAGCTGCATATCCAAGGTCACCTGGGGCAGGCCGGCCAGCCGGCGCAGGGCGTTGAGACGGTTGAGGGCGTCTGTCAGAGCCTCCTGCTTGAGCTGGCCCGGAGCATAGGGGGCGGTGGTGGAGGGCAGGACGGCAAAGGGCTCGGGCATGGTTTCGTCAGGGTTGGCCGCCAGCAGGGCGGCAATCTCCTCCATGGTCAGCTTGGGCAGGCTGTTGCTGCCGCTGTCCAGAGGTACGGAGGGGTCGGTCACGGGCTCCTGATAAATCCCGGCGTTCATCAGGGTGCTGACAAAGCTCTGGGTATTGAGCACCGAGGAGGTGAGGGTGCAGGTCTTGGTGTCTGCGTTGTAGGTGACCGCACAGGGGAAGGAAATGCGGCCGTCAGCGCCGTCCACCTGCCAGAGGATGGAGAGCATATTGCTGCCGTCGTAGATGGCGCTGTAGAAGTCCAGAGAGGCCGCCTGCGCCAGCTGGGCAAACTGGGGAAGATTCTTGGCATCAAAGGTCCAGGCAAAGACAAACACTGCGTGGCTGGTCAGGGTGCCGTCCAACATACTCTGAATCAGCTGGGTGGCCTGGGTGGTGTCCAGGCTGGTCTGGCCCTCAGCGCCCTGGGTTTGGGCGGTGGAGGCGGTGGAGAGGGTACTGTCCTGGGCGGCGGCCGGGGCCTGCACAGCCCCGGCATAGCAGGGGGCGGACAGGGCCATGGCAAGGGCCAGGAAGATGCTGAGGAATTGTTTGCGTGTGTTCAAGTGGATGACTCCTTTCCGAAGGTGGGGGATTGCTGGGATGGGGGCGCAGCAGCGCCTGCCAGCTCCCGCTGGATGAGCTGGTCGGCCAGGGTAAAGGCGGCAATCCGCCGCTGGGCCAGGGTGATTTGGGCGCGATACCGCTGGGGCTGCTCCTTTTGCTCCAGGGTGTGTACCACCCCGTGCAGCTTGTGTATGGTGGAGGCAATTTGCCGGTGCGCCTCTTGCAGCGCTTCTTCACTCCAGTGCATGGGCATGGCTCCCTTCGTTGGTTTCTACCTCTATTATACGACAGCGGAGGAGATCTTCCAAGCCTGTTGTTTTGCACAAAAGTGGGGAAACCCTTGTTTTGTGCCGGTATATGGGGTAGAATAAAGGTGAGTTTTGGAAAAAATCCCCCGGAGCATTCTTTGGGGGCGCACTTTGGAACAGGGAGGAAATCAAGTGGGAGAGGACAGGTATTTGGCCCATGTGGCCGAGGATGGGCGGGAGCAGAGCCTTTTGGAGCATTTGGAGGGGACGGCGCAGCTGTGCGCCCAGTTTGCCGCCTGGTTTGGGGCGGGGGAACAGGGGCGGCTGGCGGGGATGGCCCATGATTTGGGAAAGTACTCGCAAGCGTTCCAAAAACGTGTGCGGGGGAGCGCCATCCGGGTGGACCACGCCACGGCGGGGGCGTTTGAGTGCGCCCGGGCCGGACAGCCTCTTGCGGCCTTTGCAGTGGCCGGACACCACGGCGGACTGCCCGACGGCAGTGCAGCGGGGAAGCAGGCGGGGAGCAGCTTTGATGAGCGTCTGAAAAAGAAGCTTGAGGATTACAGCGGTTGGACACAGGAGGTGACGCTGCCCTGGCAGGCACCCGTGCCGGAGTATTTGGACAAAACAGGCCGGGAGTATGTGTTTTTCACCCGGATGCTCTATTCCTGCCTGGTGGATGCCGATTACTTAGACACAGAGGCTTTTATGAAGGGCGAGCCCCGGCAGAGGGGGGAGCAGGCCACCATGGCGCAGCTCTGGGAGCGTCTGCAGGGGCACATTGCCCACTGGTTTCCACCCGAAGGGGAGCTCAACCGCCAGCGGTGTGCCGTGCTGGAGCGCTGCATGGAGCGGGGGGAGGGGGAGCGGCCCGGTCTGTTCACCCTCACCGTGCCCACCGGAGGGGGGAAGACGGTGGCCTCCCTGGCCTTTGCTCTGGCCCATGCAAAGGCCAATGGTCTGCGGCGGGTGATCTATGTGGTGCCCTATACCTCCATCATTGAGCAGACTGCGCAGGTGTTTCGCAGTATTTTGGGGGAGGATCAGGTGCTGGAGCACCACTCCAACGTCCTGTTTGATATGGAGCTTGACCAGGAGAGCAACCCCGGCACCCTTCGTATGGCTCAGGCCACGGAAAACTGGGATATGCCTGTGGTGGTGACCACGGCGGTGCAGTTTTTTGAGTCGCTGTACGCCAGCCGCAGCGCCCAGTGCAGAAAGCTGCACAACATCGCAGGCAGTGTGGTGGTGTTTGATGAGGCGCAGATGCTCCCCCTGTATGCGCTGCGCCCCTGCGTCCACGCCATTGCACAGCTGGTCAAGCATTATGGGGTGAGCGGGGTGTTGTGTACGGCCACCCAGCCCGCACTTCGCCCTTTGTTTGAGGAGTTCCTCCCCGGTGTGCAGGCCAGGGAGCTGTGCCCCGATGAGGTGCTGCGCAGTCCGGTGTTTCGCCGTGTGACCTTTCGCAGCGGGGTGACATACACTTGGGCGGAGCTGGCGGATGTGCTCAATGGGGTGCACCAGGGGTTGTGCATTGTCAACACCAGAAGGAGCGCCCAGACCCTCTATCAAACGCTGCGGGGGGAGGGGGCGTTCCACCTGTCCACCCTGATGTGCCCCAGCCACCGCCGGGCGCAGCTGGAGGAAATCCGCCGCCGTCTGGATGAGGGGCTGCCCTGCCGTGTGGTGTCCACCTCCCTCATTGAGGCGGGGGTGGATGTGGACTTTCCCGGGGTGTGGCGGGAGGAGTGGGGGCTGGATTCCATCCTTCAGGCCGCCGGACGATGCAACCGGGAGGGGAAGCGGCCGGCTGAGGAGAGCGTGGTGACGGTATTTCGGGGCGAGAGTAAGATTGCCCAGGGCATGGAGCTCTACCGGGATGTCTGCGTTCAAATCCTCAGGGAGATGTCCGATTTTGCATCTCAGGACGGGATACGCCGTTATTTCACCCAGGTGATGGAGTGTCTGGGGGCAGAAAATCTGGACAAGGACGGGATATTGAAGATGGTGGACCACGATATGATGCCCTTCCGCCGTGTGGATGGGCAGTTCCATATGATTGACGAGAACCAGCAGTGCACCATTTATATCCCCAGAGGAGCGGGGGAGGCGCTGGTCAATCGGCTGCGCAGCGGGGAGCGCAGCCGGGGGCTGTTCCGCCGCCTGGGAGCGTATGGCGTATCGGTGCGCCAGAAGTGGGCTGGAGAGATGGAGAAGCGGGGGGACGTGGAGTGCCTGGAGGACGGCGTCCGGGTGCTGACCAACCTGCGCTGCTACGACGAGGAAGTGGGGCTGCGCCTGGAGGATGCCTGGGAGGCGCTATTGTTCTAGAACTGTTGTTCTGAGGATGCTGTTTTGAAATGGATTGTGGCGCAGGGGTACCAGTTACCCCTGCGCCACAATGCTTTGTTAAAACAATATCAAGTATTTCAATCCGCAGGCGCAGAAGGGCTCTGCACCAGACTTATATACTCTAAACGATGTTAATGGTTTTGTCAACAGGAAAAATAAAATCAATAACAAGTGAAAAAAGTTGTTGACAGGAAGGACAAACCATGTTATGATTTGGTCATCCAGGGGACACCGGTTGTGTCGAAGGCCGGAACGGCCCTTGCGGTAGAGAAAACCAAACCAGTGTTTAGGAAGGAGTGATGCTATGTCCATCTGTCTGGAGGTGTGGGGGGAGTACGCACTGTTCACCAGACCGGAGCTGAAGGTAGAGAAGGTATCCTATGATGTGATGACCCCTTCGGCGGCCCGTGGTCTGGTGGAGTCCATCTACTACCACCCCGGCCTGCGCTGGGTGATTGACCGCATTCATGTGTGTGCGCCCATCCGGCACACCAATGTGCGGCGCAACGAGGTGAAGGCCACCGCTTCCGCCCGTGCTGCACGCACGGTGATGACGCGGGGGCATGGGGAACTGTACCTGAGTACCACCCAGGAAATCCAGCAGCGGGCCTCACTGCTGCTGCGGGATGTACACTATGTCATCGAGGCCCATTTTGTCATGACCGACCGGGCGGCTCCGGGGGACAACCCGGGGAAATTTCAGGACATTGTCAAGCGGCGGATACGAAGAGGACAATTTTACAGCTGTCCCTATTTCGGGTGTCGGGAATTCCCCGCCCGGTTTCGTGCCTGCCAGCAGCTGCCCCCCTGTCCCGATGAGCTGAAGGGAGAGCGGGATTTGGGGTGGATGCTCTACGATTTGGATTATTCCGACCCGTCGAACATCCAGCCGATGTTTTTCCACGCCAAGCTGAAGGATGGGGTGCTGGAGGTGCCGTCCTGGGACAGTGAGGAGGTGCACAGATGATTTTGCAAGCGCTCACAGCGTATTATCAGACCCTGGCCGACCGGGGGGAGATTGCCGCCCCGGGATGGGGTGCAGTGAAGGTCACCCATGCGCTCACCCTGGGGGACGGCGGAGAGGTGCTGGGTGTGGTGAGCCTGGAGACCCAGGGGAAGGGGAACAAGCCGGTGCCCCGCACCTTTCAGGCCGGGCAGCCGGGGGAAAAGCCTCTGCCCAAGGAGGTGAGAAAGACCAGCGGGATTGCCTCCAACTTTCTCTATGGCAATTCCACCTACATCCTGGGTATGGACGATAAGGGGAAGCCCGAGCGCACCATGAACTGCTTCCAGGCGTGCAGGGCGCTGCATGAACAGGTGCTGGAGGGGGTGGAAGCCCCGGCGGCCAAGGCGCTGCTCCGGTTTTTCCGCACCTGGCAGCCGGAGCAGGCGGCACAGCACCCGGCCCTGCAGGAGCACATGGAGGGGCTGCTGAAAGGCGGCAACCTCATCTTCACCTACCAGGGGACCTTCGTCCACAATGACTCGGAAATCCGCCAGGCCTGGGAGCGCCACTACAACCAGGACGGGGGGGACGGCCCCCAAATGGTGTGCCTGGTCACCGGGGAGCGGGGGGCGGTAGAGGGCGTCCACCCTGCAATCAAGAATGTGCGGGGGGCGCAGTCCAGCGGGGCGGCGCTGGTCTCCTTCAATGCCCCGGCCTTTTGTTCCTACGGCAAAGAGCAGAACTTCAATGCCCCCACCGGCAAGTTTGCCGCCTTTGCCTACACCACCGCCCTCAACCACTTGCTTCAGGACAGGGACCATGTGAACCATATTGGCGATACCACGGTGGTGTGCTGGGCAAAGGGGGGCGGCAGCGCCTACCAGAGCTTATTTTCCGGGGTGTTGTTTGACCGCAATTACGCCGAAGTGGATCTCCTGTCCATGGTCAATCGGCTGTGCAGGGGGGAGTGTGTGGAGTTTGAGGAGAGCCGCTTGGACCCCAACATGGAGTTCTATGTGCTGGGGCTTTCCCCCAATGCTGCCCGGATTTCCGTGCGCTTTTTCCTCCAAAACACCTTTGGCGGGTTTTTGGCCAATGCGCAGGCCCACCAAAAGCGGCTGGAAATGGTGCGGCCGGTCTACGAGCGGGGGGAGCGGCTGTCCCTGTGGAGGATTTTGGACGAGACGGTGAGCCGGAAGGTCAAGGACCGCACGCCGGCACACAACCTGGCGGGGGCGATGATACGCTCGGTGCTCACCAATACGCCCTATCCGGCCTCCATTCTCCAAGCCCTGACCATACGCATCCGTGCAGACCACACGGTGAACTGGCCCCGAGCGGCCATGATTAAGGCCTATTATGCAAAGCATCCCCATTTTGAGGTGCCAGAGGAGGTATTAACTGTGTCCATCAATTATGAGAGCAAGAACCCCGCCTATCGCCTGGGACGGCTGTTTGCCATCCTGGAGAGAATCCAGGAGGAGGCCAATCGTAACACTAAAATTAAAGCTACAATTACGGATCGATACTTCAGCTCCGCTTCGGCCACCCCGGCCTATGTGTTTCCCCTGCTGCTCAGGCTGGCGCAAAAGCACCTGAGCAAGATGGAGGATGGGTTGGAGAATTATTACAAAGAACAGTTGTGTGAGGTGATGGATGGGCTGGAGGGGTATCCCAAGCATTTGTCGCTGCCTCAGCAGGGGGATTTTCAGCTGGGCTACTATCATCAGACCCAGGCGCTATATCAGAAACAGAACAAGGAGGAGAAGTAAGATGTCTGAACCGATCAAAAACCGCTATGACTTTGTGATTCTCTTTGATGTGGAGAACGGCAACCCCAATGGAGACCCCGACGCCGGGAATATGCCCCGGGTGGATATGGAAACCGGCCTGGGCCTTGTCACCGATGTGTGTCTGAAGCGGAAGATTCGCAACTACGTGGAAACGGTGAAGGAGGATGCCGCAGGTTACCGCATCTATGTGAAGGATGGGGTGCCCCTCAACCGCAGTGACGAGGAGGCCTATGAGGCTCTGGGGCTTAGGGAGAAGCCGGAGCGGGGCAAGAAGAAGGACAGCCTGAACCCCGACCTGGATATCATGGTGCGGGACTGGATGTGCGCCAATTTCTATGACATCCGCACCTTTGGAGCGGTGATGACCACCTTTGTCAAGGCGGCGCTCAACTGCGGACAGGTGCGCGGGCCGGTGCAGCTGGGCTTTGCCCGCAGTGTGGAGGAGATCATTCCCCAGGAGGTCACCATCACCCGTGTGGCCATCACCACCGAGGAGGCCGCAAAGAGCAAGGTCACCGAGATGGGGCGCAAGTATATCGTCCCCTATGGTCTGTACCGCTGTGAGGGGTATGTATCCGCCAATCTGGCCCGGAAAACCACCGGATTTTCCGAGGAGGATTTGGCGCTGCTGTGGGAGGCCATTATGAATATGTTCGAGCACGACCGCTCTGCCGCCCGGGGGAAAATGGCGGTGCGGGAGCTGATTGTGTTCAAGCACGACAGTGAGCTGGGGTGCGCCCCCTCCTGGAAGCTGTTCGATGCCGTGCAGGTACGCCGCCGGGAGAATACCGGCAGACCCGCCCGCTCCTACCAGGACTACCAGGTCAGCGTGGATGAGCAGGGTCTGCCTGAGGGTGTCACCTGTACCAGGATGCTGTGATGTATCGGGAAGAGGATTTCTTGCAGCTGTCTGGATTACAGCATTTTGCCTTTTGCCGCCGTCAGTGGGCGCTGATTCATGTGGAAAACCAGTGGCGGGAGAATCTGCGCACGGTGGAGGGGGAGTTGTTCCACCGAAATGCCCACGACGAGGGCAAGCGGGAGCGCCGCGGGTCAGTGCTTGTCCTGCGTGGGCTGCCGGTAAGTTCCTCCTCCCTTGGAGTTGCGGGCAAATGCGATGTGGTGGAATTTCGACAAGTGGAAGGAGGTGTCCAGCTCCACGGGGAGGAAGGGAGCTGGGCCCCCTACCCCGTGGAGTATAAGAGAGGTGCGCCCAAGTCCGGCGGTGAGGATGCATTGCAGCTGTGTGCTCAGGCTATGTGTCTGGAGGAAATGTTGTGTTGCTATATTCCGGAAGGGGCTCTGTATTACGGCGAAACACGCAGGCGGACGGTGGTGTCTTTTACCCCAGAATTGCGCAACAGGGTCAAGGAGCTGTTGGAGGAGATGCACCAGATCTATCGCCGGGGGTATACGCCCAAGGTGAAGCCCACCAAGGGATGCAATGCATGCTCCCTCAAAGAGTTATGCCTGCCCAAGTTGATGAATAAGGGGCGTGTGGAGGACTATCTCCGCCAAGCATTGGAGGAGGACATATGAGAGTATTGCTCAGAACCCTATTTGTCACCTCTGAGGACCAATATCTCTCCCTGGAGGGGGAGACGGTGGTGGTCCGTCGAGGGGAGGACAAGCTAGCCCAGATTCCGCTGCACAATCTGTCGGGGATTATTACCTTTTCCTACACGGGGGTGTCGGCGGCGCTGATGGGGAAGTGTGCCAGGGAGGGAATTGCTCTGTCTCTGTGCAGCCCCCAGGGGCGCTTCCTGGCCCGGGTGGTGGGGGAGTCCAACGGGAATGTACTATTGCGGCGCACGCAGTATCGTGTGGCGGATGACCCAGGTCAGAGCTGCCGGATTGCCCGTTCCATGGTGTTTGGTAAGGTGTATAATGCCCGGAAGAGCTTGGAACGCACTCGCAGAGATCACAAGATGCGGGTGGATGGAGATAGATTGGCAGAGGTATCTGCGCAGCTGCGGAATATGCTCACCCAGATTCAAAGGGAGGAGCAGCTGGATGTTTTGCGGGGCATAGAGGGAGCGGCGGCCACGGCTTATTTCGGTATATTTGACCAGATGGTTTTGGGCAATCGCCAGGTGTTTGCCTTTCGAGCACGCAGCCGTCGTCCGCCCATGGATCCTATCAATGCGCTGTTGTCCTTTGCCTATAGTATACTCGCCCATGATTGTGCCTCGGCGTTGGAGAGCGTTGGTCTGGATAGCTATGTAGGATTCCTGCACCGGGATAGACCGGGGCGTAGTTCCTTGGCGCTGGATTTAATGGAGGAGCTTCGTCCCTGTATGGCAGACCGTTTTGTCCTATCTCTGGTGAACAACCGGGTGGTCCAAGAGGAGGATTTTGAGTACCGAGAGAGTGGCGGAGTATTTTTGAATGACAGCGGCAGGAGAAAATTCCTCCAACGCTGGCATAGTAGGAGCGGAGAGGAATTGACCCATCCTTTTTTGGGAGAAAAAATTCGCTGGGGGCTTGTTCCAGTGTTGCAGGCTATGCTGCTGGCCCGCTATCTCCGTGGGGATTTGGACGAGTATCCGCCTTTTTTGTGGAAGTGAGGGAGATGCGATGCTAGTACTCATCACCTATGATGTAAACACACAGGATGCCATGGGGAGAAAGCGTCTGCGCCAGATTGCCAAGCAATGCGTCAACTATGGACAGCGTGTTCAGGCATCTGTGTTTGAGTGTCTGCTGGATGCAGCGCAGTGTCGGATGCTCCAGGCGAAACTGGTGTCCTTGATGGATGTGGAAAAGGATAGCCTGCGCTTTTACTACCTAGGCAATCGGTATGAAAAGAAGGTGGAGCATTTTGGGTGTCAGCCCGCCTATGGGCCGGATGATGCACTTATTTTGTAGTGGTGCGATGGGGAAGTATACATGAGTTTCCCAGGAGGTTCGCACCGAAAAATTGTTGCAATTCCAACAATTTTTTTAGACTGCCTATTGCACTTCGGAAGTGATTGGAGTAAAATGGGTGATATCTTGTAGAGTATCTACAAGAGCAGAGGCTCTTTTTTTGAGCTTTTGCAGTCATCCCCCTCGCGGGGGATGTGGGTTGAAATTGGCGGTAAATGTCAAAAATATGTAACGGTATCCGGTCATCCCCCTCGCGGGGGATGTGGGTTGAAATAAAGTTCAGTTTTATTGACGCAGACTGGGAGGGGGTCATGTCGCGCGCGGGGGATGTGGGTTGAG
>CALXDR010000051.1 GCA_944387115.1 uncultured Oscillospiraceae bacterium
GAGTGTTTTCCGAGGCGCATGTCCCCGGAAAACACAGGATTGGACTTTCTTTCACCGCCTGCAGGCGGCGAAACTCTGTGAGACAGAAGCGAAGCGCTGAGCCATATCAAAAAAGTCCAAGGACTTTTCTGGGGGGATGCATGGAAAACAGGGCTGGATTCCTTCGGAATTGTCGCCCTATTTTCCATGAGCAGCGTGTTTTCCCAGGCGTATATCCCCGGAAAACACGGGACTGGATTTTCTTTCGCCGCCTGCAGGCGGCGGGACAGCACAAAGCCGGTGGAATGTGGATTCCACCGGCTGTTTTTCCACATAAGGAGGAGAGTTTGTTGAAGTTTCATCCTGGTCTGGGGGGGCCGACCCCTCTGTATGACAGCCTGCTCCGCCTGGCGCAGGCCAATACCCTCCAGCTGAATATGCCCGGACACCACGGAAAACCTCTGGCGGTGGAGGGGCTGTGGCCCAGTGCGCTGGATTTCACCGAGAACGGGAGCACCGGCGACCTGTTTGGCAGCGGCGGCGACGCCATTGAGGAGGCGGAACAGCTGTGGGCAAAGGCTGTGGGCATGGATCAGTGCCTGTTTCTCACCGGGGGCTCCACCCAGGGCGTGCACACCGGCCTGGCGCTGCTGGCGGGGATTGGGGGACATGTGGCCCTGGACCGGGGGAGCCACCGCTCTGCCTACAATGCCCTGGGGCTGTTAGACCTCACGCCCCACTATCTCCCCCGGCCCTGGCTGGAGGAGGAGGGGGTGACTGGCCCCATCCAGCCTGAGACGGTGGAGGACACCCTGCGCCATCACCCTGAGATAAAAACTATTTGCATTACTTCTCCAACTTATTACGGAGTGTTGTCTGATCTGCCCGCCATTGGGGCGGTGTGCCGCCGCCACGGGGCCAGGCTGATGGTGGACGGCGCCCATGGCGCTCACCTGCCCTTTTTGGGGTATACGGGCTATCAGGCGGCGGATGTGGTGGTACTCTCCGCCCACAAAACCCTTGCCGCCCCAGGGCAGAGCGCCCTGCTGCTGGCTCGGGGAATGGACATGGACACCCTGCGCCAGGTGGGGTCTGTGTACGGCTCCTCCTCCCCTTCCTATGTGATGATGGCTGCGCTGGATGTGGTGCGTGCCCACATGGAGGGGGCGGGCGGCCTGGCATACCGCCAGGCGGCGCAGCGCACTGACCGGCTGCGGCTGCGCTATCCCTCCCTGCGCCCAGCCGGGCTGGAGCTGGACCCCACACGCCTGGTGCTGTGCTGTGGGGACGGGGACAGGCTGGCTGCATCCCTGCGGGAACAGGGGGTATATCCAGAGATGTCCGACGTGGGGCACGTGGTGTTGATCCTCACCGGTGCTGATACGGACCGGGACGAGGCACGGCTGTGCCAGGCGCTGGAGCAGTGCTGGCAGCCGGGAACGCCCCGCCGCTGTCCCCCTCCTCCCCCGCCGCCCCCCCAGGTGCTCACTCCACGGCAAGCACTGTTTGCACCCCGCCGGCGGGTGGCCTGGGAGGCGTGTGCAGGGCAGGTGGCGGCGGTACAGCTGGCGCCCTATCCCCCTGGAATTCCTGTGGTGGCCCCTGGCGAGAAATTAGAGAAAAAACATCTGGTCTATTTGGAGGAAATGGGGTATAATGTGCAATGTACCGATGTAGTGCTCCCATCCTGGGAGGTCGGCGCAACACAATACATAAAGGGGGATGACCTATGAAACTGATCATTGCTATCATCAACCACGACGACGCCAGCGCTGTCACCCACAACCTGGCGAAAAACGGCTTTTCGTCCACCAAGCTGTCCACCACCGGCGGATTCCTGCTGGCGGGCAATGTGACGCTGCTGGTTGGCGTTGAGGCGGAGAAGGTGCAGCGGGTCATTGACCTGATTGGTGAGTGCGCCCACAGCCGCCGTCAGATGATTCCCACCACTGCTGAGATGGGATATAGCTTCCTGCCCTCCATGCCGGTGGAGGTCACTGTGGGCGGTGCCACCATCTTTGTGGTGGATGTGGAGCGGTTTGAGCGCCTGTGAGGCCCATACCTCACCCGCTGTCCCACGCCTATCTCATCACCGGAGGGCGTGAGGACAGCCGCCTGGACTATGCCAGGCAGCTGACGGCCGCCTATCTGTGTCAGGGCGCACACCCCCCCTGCGGGGTGTGTCTGCCCTGCCGCAAGGTGGCGGAGGGGATTCATCCCGATGTCATTTGGGTGGGCGTGCCCAAGGGCAAGCGGGAGATTACCGTGGATCAGGCCCGCACCCTCCGGTCGGATGCCTATATCCGGCCCAATGAGGGGGTGCGGAAGGTCTACATCATCCACCCTGCCGACAGTATGAATCAGGTTGCGCAAAACGCATTGCTCAAGGTGCTGGAGGAAGGGCCGGACTACGCCGCATTTCTGCTGGTGGCCGAGCACCCCGGCCGCCTTCTGGATACCATCCGCTCCCGGTGTGAGCAGCTTGCCCTGCCGCCCCAGCAGGCGGAGGCAGACCCGCAGCAGGTAGAGCAGGCCGCACAGCTGTGCCGGCTGCTGCTCACCGGCAGTGAGCTGGAGGTGGCAGAGGGCATGGCGGCCCTGGAGCGGCAAAAGCTGAAGGGCGGGGAGCTGCTGGAGCTTTTGGCGGTAGCAGAGCGGCAGGTATCCTCCCAGCTGGCGCACCATCCCCAGCGGGGGGTGCGGGTGCTCCGCGCCTTGCGTGCCTGCCGTGAGAGCAGTGTGTACAATCCCAGCCCGGTGGGACTGATGGGGCAATTGTGCGCCCAAATCTTCGGTAACTGATGTAGACGGAGGAAAACCATGACGGAAATCATTGGCGTCCGCTTCAAAGCGGGCGGAAAACAATATTATTTTGCACCCAACGGCCTGACGGTTGCAGAGGGACAGGGCGTTGTGGTGGAGACGGGCAAGGGGCTGGAGTACGGCACCTGCACCCGTCCCAACGGCTTTGTCAATGACGATGCTGTGGTGCAGCCCCTGCGCCCGGTGGTGCGTCTGGCCACAGAGCGGGACGAGCGCACGGTGCGGGACAATGCGAAAAAAGAGCAGGAGGCGCTGAAAATTTGCCAGAACCTGATTCAGCGCCATGGCCTGGAGATGAAGCTGGTTCGGGCAGAGTTCAGCTTTGACGGGTCAAAAATCCTCTTCTTCTTCACCGCCGACGGGCGGGTGGACTTCCGGGCGCTGGTGAAGGATTTGGCGGGGGTGTTCCGCACCCGCATAGAGCTGCGCCAGATCGGCGTCCGGGACGAGGCCCGGATGCTGGGGGGACTGGGAATCTGCGGGAAGCCCTTCTGCTGCGCGCAATTTTTGGACGAGTTTCAGCCGGTGTCCATCAAAATGGCCAAGACCCAAAATCTCTCCCTCAACCCCACGAAAATTTCGGGCACCTGCGGACGGCTGATGTGCTGCTTGAAGTACGAGCAGGACGCCTATGAGGATGCAGTGAAGCGCTGTCCCAAGCAGGAGTCCTTTGTGGAATGCCCTGACGGGGTGGGAACGGTCACTGCGGTAGACCTGCTCAAAGAGCAGGTAAAGGTACACCTGGAGAACTCCGCCGAACAGCCCAAGAGCTACCGCACCACGGAAATTCGGGTGGTGCGCAGCGGCAAGGGGAAGCGCCCGGAGGACTATGTGACGCCCTCCAGGGAGGAGCTGGAGAAGCTGCGTTATATCCCCCCCGCAGAGGAGCGCACCATGCGCCGGCCTGGCGAGGGCAGCGACCTGTCCGCCCTGCTGGCCCAGTACCTGGGAGAACAGCAGGAGGAGCGGCGGGGCAGCGCCCGCAATAAGGGGCGCAGCCGTCCGGGCCGCGCGCCAAAGGCGGGACAGGAGCAGCGGGCGGCCCAGGCAGGGGCAAAGCCTGCCCCCAAAGCCGCAGGCAAGGGGACAGTTTCCTTTGTTCCCAAGGGAGGACAGGGGGCCTGGAGCGGGCAGACGCCCCCCAAGGGCACTGCCCAGGTGGCTGGAAAGGGGGGCAATGCCCCTGGTAAGGGCGGGCAAAACCGCCCCAACCGCCCGGGCAAAGGGGGACAGTCCTTCCGCAATGGACAGCCTCCCCGCAATGCCGAAGGGCCAAGAGGGGCCCGTGATAAGGGAACTGGCCGCACCAGCGGAGAACAGACTGTACCGGGCGGACAATCCGGCGAGAAGCGCCGCCGCCCCTACTATCGCACCCGCCCCCGCAAGGGGGGCGGTGAGCCGCCCCGTTCTGAGGGATGAAGCGGTAACCCCCTCAAAAAAGTCCTTGGACTTTTTTGAGGGGCTGTGTAGGAAAAGTGCTGGATTTTGCTCCGAAAATGGTACCAAAGAAAGATTCTTGACAAACAAAGCCCCCGCCTGTCTATGGCGGGGGCTTTTTGAACGCTATGGGAGGAGGTCAACGAATTTCGTAGTCCTTGCCAAATTGAAGATTGTCAAAACGGCGGGTGGCCTCCATATCCTCTGGAGGACGGCCCACTTCCCGCACGGGGGCATAGGGAGCGGTGTCCTCCTCCACGGGCGCAGCGGCGGGCGCAGCCTCGGCAGCGGGCTGGCTCACCTCTTGTGCGGGGGACGCCTCCTCTGCCGGGGCTTGGGAGGGCTGGGCGGCGGTTTGCTGGCTGTAGAGGGCAGAGACAGAGGCCTCAATCTCCGAGGAGGGGTCTGCCTGACTGGCAGACTCAGGCGCCAGCTCGCTCAGCCGGGCCAAAAACTCCAGCTCCTTGGTGTACAGGGCCTTGAGCTGCTCCACACAGCGGGCGGTGGACTGCCTGGCCTGCTCCAGCCGGTATTCCTCGGCATCGGCGGCCGCCTTCAGCTCAGCCACGTGGGCGTGGGCGCTCACCTCCGCCTGGTGGACAATCTGCGTCTTCTGCTTCTCGGCGTCGCTGACGATGGAGTCTGCCTTCTGCTGGGCAGTGAGGAGCAGCTTGCGCATGGCGGTGTCCGTGGCCCGGTACTCCTCCACCGTTTCAGACAGAACCTTCAGCTTGTTTTTCAAAATGGCGTTGTCGTTGTACAGGGCGGTGTAGTCGGCGGTGAGCTGGTCGAGGAACTCGTCCACCATGGCCATGTTGTAGCCGCCCAGGGTAGCCTTGGCAAATGCGTGGCTGGCTACCTCCTGCGGAGTCATCATAGGTCAGATCCCCTTTCGCTTAGAAATATGCGCCAGTGTTCTCCAGTTCATCAATGAGATCGCCTAAAATCTCCACGTTGTAGGGGGTAATGATGTAGGTGGACAGGGCTACCTTCTTGATGGTGCCCTCGTTGGCGTAGGCCACGCCGGAGAGAAAGTCAATCAGGCGGCGGGCGATGGTCTTATCCGTCTTTTCCAGATTGAGCACCACAGTGCGCTTGTCCCGCAGGTGGTCGGCAATCTCGGAGGCGTTTTCAAACCGCTCGGGCTTGAGCAGCACCACCTGAAGCTGGGTGGTGGTGTGAATGTTGATGACCTTGTTGCGCTGCTCCAGATCTTGCTCGTGCATACTCTCACGGCTGGTGGAGGCAGTGCTGGAGGCGGAGGAGTTTACGGGGGCAAAATCCTCTTCGTAGGCGTCCTCGTCGCCGTCCTCATAGGGGCGGGCCAGGCGCTTCAGCTCGTCAAACAGGCTCATGGATTGGACTCCCTTCAAATGTATTGGGGGCAGGGCGGGGCCCGAACAGGGCGGTGCCAAGGCGAATCAAGGTGGCGCCGGCGGAAATGGCATCCTGATAATCACCGCTCATACCCATGGATAGGTGAAATGAATCTACTCCATTATCACCTATTTCACCTCTTATGTCAACAGCTAACTGAGCCAATTTTTCGAAGTAGGGGCGATTTTCTCCCTGCCTGGACGCTGCCGGAGGAATGCACATCAGCCCGCCCAGGGACAGATTGGGGAGCGTGCGGGCCAGCCGGGCCGCAGCGTGTACCTGCTGGGGGGAAAATCCGGCCTTGCGCACCTCCCCTGCCAGGTTGACTTCCAACAGGATGGGCTGGATTACCCCCAGCTTTTCCGCCTGGCGCTGAATGGCCAGCAGCAGCTTTTCCGAGGATACCGAGTGAATCAGCGCCACCCGACCCACCACAAAGCGCACCTTGTTGGTCTGCAACTGCCCGATAAAGTGTACGCCGGCCCCCTGGTAGGCATCCGCCTCCAGGTGGGCGTTGAGCTCCTGCACACGGTTTTCCCCGCACAGGGTCACGCCGGCGGCAATGGCTTGGCGAATGGTCTGGTGGCTTTGGGTTTTTGTGGCGGCGATGAGGGAGACCTCCGACGGCGCGCGCCCGCAGGCGGCGCAGGCGGCGGCAATGCTGGCCTGCACCTGCGCCAGGCGCTCCTCCAGCTGGCCCATGCTCACCCCACCACCTTTCCGTCATAGATATCTGAGGTGGACAGGATGACCTGCTCGCCTGCACGCAGACGGATGGCGGCGTGGGGGTTGGAGGGCTCCACCAGGTAAAAGGTGTCCCCGGTGTAGAGCACATTCACCGGCTTTTTTTCCGCCTGCCCCCCCACGGAGGCATAGACATAGTACTGGTTTTCCTCGGCCACGGTGCCGTCCTCCCGGGTCACCTGTGTGGTTTCCACCCGCAAAGCCTTGCGGGGGATGCGGATGCCCGTGACCCGCTGGGTGACGATGTCCACAGTTTGCAGCCGCAGCAGGGTGGTATCGGCCAGGTGGGTATTGCAGGAAAAGACCACCAGGGTCTGATCCTGGCTGGGCTCAATGCGCTCCAAGGTCATTGGAATATCCCCGTAGTAGTCGTGGGAAAAGGCCACGGTGTAGGTGCGCCCTGTGGTGAGGTTATACTGATTGTCCCCGGGAAACAGGGCGGCCAGATACCAGGTGGGGTTGGTCACCAATTTGCCCACGGTGTTGGGCTGGGCGGGGGCGGGGGCGCTGAGCAGCTCAGAGAGCTGCTGGGGGGTCATGGTGGAGAGCATATCCGGGGTGACGAGGGATTCATACCCATCGGCCTGACCGGAAAACACCCCGGCCTGGGGGGCGTACATGGTCTGGGACACCTGCCCCAGGGAGGCCTGGAGGGTGGACAGCTGGGCCTGCTTGTCCGCAATGAGCTGGGAGATGCGGGCCACAGACTGGGTGTCGCCCATGGAGTAATCCCGCCGGAACACCATGGTGCGCAGGTGGAGCACACTGTCCTCCAGGGCGGACAAATCACCCGAGGCGGTCAGCGCCCGCAGATTGACAATGGAGGCCACCACCTGCTCGTCCAGCTTGGCGGTGTCTGCGCCCTGGGTTCCTGAGGTCAGGGCGTGCCTGAGCTGCTCCACCTCCGCAGTGAGGGTGCGGATGCTCTGCTGGGTGGTCAGGGCGCCGGGGTCGGAATAGAGCAGGGCCACAGCACCCCCGGAGGCCACCTTTTCCCCCTCTGAGCGCACCACGTCCACATATCCGCCGGCGCTGCCCAGCAGCAGCTCCTCCCGCACCAGAACCGCAGAGGCCTCGGTGCCCTGGCTGACGGTGTATTGATAGGCCACCGTAGTGGTCACGTCGGATTGGAACCCCATCAGGACATAGAGGGCCAGATAGAGGGTCACGCCGGCACACAGCACGCCGACCATGACTTTGGTGGCAAGGGTACTTTCCTTCATATGAACCTACCTTTCTCGCTCCGGCCCCGCAGACCGGAGGGTTAAGGCTCCTCCAACACCACAGGGTGTTCTGGAGCAATGGTGGAGATGGCATGCTTATAAATGACCTGCTGGCGGCCGTCTGAGGTGAGCACCACCACATAGGGGTCAAAGGCGGTGATCACCCCACGCAGCTGATACCCGTTCATCAAAAACAGGGTCACTCTGGCGGCCTGACGGCGGGCGCAGGTGAGAAACAGATCCTGGACATTGGGCTGACGGCCCACGGCAACGGCGGTAAAACTCATAACAAGCACTCCTTCTGCCCGGAGCGGAAGGATTCCCTCCGGGGTATTCTCTGCCGGCTGACGCCGGACGTGCTGTTATTGTAAGCCAGAGGCCAGGATGAGATTTGTCGCATTTTGGAGGGCAGAGGAAAAATCTGGACGCTCCTCCCACAGCAGCCAATGGGCCTGGGCATTGCGGCGGAACCAGGTCAGCTGCCGCTTGGCGTATTGCCGGGAGCGCAGCTTGATTTCCTCGGCCCCCTCCCGGACGGGGCGGCCCTCCAACAGGGCGGCGGCCATCTCCTTGTAGCCGATGGCCTGCATGGAGGTGGCGCTGAGGGGGACCCCGCTGTCCAGCAGGCCCCGCACCTCCCCCTCCAGCCCCCGGGCCATCATCTCGTCCACCCGCTGGTCAATGCGTGCCCACAGCCAGGGGCGCTCCCGGTAGTTGAGGGCCAGGGTGAGGGGGGTGTAGCGATTGGGGAGGGCGGCGCTCTCCCGGTTGTGCTGGGAGATGGTCTTGCCTGTGGAGTGGTACACCTCCAGGGCACGGATGATGCGCTTTTCATCGTTGGGATGGAGCCGCTGGGCGGCCTCGGGGTCCACCTGGGCCAGCTCGCAGCGCAGGGCGGGCAGTCCCTCCGCCCTGACCCGCTGCTGGAGGGCTTCCCGCAGTCCGCTGTGTTGGGGAAAGGGGGCAAACTGCCGCCCTGCAATGAGATGGTCCACATACAGCCCCGTACCCCCGGCGATGATGGGGAGCTTGCCCCGGGCCAGGATGTCGTCCACAATGGGAACCGCCATGGACACATAGCGGGCCACGGAAAAAGCCTCCTCCGGCTGGGCCACGTCCAGCATATGGTGGACAATGCCCCCCATCTCCTGGGGCGTTGGCTTGGCGGTGCCGATGTCCATGCCCCGGTAGACCTGCATGGAGTCGGCGGACACCACCTCGCCGTCAAAGCGCTGGGCCAAGGCCACCGCCAAGGCGGTTTTGCCCGAGGCGGTGGGGCCGCAGATGACCAATACGTTGGGTTTCATAGTCACCTCCTGGTGGGATATGGGGCGCCGGTGAACGCCCCGGTTGGGTGCAGCGCTCTGCGCCCGGAGCAGGCGCCTGGGGGGGCGGCAGATGGGTGGGAGCGCCCTCAGCAGGAGGAATCTGCATCCCCCTGGCGCTCAATCCAGCCGCTGCCCAGAACCTGCTCCCCGTGGTAAAACACCGCCAGCTGACCTGGGGTGGGGGCACGGGCGGGGCGATCCAATTGCAGCTCCACCCCGCCGTTTTCCAGGGGGATGAGGGTGGCCTGCTGGCTGTGCCGGGAGTGGCGCAGGCGCACCTGGGCGGCCCTGGGGGCGTCCAGCGCCCCTTCTGCCAGCCAGTTGAGCTGGCTGCACACCACCCGGTCTGCGTGGAGCCCTTCCCCGTGGGAGAGCACCACCTCATTGCGCTCCGGGCGGATGGCGGAGACAAACAGCCGCCCGGTGGAGGACACGCCCAGTCCCCGCCGCTGGCCGATGGTATAGTGGTGGTACCCCTTATGCTTGCCCAGCACATTTCCCGCCGCATCCACAAAATTGCCCGGAGGAGGGGTGCCGCCCCGGCGGTCCAGCCAGGCGGCGTAGTCCTGGTCGGGGACAAAGCAGATGTCCATGGAGTCGGGGCGCTGGGCGTTGTGGAGGCCCTCCCCCGCCGCCTGTTCACGGGTGACTGTCTTGGCCACGTCGCCCAGGGGGAAGAGGATGTGGGAGAGCAGGGGGCGGGGCAGCCGGGCCAGCATATAGCTTTGGTCGTTGGGCTCCATGCCCCGCAGCAGGATGGGCTGACCATCCGTTCCCGTGCCAATGCGGGCATAGTGGCCCGTGGCCACATAGCGGGCGCCCCTGCGCTGGGCATAGCGCAGCAGAGCGGGGAATTTTACCGTGGGATTGCACCGGGCGCAGGGAATGGGGGTGCGGCCGGCCAGGTAGTCTTGGTAGAAGGGGCGGCACACCTGCGCTTCCAGCTCCTCTGCCACACATTCCACCGCAAAATCCAGACCCAGTTGGCGGGCAGTTTCTGCTGCGGCCTCTTCCCCGCCCAGGCCGATGTCCAGATACAAAGCCAGCACCTCATAGCCGGCCTCCTTCAGCCGCAGGGCCGCCACCGATGAGTCCACGCCGCCGGACAGACCCAGCACCACCTTTTCCATGTTTGTCCTCCTAATTGTGTTGTGCCGTGGGCCGGCCTGGAGGGCGGGCCCACAGCTGTACCGGTATCATACCACAAAACCCCTGTCCCTTCAACCAAAAGCGGGGGAACCGGTGACAAAATAGAATTGCCAATGCCCGCAATTGATGGTATAATATCCTGTCTTAGTGCGGGCACGGCGGGAAAGCGCTGCTGCCCACAGTATGGGAGGTTGGGCGGATGGACAACATCATTCTGATTGGAATGCCCGGCTCAGGCAAGAGCAGTGTGGGCGTGGTGCTGGCCAAGGCGCTGGGCTATGACTTTTTGGATGGAGATCTGCGCATCCAGCAGCAGGAGGGTATGCTGCTCCAGGAGATTTTGGACCGGCGGGGGGTGGAGCCCTTCCTCGACCTGGAGGGGGCGGTGCTGTCGGGCATCCAATGCAGCCGCACCGTGGTGGCGCCCGGCGGGAGCTGCGTGTGCCGCAGCGCAGCCATGGAGCACCTGGCGCAGCTGGGCAGGGTGGTGTACCTCCGGCTCAGCCTGGCGGAGGTGGAGCGGCGCATTCACAACCTCTCCAGCCGGGGCATTGCCCTGCAGCCCGGGCAGACGCTGGCGGATGTGTACGCCTGCCGCGCGCCTCTCTATGAGCGCTATGCGCACATCACCGTGGATGGGGATGGACAAAGTCTGTTACAGACCGTGGAGGCGGTGCGTGCCGCCCTGCACGTCTCCAGCTGCGCAGAACTATGAATAGGAAAAAGGACGACTACAACCATGATGGATTTGATGGATTTTGACGAGCTGGGTCTGATGGACCCGATTTTGAAGGCACTGCGGGAGGAGGGGTATACCCGCCCCACCCCCATTCAGCAGCGGGCCATCCCCCCTGCCCTGGCGGGCCGGGATGTGCTGGGCTGCGCCCAGACGGGCACGGGGAAAACCTGTGCCTTTTCCGCCCCCATTCTCCAGCGGCTGAGCCAGCGCCAGCCCAAGCCCCGGGTCATTCGGGCCTTGATTCTCACCCCCACCCGTGAGCTGGCCCTCCAGATTCAGGACAATCTGACCGCCTACGGACGCCACCTCCCCCTGCGCTCGGCGGTGATTTTCGGCGGCGTGGGCCAGCAGCCTCAGGTGGACGCCATCCGCCGGGGGCTGGACATTTTGGTGGCCACCCCGGGGCGGCTGCTGGACCTCCACGGCCAGGGGCTGCTGGATTTGAGCCACATTGAAATTTTCGTTCTGGATGAGGCTGACCGGATGCTGGACATGGGCTTTATCCACGATGTGAAGCGGGTGCTGCGCCTGCTCCCCGAGAAGAAGCAGACCCTGTTCTTCTCCGCCACCATGCCCCCCGAGGTGATGGAGCTGGTCAACAGCCTGCTCCACGAC